>CACYCQ010000078.1:0-14465 GCA_902772995.1 uncultured Eubacteriales bacterium
GCTACCCCTCCGCGACGGCGACAAGGAGCACAAGGGCGATCCCGCCTATACCGGGTGCATGTTCATCAATGCCAACAGCAGCACCGCACCGGGTATCGTGGACGCTGACTACAACCCCATCTTGGATCGCTCCGAGGTGTACTCCGGCGTCTACGGCAGGGCCGGCATCAACCTGTACGATGAAATAGTGTATATGTCAGCCAGATCAAAGCACGCCGTTCCCTGTGACGTAGCCGTATCCGGCCTGAGGTTTCAGGCGGGACGGGCGCTGGGAATGCGGGTCACCCTCCCGCCTCCTATGCCCCGGACATCGCCCTCCCGGATGCACACACCGCATCTCTGCCGATGGATTGCGGGCCGCCAGGCGGTGCCCGCTCAGTTCCCGTGCCCGGGGATCCCTTTTCCGCGGTATCCGGATTCCAGGGAGCTGGCGGATGAAGGACTGCATCGGCAAGTGTCCCCGGGGTTTCAGGTTTACAGTTGTCAAGCTTTTGTGCTATACTCTGCGCAGTTTTTGAGGAGGTGAAGTCATGTACTGCGGGACCAACAAGACCGCCATGGAGTCCCAGCGTCAGATTTCCAGGACACTGATGGAGCTGATGTCCACCAAGCCCTATGCCCAGGTGACCGTTACGGAGCTGTGCCGCACCGCGCGCATTTCCCGGCAGACCTTCTATTCCCTGTTCACCTCCACGGAGAATGTCGTCGTCTACACCATCCGTTCCCGCTACGAGACCCATCCGTCCCGATCCCCGGAGGCCCCCTGCGGGGACTCCGGGTGGCTGTGCCGTGAATACGCCCTCTACATCACCCGCAACCGGGACTTCATCCGGCTCCTGGTCAACAACAACATCATCTATCTTCTCCATGACAGCATCTTTTCCTCCCTGTTGGAATGCTCCTGCTTCCTGCCGGGCAGCAGCGAGGCAGCGCGGCATTATGCCGCTGACTTTCTGGCCGGCGGCATCACCGGGGTTGCCCGAAGCTATGCCCTGGACGGCTGCCACGGGGATGCGGTGCAGCTGGAGCAGCTGCTCCTGCGTTTCCTGCAGGGGCATTTTGCCTGATCCGGAGCCCTCAGTCCTCCCGGCAGGACGGGTCCCTCCGCCGCAGACAGGGCGTCCCTTCAGCAGGGACACAAAAAACGGCTTTTCCCTGAAACGGGAAAAGCCGTTTTTTGTGCAAAAGGGGGCGGGGGCCCCGGGGCCGCGGGCGGCAGCCTCACCGCCCCGGCAGGGTCCTCCCTCAGTCCCGCTCAGGCGGGGCTGAGGGCCCAAATGATTATGCCTGATCCTCCGGGACTTCCGGGGATTCCGGCAACTGCTCGGGGCTGCCCTGGGGCATCCTTCCCGCCTGCCGGATGTCCATCCGGAATTCTCCCTCCTGGACCAGCACCAGCTTGTCGAAGGGAATGGAGAAGCCGTTGCTCTCCGCCATATCCACCAGGGCCTGCAGCATCCTGCGCTCCAGGGTAATCCTGTCCTCCTCCTGGCACCTTGCCCGGATACGCAGCACCTTGGCGGACGCATCCAGACGCAGAAGGCCGTCATTGTTCGGAACATCCATCATCTCCGGGAACCGATCCATGAAGGAGCTGGCATTCTGCTTGAAGAGCTCATCAAAGCGGTTCAGGTCCGCGCTGTATTCCAGGGGCAGCAGCACCACCGCCTGCGAGGGTTTGCGCGACAGGTTGACCACGTTGTTGAAATCCGAATTGTTGATGACGCGCAGGTTCTTGTAATCCTCCGCATGGCCGAAGCTCTCGATGCAGGTGGTGCGCACGCCGATCTCCCGGATCTTGCCGGTCCAGCCGTTGATCTCGACGATGTCGTCCACCCGGAAGTTGCCCTCGAAGATGATGAACAGGCCGCTTAAAATATTGCTCACCGTGCTCTGTGCGCCGATACCGATGACCACCGAGGTCAGGCCGGCGCTGGCCAGGATGGTTCCGGCATTGACGCCCATCTGGGAGAGGATGATCAGGATGATCGTCAGCAGCCCGAGGAACCGGACGAGACTCACCAGCAGGCGCCCCACCGTCAGACCGGAGGGACCCAGGTTCTCGGAAACGCTCTGGACCAGGGAGATGATCAGGGTCTCGAGCATGCGGATGAAGATGATGCTGATCAGAATGGACGTGATGGAGAAGATGTTGAAGCCCTTCTCCCACTTGTTGTTCATCAGGTACTGGGTCAGCGAATTTCCGACATTGGAGCCCACGAAGTCCGCCACGAGGAACAGGACGAAGACGATGATGCTCCCGGTAAAGAGGATGCGCATGAAGAAGGCGAAATTGTGCTCCATGGCCTCACGGGAGGAATTGTAGAGCTTGACCTTTCCCCGCTCGATGATCCGGTCAAGGTCGAATTCATCCTCCTCATCATCGGATTTGTTTTCATCGTCGGCGGCGACCTTCACATTGTCCGAAATGTCATCGGGGCCCAGGACGCAGGGACTCATGAACACGCACTCGAACAGGTACAGGACGATAAAGCCCGTCACGATGTTGAGCAGCAGGTTCAGCCGTTCGGGAAGCAGGTGCATCAGGCTGACCGTGGCCACAAAGAAGCTCCCCTCGTTCTGGGGATCCGCGCGGACGTAGAAGTAGCTGGGCTCCCTGTTCAGCCGGTAGATGCCGAAGTGCTCGTTCGTCAGCATGCCCTCGCTGAAGGGATTGGGGATGGTGCTGACCTCGCTGACCCCGGTCTGGGACAGGAGCGCATGCTCCGGATGTCCGGCATCGTAATAAATCAGATCGCTGTCGCCCAGGTCCGCCTCACTGAGCACCGTCTCCAGCCTCAGGGCGGCCATGGTGTCCTGGAAAGCGATGTTGCTGAATTCAAAGCGGATGATGCCGTCGCCGGTTTTGTACTTGGTGGCATAATAGTAGTCCATGGAGGAACTGTCCACCGCGATCAGGCTCGCCTTGTCCACGCCTTCGATGATCCTGTAAAGCGCATGGATCACGCGGGATTCCTCGTTCTCCTCAGCGGGGCGGGGCAGGGAATAGCCCACATATCCCGAGGAGGAACTGAGTGCCTTGCCGCCGGCGTCAAAGACGGTAATATCCCTTGCCCCGATGATCCCGGCGATCTTCTCCAGATGTTCGTTTGAAAGCAGGTCAGGATTGATTTCAAAAACCCCGATCATGTAGGTGAACAGTGTCTGGGCGCCCGCGTCCCGGTATTCCTCCAGCAGGCGGATCTGCTCGAAATTGTTCTCCTTTTCCTGGATGATCCCGTCCAGCTTGCTGGCGGAACGGGTGTTGACGGAGCTCAGGATGCCCAGGATCATGATATAGGAACAGACGACCACCAGCACAAGGAGGCTGACCAGGAACAGGGACGTGATCCGCCTCAGAATGTGCATGTCGATATAGACATTTTTGAAAAGAGGGAAAATCTCGCTCCGGTCACGGATCAGGTTGCGGATCATCCTGACAAAACGCACGCCAAAGACCACGATCATCCCAGCCACCAGGAAAAACAGCACCGGCAGCAGCATGTTCACCACGCAGTCCCGCATCAGGTAGTTGAGGTCATACGACACCATGACCTTCACAAACGGACTGACGTCCTCCTCGACAATCAGATAATCGTCGATGTCCTGCACATATCTGCGGACGCAGTCCCAGACAGGGACCTTCCCCTCGATCCGGACGCCCTTTGTCTTCTGCGGCAGGGAATCGATCTTGCCGCCCTCCGTCTCCGGGGCGGTGGAGCCGTAGATGTCGCCGTTCTCCGAATCGTATACAAAGATGTCTCCCCCCGGGATATTCTGCGTCAGGCTGACGGGGGAGCGGACTTCGCCGATCCATCCGCCCTCGATGTCCCGGATCAGGGTGACCAGGGCTCCCCCTCCCATGGGCGCCGCCGCATAGGTGTACATGGAATCCCCCTGCGTGGCGGTGACAACCTCTTTTTCGCTCACGAGACGCCGCAGTTCCTCTTCCTCCATCCCCAGTCCCCGGGCATTGCTGCTGGAAAAGGCGACCTTCCCGTTTTTCACAAAGTAGGCTTCAATGCCGAGGTCCATCGGGGTGTAGTCGTCGATGTTCTTCTCCCATTCCGGCGTGGGCTTCTGCTGCAGGGAGTACCTTTCCACCAGATTGTACATCCGCATCAGGTCTTTTGCATAATCGACCCTGCTCTGGACAATCGCGGTGGTGGACTGGTACCTGCCGGCCACCGACATGGCGGTCCGCTTCAGGTCCATGTTCTGATGGAGAATCACATCCTCCACATAGGTCCCGCACACCCATGCGACCAGTATGAACAGCAGGGCCATGGCGGAAAGCAGCGCGATCATCAGCATCAGCCTCTGCTTCTTTGTCACCGCCTTGCGGAACTTCTTGTACCTGTTGAAAAAAGCTGAATTCTGCCCCCGCCAGGGGATCCTTCTCTCCTTTTTCTGGTCTGGCTTCGCATTTTTGCCTGCGCTTTCGGACTTGCCATGAAACAGGCTCACCGTCTCTTCTTCCTCTCTGTACGGGAGACGGACCGGCCGCCCCTCCCTCTTTCTTGTTCCGGGAAAGCCGCAGAAGCGGGCGCATCCCGGAGTTCACCTGAGTTGAAATCATATCATCCGTTTTCCGTTTTGTGAAGAGCCGAATCCGGAATTGCCAGGTATCAGAAACCCCGGCGGCACGGAGCCGCCGGGGTTCATCTCTCCCGTACTGTCAGAAAAGGGACAGCCTTTCCTCGATTTCCTCCTTCAGGTCCGTCAGGATATCCATCCGGTTCAGCCAGGAAACGGCCTCCTCGCTCCCCTCATCCGTCGCGGGACAGCTGACCTCCTGCTCCTGCAGCCTGGCAAGAAGCGCCTCCACCCTTTCAAGGGCGGCAGGAAGGACCTCCTCAGGCAGCCGCGCGACATCCATCTCACCGGGGCATTCCTCAATGCGCTCCATCGTCAGCATTTCTTCCCAGTTCATCTCCTGATCTCCTTCATATCGGAATACTGCGGGTTGACCAGACGGGCGACAAACTCCTGTCTGGGCATGGGCTGGTCAAAATAAAATCCCTGGATCACCTGGCAGGCCGTGTTCCTCAGGAACCCCATCTGCCGCTCCGTTTCCACGCCCTCCGCCACAATCTCGCAGTTAAGCTCATGCAGCATCTGGATGACGTTCTCCAGGATCACCTCATCCTTGATGATGTGGCGGTCGATATTTTGAATAAAGCTGCGGTCCAGCTTCACCACGTGAAAATCCATGCTCTTGAACAGGTTGACCGAGCTGTATCCCGTGCCGAAGTCGTCCATGCTGACCGTCACCCCGCTGCTTCGCATCTGCCGGACAAACGCCGAAAGCAGGCCGACATCCACGTCGCCCGTGGTCTCGGTGAATTCGATCTCCACGTACCTGGGGTCGATCTTCCAGCGGCGGATCACCTCAAGGGTGCGCTCCGCCAGATTCTCTTCCATCAGGTCCCGCTTGCTGTAGTTGACGGACACCCGCACCGGGGTGATCCCCTCATCCAGCCAGGAACGGATGTCCCTGCAGACCTGCTCCAGAATATGGAAGTCCAGCTGGATCATCAGCCCGGCCTCCTCCAGGGCGGGAATAAACTCCGCCGGCATGTGCACCACCCCGTCCACGCGCCAGCGCGCCAGCGCCTCGCAGCCGCACAGCCTGTAGTCCTTCCGGGACACCTTGGGCTGGTAGAAGGCCTCCAGCTCGCCGCGGCGCAGGGCCTCCGGGAACCTGGCTACGATCTTTTTGCGGAGCATGGCGCGGTACATCAGCTCCTCGGTGAAGTACACCACGTCCTCCCGGTTCTTCCGGGAGGTGGCCATGGCGATGGAGGCGTCGTCCATGATCTGGTAGATGCTCTCATGGGTCCGGGCGATATTGATGCCCATGCGCACCCGGATGCAGACGTCGCGGATCTGGTTCCCGTCCTGGATCTTGCAGGAAATGCCCTCCTCATGGAGCTGCGCCACAAGCCGCTCCACATGCTCCCGGCGCACCAGCAGGAAGAAGTTGTCCCCGCCCAGGCGGCACATGTATTCCTGTTCAGGATGAATCCTTTTGCGAAGGGCCACCGCGATCTGCCGCAGCGCGTCATCCCCCGCCCGGTTGCCGTACCTGTCGTTGATCATCCTGTAATTCTTCATGTTCAGGAAGATCCCCGCATAGCGCCCGAGCTCGCCCTGCTCGTCCAGCTTCCGGCCAAAGCGCTGCAGCCCCTGCCCGTTCAGGACGCCGGTCATGCTGTCCGTGAAGGGGATCTGGGAGATCATGGACTGCATGTTGGCGCGCGAGATGATCAGGGCGGCGATTTTGGAGACCGCCCTGAGCGTCCTCATCTCCTCCTGCGTCCATTCGTGGTCCGTGGCGGGATAGAGCAGGACCAGTCCCTTTTCATATCCCGAACGCTTGAACTGGATTTTCACCGCCTTTTCGTCGGGGGCCTCCGTCGGTTCAAACTCCCACCGGAGGGGGTACCTGATGATATCGTTCCCGTAAAAATCCTCCACGGAGGACAGGCTGGAATCGATCCTGGCCAGATGGATCTGCCCGGCGATAGCAGCAATGCCCCTGCAGTATTCTTCAAAGGCCTGGTTCACATCGGCGGCGTCCAGAGCCACCCCTTCGAAGAGGTCCGTCAGGCCGGAATAGAAGACTTCATAATCCATGAGAATCCCCCTTTTCTGGCAATGCACTGCTTTTTCGGTATATCATGTGCAATTGTACCACAAATGATCCGGCAGAAAAAATCTTTTCTGCCTTTTCCGTGCATTCCGGCAGGTTATTCTCAATATTGCACGAATTCAGGCGCTTATTTTGGCATTCTTGCCGTGATAGGTCTTCCTTCTTTCCCTTTTCCCCGCCAGCGGCTATAATGGCAGGGAAAAACAGCATTCCCCGGTACCCGGGACGCAAGGAGATGCACATGGAAGCCAGAAACCTCAAAACGGGAATCCAGGACATGATCGTCAACATCTGCGAGGAGGAGCACGTTTCCCGCAAGGAGCTCGCCCGCATGATGGGCTACAAAAGCGCCACCTCCCTGGATCGGCTTGCCACGGGGAAAGCCGGCGTGCGGGCCATGAAGGACTTCATTTCGCGCCTTGGCCAGCTTTCCCTGTCCCTTTCCCCAAGGTCCAGGATCCTGCGGACCTCCCTGATGACCGCCTTTGAGCCGCACAACCCCTCCTCCTGGTTCCATGCCCTTATCCTCGATTCTTCTTCTCCACCCGGATGCTGCTGCGTCCGCTCCGGCTCCTCCCCCGTTCCCCTGTCGCTGTACCTTTCCGGGATCGACCTGAAGGAGGGCTGCCTCTTCGGCAACGAAGTCCGGAATGTCTGCCGCTGCTTCGCCGACGCCTACGGTTCGCGGGGGACGGATTTTCCCCGCGTCCGGCAGTATCTCTTTTCCCCTTCCGGGCGCCTTTCCGTGCTCAACCCCATCGACCAGCTCCTGCCCCTGGTTTTCAGGAACCATTACCGCCTGTACATCATCTCCCCCGCCCCCGGAGAACCGAACACCCTTCCCCTGACCACCAACTTCATCGCGCTCTGGGGGACCCGCCGGGACACCGGGGAGGAGGTCCGGGAGCTGCTGCTGCTGGAGCGTCCCGGCCAGTTCTGTCCCGTTCCCTTCCCGGAGCTGAACGGTTTCCTTGAGACCCTGACCACCTCCATCACCGGCTGTTCCCTGTGCATCAACAACGCGGAGGGCGGCATGGACCAGGCGAATTACGAGGCGTATCTGAACTTCTGCATGGAGCTGGAAAGGGGCCATGCCATCTACCGCTTCAAGCCGGATATCGGGATGGAAACCGTTCCCTATGAGATCCAGAGCGTCGCCATCCGGGAAGCCCTCCCTCCGGAGGAGTTGCCGAATCTCACCCTTCTTCTGGGCATTCAGAAGCTTCGTTACCTTCAGTCCGTCAATTCCTCGCGCCCGCAGATCCATGTCGTCACCGACGGCATGTGGTCCTTTGTGCGCACGGGGATGCTCTCGGACCATTTCTGGGGCATGCGCCCCTTCACCGTCCCGGAGCGCCTGCAGATCATCACGGACCTGGTGCGCCGCTCAGGCGGTCCCTCCTTCCAGATCCGCTTTCTCAGGGACAGTTCCCGGTTCTGCCGGTATGAGGTGATCTGCTATGAGACCACCGCCCTTTGCTTCATCCAGCCCGGCACCGACTACCGCCTGAGCAGCACCCATTCCGAGATCATCCTGCGCGACCCCCTCCTTTGCCACTCCTTCACGGATTTCTTCACCCAAGAGCTGGTCCCCGGCTACACCTTCTCCCTCGCCGATTCGCTCAGGATCCTCAAGTACATGCAGGGCATCCTCAGGCGCATGCTCGGCGGCGAGCCGGTCCCGGACGAGGCGTATTCCTTTTCCGCCGTCTTCCCGGAACCTTCCCCTTCAAATCCCCCTGAAACATCCGACTGACACACGGAGGTCCCTGCCTTGAACACATCCTTCCCGCCCCCCAAAGCCCCCGAACAGCACCCGCTTGCGGCCCCCGCCCTTGACATGAAGCGCCGGCTGGAGCACCACCAGCAGCATCTGGATGAGGTCTACCGCCATCTGGCCCTTGACCCCGCGGACACCTCCGCAGACGCCTCCATCCACGAGGAGATCTCCTGCCTCCGGCACACGGGCATGCTCCTGTTTGAGGAGCATCAGGAGGCCCTCCGGATGGCCGACGAGCTGGATGCGCGCCTGCGGGATGCCCGCAACAGCACCCGCCGGGGCCCCCTTCACCCCCATATGTCCAACGCCACCATCGATCTGCGCGAGCAGGCCCCGGATTACTATGCGCCTGGCCTGGGCATCAACAAGCTGAGGATGATCTGCGTCATGGGCAGCTTCCTCGGGGTGGTGATCGAGCTGATCTGGTGCGTCCTCAAGTACGGCGTGCTGCAGAGCCGTTCCGGCCTGGTCTGGGGCCCCTTCAACCTGCTGTACGGCATCGGCGCCGTCGTGCTGACCGTGGCCCTGTACAAGTACAGGAACCGGGGAGCCTGGCTCTCCTTTCTGGGCGGCATGGCGGTGGGGAGCGTGGTGGAATATCTGTGCTCCTGGCTGCAGGAGTCCATCCTGGGTTCCGTCTCCTGGGACTACAGCACCATGCCCTTCAACCTGAACGGGCGCATCTGCCTGCTGTACTCCATTCTCTGGGGGATCCTCGGGGTCCTCTGGATCAAGAACCTCTATCCCCGGCTGGCCAGGCTCCTCCTGAAAATCCCCAACCGTCTGGGCCGCTTCCTCTCCATCTCGCTGACCGTCTTTCTCCTCATCAACGCCGTCGTTTCCGGCATCGCCGTTTTCCGCTGGTCCCAGCGGGTCCGGGGAATCGCCCCTCCCGGGCCCCTCTGGTCGCTGATCGACCGGCATTTCCCGGATGAGCGGATGTCCCGTATTTACGCCAACATGGAGTTCCACCTCCCGGAGCGAAAGGGCTCCTGAGCGCCCCGGAAGACGGCCCGTTATTTCCCGCAGCTTCCCGGGGCCCTGCGGCAAAGCGGGGATCCTCATGTCCGGGCGGCCCCGGGGGCCCTTCCCCGCAGGCGCACTCCGGAGCCCCCGCCGTCCTGCGCAGTTCCCTGTCATTTGGATAAAAACACGCATCCGCGCAAGGAAAGTCCTGCGCGGATGCGTGTTTTTGTTTTTCAGCTTTCCGGAACCGGCAGCAGCTCCGGGAAGGACTCCACCGTGTACGCCGGGCGCCACTGCCCGATCAGCTCGGCGAGCCGGACCATCTGCTTCTGCTGCAGGACGGTGGCCTCGAGGGATTCCTTCTCCTCGGCGCTCAGCTGATGGATCCCGCCCGGGATGTCCCCGACATATTCGATCAGGTGGACCCCCTCCTCCGAGGCCACGGGCTGCGAAACCTCCCCGGGGGTGGTGAGCGCAGATGCCGCCTTCTTCACGGCCTCGGGCCAGGACGTGCTGTCGGGATGGAAGGGCAGGTCATCCTTTTCCTTGTCCTGCTCCCTGCGGTAATCCTCCTTGACGGACAGGAAGCTCTCCCCGGTTTTCAGCCTGCGGTAGATCTCGTCCGTCGTGGCCCTGAGCTCCTCCGGGCCGCGGTTCTGCAGGCGGGTCATCTCCTCCAGGACGTCCTTTTCCTTCTTCTCCGCCTCCCGGTAGGCATCCACCGCCGCGTCCACATCTCCCTTTTCCAGCACCGCGTCGGCGATGCCGTTCTTCAGGGAGTACATCTCCACCTGGAGTTCATTGTCCTTCTGGCGGAGCTTGTCCAGTTCCCCCTGCAGCTCCTCGGGGAAGGGCAGCAGGATCTGCCGGATGGTCCGGTAGCCCTCGGGCACAAAAAAGGCCTCGGAGCCGGTGGAGAGGACTTCCTCCTCATAGCGGGGGATGTCATGCTCATAGGCCTCCCTGTCCGGCCGGATATAGTTTTCCTCCAGGAATTCCACGGTTTCCCCCGTGGTGATGGTGACATCGCCGCAGTACAGGGCCAGGATCCGGGTCGTCCATTCCCTGGCCAGCACCTCTTCATAGACGGTGTCCACCGTGCATCCCAGCTCCGTCCTCAGCCAGTCCGTCACCTGGCGGTCCTCCGCCTGATAGCCCGCCTCCCGGATTTCGGCGGCGAACTGCTGCCAGAGGTTGTCGTAGACGTTGCCCGCGTAAAGCCGCAGCACGCTCTCATCGTCCTCCGACAGGTCATGCTTGCCGGCCTCCATGAGCTTGTTTTCCACAATGCCCATATTGATCAGCCGCTCCAGCGCCTGGTCCCGCATGGCCGCCTTGTCCTGCGTCTGCTCAAGGCCCAGGACCTGCATCATTTCCCCGGACTTCATGGCATACTCCGCCAGGGAGCGGCGGTACTCCACCTTGCCCACGCGCACCACCACCGGGTCTTCCTCCGACAGCGCCGCCAGGGGCAGCAGACACAGCAGCAGGCACACCAGCCGTTTCATCAGTTTCATCCTTGTCCTCCTCACTACAGCGCGGTTGCCCCTGCGGCAATGCGCCGGACATGCTCCTCGGTTTCTCCTGCCCGCAGGCGCCTGGCACTGACCACCCTCCGGAAACGGCTGTCCCCTTCACAGGTGACCATCAGCAGCAGCTGGTCATCCGCGTCCACCGGGACCTCCGTGCGCAGGATGGACAGGTTCTCCAGCCTCTGGATGTAATCGGCGCGCTGGCTCCTCGTGCAGTTTTCCAGGTCCATGAAGGGCACGTGGCGCAGCTGTCCCGGCTGGGTGTCCACGTCGGCCACGGAAAAGACCACGTACCGCCCGTCCTCATAGAGCACGTTGAAGCTCAGCAGGGGGTCGCGGCGGTAAAAGGCGGGGTTTTCATAATTGCGCAGGCAGCCGAACATCTCCCCGGTCTTCATGTTGTGGCCGAAGATGATGTAGGTATCCGGCCGGTGGGTCAGCCGGGTGTTCTCCTCCAGGAACAGCGCCCCGTTGTCATTGGCCCTGCCCAGATAGTCCCTGCGGAGATAGGTGTCGTTGTCCCTGAGCACCACCGGTTCTTCCAGCAGATGGTCGATGCTCAGCCACCCCACGATGTCCCGGTTGCGCCGCTGCAGGCGGACAAAGGCGTCCGACACCACCATCTGGGGGTTGTCCGGCCAGTTCAGCACCTTCGGTCGCTCCCGCTCCTCCTCCGGCGTCTCATACGGGTCATCCACCTCCAGGACAAAGGAGCCCAGAATCGCGCCGCCGGTCTGCGGGGCCTGGTTTTCCACCGGCTCGTCCCCGGTGTACACCTCAAAGAGCTGCTGCGACGTCTCCTTCGCGCTGCGCGCCTGGCTGAAATAGTCCGCCAGGCACATTCCCGCGTACACCAGGGTCAGCCCTCCCAGGACGATGGCCAGCTTGACCAGTCTGCGCTTCAGGGTCCTTCGCCTGCGCCGGTCTTCAAATCTCAATGCGGGGGCATCCTCCTTCCTGCGGATTTCATCCATTATACCACAAATGATAGTGAATTGAGAACATCTGAATTGGCGGCACTATTCTCCTGTAAAAACCTTTAAGTCCCCCGGAGGGACGGGGCCGGGACATGCGCCGCCCTCCGGTCCCCCGCTCCCCGGCGGGAACGGGGACAAACGGGCGGCCCAGGCGGCGCCGTCACACGCGGATAACCGTTTCCTCCTCCCAGGCGGGATGTTCCCGAAGCAGGGGACGGATCTCCTCCCGCAGGAATTCCTCCACCTGCCCGGCGCTGCGCCCGGTGTAGTCCTCCGGGTGCAGGGAACGCCCCAGCTCCTCCCGGGTCAGCCCGAAGGCCGGGTCCGCCGCCAGACGCTCCAGCAGGTCATTGGGGAGCCCCATCTCCTTCACCTGACGGGCGGCCAGCTGGGCATGGGTGCGCAGGCGCTCATGGAGCTCCTGCCGGTCCCCGCCCTTCTTGACCGCGTCCATCAGGATGTTTTCCGAGGCCATGAAGGGCAGCTCCGCCTGGATGCGGGCGGAAATGACGCGCGGGTAGACCACCAGGCCATCCGTGACATTGAGCAGCAGGTTCAGGATCCCGTCGGCGCACAGGAAGGCCTCCGCCACCGCGATGCGGCGGTTGGCGCTGTCATCCAGCGTCCGTTCCAGCATCTGGGTGCCCGCCGTCAGCGCGGGATTGAGCTCCAGGGTCATCAGGTAACGGCACAGGCCGTCAATGCGCTCACAGCGCATGGGGTTGCGCTTGTAGGGCATGGCGGAGGACCCGATCTGCGCCTTTTCAAACGGCTCCTCCATCTCCTTGAAGCTGGCCAGCAGCCGCAGGTCATAGGCGAATTTGCTGGCGCTCTGCGCCACGCCGCTCAGGGCGGAGAGCACCTGGTAGTCCACCTTGCGGGAATAGGTCTGCCCGCTGACGGGGACGACCCGATCAAAGCCCATCTCGCGGGCGATTCTGCGCTCCAGCTCGCGGACCTTCTCCTCGTCCCCCTCAAAAAGCTCCATGAAGCTGGCCTGGGTGCCCGTGGTGCCCTTGCTGCCCAGCAGGGCCAGGTTCTCCCTGCGCATGGCCACCTCCCTCAGGTCCATGGCCAGTTCGTTGATCCACAGGCACGCCCGCTTTCCCACGGTGGTCAGCTGGGCCGGCTGCAGGTGCGTATAGGCCAGGCAGGGCATTTCCCGGTATGCTTCGGCGAAGTCCGCAAGCTGGCGGATCACCCGCGTCAGCTTCTTTTCCACGATGAGAAGGGCGCGGCGCATGAGTATGATGTCCGTGTTGTCCCCCACATAGCAGCTGGTGGCGCCCAGATGGATGATGCCGGCGGCACCGGGGCACTGCAGGCCGTAGGCGTAGACGTGGCTCATGACGTCATGGCGCACCTCCAGCTCCCGCCTGCGGGCATCCTCGTAATTGATGTCCTCCGCGTGGGCCTCCAGTTCCTGCACCTGCTCCCGGGTCACCGGAAGGCCCAGCTCCATTTCGGCCCGGGCCAGGGCAATCCACAGCCTGCGCCATGTGGTGAATTTGGAATCCTCTGAAAACACCGCCTGCATTTCCCGTCCGGCGTAGCGCTGGGAAAAGGGGCTGATATAACCTTGTGACATCTCCGTTCCTCCTGATTTCCGGTTCCGCGCCAAATGCGCTCTCCGCCCTGCCCGCTTTGCCCGGTCCTGAGGGGGCAGGGCTTTTGCTTCAGGGCCTTTGCCTTCGTCCGCACTCACCCGGTGCGGGGCTGCTTCACCGCGTCTCAAACTGACACCGGTTGTGTTTGAAACCCGGCTTTTTTGAGGGCCGGACAGAGGGGCGCCGGCGCTCCCTGCGGGCGTCGCCGGACCGGGGAAGCCCGCCGCCGGCCTGCCGCGGCCCCGTTCTTCATGATTTCCGCATGCATTATAGCATCCCCCTGATGCCGCAATGCAACTGCAACCCCCGCGGGTCCGGCCGCAGATCATGCAGCTTCCCTTCACCCGGCAGGCAAGCTCATTCGCGCACCTGGCCTCCCGGGGTGTGCGGGCTGCGTTCCTGTCTGCGGCAGCCGGAATGCTGCGCTTCACAGGCCCGGGGCACACCGGTTCCTCCCGTGACCGGAGCGCTGCCGGCGGCCGTGTTCCTGCCGGGCACCTGCGGCCATCCGGTGTCCCGGCCATACCCGCCGCCTGCCTGCGGCAAAGCGATCCTGTGCCTTCAATCCGGAAAGGGCAGAGATCTCCTCTGCCCTGGCGGGTGTTTCTTCCATATTATATCAGGGCCCCCGGGGCGGACGGGGGCGCGTGCCGCACAAACGCCCCCGCGGACGCGGTCCGGTTCGGTTCAGGATGAGGCGCCATCTTCCCCGCCTGGCCGGTAGGTCATAAAGTACCGCGCCCCGGCTTCCCGCGACTTCTTCATCCGTGCGTCATTGACCGCATCATAGTTCTCTTCCAGCAGCTTCACAATCGCCCCGCAGATTCCTCCCCTCTCAACGTTCTCCCGCATCACCTTCATGGCCTGCTCCCGGTTCATCGGCCTGCGGTAGGGCCTTTCCTCCGTAATCGCCGAGAAGATGTCCGCCACGGCCATGATTCGGGAGCC
>CACYCQ010000079.1:0-5318 GCA_902772995.1 uncultured Eubacteriales bacterium
GGTGCCGTCTGCTGAACTGAATGGGTTCGGAGGAGGATAAAGAATGAAACAGGTTTTGTCTGCATTTTTCCTGCTGCTTCTGTGTCTGGGTTCTGTGTCCGGTGCTTCTGCTTCTGGTAACAGCCTTTATTCCGAGGCCCGGATGGATGCAAAGGAGCTGAAGCAGCCTGAAGGCGCGGTGCTTCCGGTGTACAGTGCGCCGGATGAGAAGGCATACCGGGGTGCGGATGGCAGGGCGTGCGTCAGTCTCCGGGAGGAAGTCACGGTCCTGGACTCGATCAGGTACGGGACATGGACATTGATTGAATACGACGTGTCAGAAAACGAAAAGCGGATCGGATGGATCCGGACCGCACAGGACGCGCCTGAGGTGAAGTGGAGCATCTATGACTGGCTAAGCATCGAAGATGTCCGAAAATGGGGAGATGAAAGCGAGGAAGCACGTGCGGCTGAGCAGGCTGAAGACCAGAATTATCTAAGAGGAGACATTCGTATTGCAGAACCAGGGAAGGTTGTCAGGGATACAACGCTCACGGATGATCCCCGCGGCGGGAAACGGAAAATCCGCAATCTGAAAAAGGGTGAATATGTCGGTATCCTTTATCTGGATGAATTTGATGAGGATGATGAATGGACGTATGTCATCACCACGGTGGACGGGAAAAAAGCCTGCGGATTTATTCCGTCAGATGCGGCAGAATATCACAATCCCGTGCATATGGAAGGAAGTACGCTGGTATGTGATGAAGGCGTGGAGTTTATTGGTAGAGAATATCTTAATTATGACGAAAGTATATATTACCGTGGCAACGGACCGGTTCTTTCAAAGGCTGAATACGGAATGGTCCAGCTGGAGACCCTTTCGCCCCCACGTGATGTAAATAACGAGGAGGTCAGGAAGATCCGTCTTCCCTCAACACTCCGGCTGATGGGAGATTTAGCGCTGTGCGACATGAGTCTGGATGAGCTGGTCATTCCTGAAGGAACCGAATACATTACGGGATTGGCTGCCCTTGCGACTATGGACATCGGTACGCTGTATCTCCCGTCAACCCTTCGGAGTTTTGAATTCTGCAGCCTGGATTCATTCATCCGCAGATACGAGGTGGACAGCAGGAATCCGTTTATCAAAAGCGTGGACGGTGTCGTCTATTCGAAGGATGGAAAAACACTGCTCAGGTATCCGGATGATCAAAAAAGACTGCACTACGATGTGCTGAAGGGGACGGAGGAGATTCATGACATGGCGTTTTATTTGGAAAGGTTATATACTTATGATGATTCCTTGTCGATCACATCGCTTTCGCTGCCCGCAGGTCTTCGACGGATCGGTGCAAGAGCTTTTTATGGGCTGGATAATCTTGTCAGCCTGACGATCCCGCCGACGGTTGTCGAGATAGGTCCGGGTGCCTTGGAGCCCATGTTTAGTCTGACACGGCTTTCAATTCCGGAGAGACTCCGGGACGCCGTTGATGAGGAATTGCGGATGAAGCTGAGAGAAGAAAAATACAATGGAGATAACGGGAATCTGGTGGAAAAGGAAAAGGAGATGTGGTGAAAATGAAACTATCCGTCCTGTGCCTCATGCTTTGTCTGGTTTGCGCCCTGGCGGCGGCTGAGGGATCCTGGTCCCAGATCAATGTGCAGCTGGACCGCCCGGAGAACTGGACAAGAGTTGTCAAAGATCCGTCAGCCTTTGCACTTGGCGGGGATACAGCGTATGAAGGCGATCCTTCCCTTTCCATCCGCAGCTGGGGAACGTATCCGAGCATGGATGGTTCCACCGTGTGCGTTCCCATGGCGATGGAATTTGCCAGGGAATGGCTGAACCTCAGTGAATCCGATCTGTCCGGCTTCGTCAGTTTTTCGACGACACCGGTGGCGTATGACCGCCTGACGAACCATTTGCCCAACCCCATGGTCGCCATACAGTCTCAGAATGTCATGATGGAGGATACCCGGCCGATCGATCTTGTCCTGGGAACGGCGCCCAATCAGGATGAACGGGAGGCGCTCCGGAGTGCGGGCAGGAAAACGGTCATGGTGCCGGTCTGCTATGATGCCTTCATCTTCATGGTCAACAAAGAAAATCCGGTGAACAGCCTGACGACGGATCAGATCAGGGACATCTACTCCGCCGTGGAACGGTATGAGTACGACGTTCCCGGAATCAGCGGGCATATCGAGAGCCCGACCAGAATCAGAGAGTATGATGCTTACGAGACGGATTACAGCTTTGAGCCGTACATTTCCTCCTGGGCTGAAGTCGGAGGGGAAGACTGCGTGATCTCCGCCTACCAGCGTCCGCACGGGAGCGGCAGCCAGACCGCCATGGAGGAACTGGTCATGGGGGACAGACCGATCGTCACTGCCGAGGAAAACTTTATCGCCAAGGGCATGGGGGATGCCGTCGACAGGATCGGCCGGAACGGCATTTTCAAAGACCGTGGGGAAGCGATCGGGTACTCGTACCTGTATTACGTGACTTCGCTGTATCTGAATGACAACATCAAGGTCATCGCCGTCAACGGCATTGAACCCACCACGGAGAACCTCAGAAACGGCACCTATCCCTATACTGTCTGCTACTACGCCGTGTATGAGGAAGGAAATGAGACGGCCGGCCGGTTTGCTGACTGGATGACCAGCGATGAAGGACAGGCCTGCATTGCGCAGGCAGGCTATGTATCGCTCAGATAAGACGCCTGCCGGACCCTGAACCTTGGGAGGAAAAAGATGAAGCGTGTTCTTTTGACAATTTTTCTGCTGCTTCTGCCCCTGGCAGCTGTTCCCAGCGCCTCTGCAATCAAGTATCTTTCCGAGATCCGGATGGATGCAAGGGGGTTAAAAATGCCTGAGGACGCGGTGCTCCCGGTGTATAGTGCACCGGATGAGAAGGCCTACCGGGGTGCGGACGGCAAGGCGTGCGTCAGCCTGCGAGAGGGTGTTCTGGTCCTGGCCTCAACCAAAGACCAGACATGGAAGCTGATTGAATATGAGGTTTCAGAAGGTGAAAAGCGGATGGGCTGGATCCGTACTGCGCAGGATGCCCCTGAGGTGACCTGGCCGGACATCTATGAATGGCAGGAGTGGGATGAGCGCTGGTCCTATGAGGAACCGGAAGACGGCTCGATTACCCTGCTGTTCTCCAGACCGGGAAAGGTTGTCAGGGATACGGTGCTCACGGATGATCCCCGCGGCGGGAAACGTAAACTGCGCAGCCTGAAAGCGGGCGAATTTGTCGGGATCTTTTTCGGGGAGAATTTTGAAAAGGAAGCGACATACCGTTATCTGTTTGACAATTCTTATATAGAGGATACGGAATGGACGTATGTCATCACCACGGTGGATGGAAAAAAGGCTTGCGGGTTCGTTCCGTCAGATGCAGTGGACTGGCAGGATCCCGTGCATATGGAGGGATCCACGCTGGTCTTCGAGGAGGGCATAGAATATCTCGGATCCTTTACTGACATGCTGGATGCGGGGGGAATTGATTACAGAGACGGCGGACCGGTGCGTGCCAAGGCTGAATTCGGGATGGTCGATGCGGATTTGTATCCCAGTGAAGGTCCGGAAATTTACGGGGTCAGCAAATGGACGGATATCAAGAGGGTTCAGCTTCCCTCAACGCTCCGGCTGATGGGAGACGATGCGCTCCAATACCTGAAGCTGGATGAACTGGTCATCCCGGAGGGAACTGAATACATTAAGGGAATGGCAGCCTTTTTCAATATGAACATCGGAACGCTTGTTCTCCCGTCCACCCTCCGGGAGTTTGAATACTGCAGCAGATGGTCCACCATCGGCAGGTATGAGGTGGACAGCCGGAACCCGGTGCTCAAAAGCGTGGACGGTGTACTCTACTCGAAGGATGGCAAAACGCTGATCAGTTACCCGAACGGGAAGGCCAGCCTGCACTATGATGTGCCGAAGGGGACGGAGGAGATTCATGCGTATGCGTTCTATGCGTATCCGTATTATTTGACAGGTGAGGATCCACTTCCGCTCACCTCGCTTTCGCTGCCCATGGGTCTCAAAAGAATCGGGGCATTTGCCCTGGATGGCCTGGAGAATCTTGTCAGCCTGACGATTCCGCCGACCGTCGTGGAGATCGGCCCCTATGCCTTTGGCGAAATGGTCAGTCTGGCGCAGCTTTCAATGCCGGAAAGACTCCGCGGCGCAGTGGATAAGGAATTGCTGACGGAGCTGAAAAGAAAACAGGGCAATGGAGACAACGGGAATCTGGTGGAAAAGGAGTGACAGTTGATGATGAAACAGTTTGTTCTATGCCTGATGCTTTGCCTTTTTTGCGCACTGGCGTGCGCAGAGGGATCCTGGTCGCAGATCAACGTGCAGCTGGACCGTCCGGACAACTGGAAAAGAATCGTCGCGGATCCGTCAGCCTTTGCGCTTGGCGGGGATACCGCGTATGATGGAGATCCTTCGCTTTCCATCCGCAGCTGGGGAACCTATCCGAGCATGGACGGTTCCACCGTCTGCGTCCCCATGGCCATGGAATTTGCCAGGGAATGGCTGGACCTTGGTGAATCCGATCTGACCGGCTTTGTCAGTTTTTCGACCACGCCGGTGGCGTATGAGCGCCTGACGAAAAATGCACCGAACCCCATGGTTGCCATCCAGTCCCGGAATGTCATGATGGACGATACAAAGCCGATTGATCTCGTCCTGGGAACGGCGCCCAATCAGGATGAACGGAAGGCGCTTCAGGGCGCCGGCAAGAAAACGGTCATGGTCCCGGTCTGCTATGATGCCTTTATCTTCATGGTCAACAAGGCCAATCCGGTGGAAAGCCTGACCACGGAGCAGATTAGGGACATCTACTCCGGCACTGAACTGTATGAATATGAGGTTCCCGGTGTGGAGCAGATGATCGAGAGCCCGACTGAGATCATGGAATATAAAGAATATCTGTATGACTATACATTTAAACCGTACATCTCGGACTGGGAGGAAGTGGGCAGGGAAAGCGGCGAAATCGTGGCCTGCCAGCGGCCGCACGGGAGCGGCAGCCAGACTGCCATGGAGGAGCTGGTGATGGGAGACCGGCCGCTCTTAACCGTAAACGGGAACTATATTTACGGCGGCATGGGGGAGATTGTCAGCCGTGTCGGCAGCTTTACCGAGGGATATGACGCCATCGGGTACTCGTACCTGTATTACGTGAATGCGCTGTACCGGGATGACAACATCAAGGTCATCGCCGTCAACGGCATTGAACCCACCACGGAAAACCTCAGAAACGGCACCTATCCCTATACCGTCTGCTACTATGCCGTGTATGAGGAAGGAAATGAGAC
>CACYCQ010000080.1:0-2014 GCA_902772995.1 uncultured Eubacteriales bacterium
CACCGTCGTTGTGCTGTCCAATGGCAGCAAGTATGAAGGGACGATCCATCCCGTGGAATACGCAGTGGGTGACCGCGTCATCAGGTATGGCTGTGAGGGGCAGGACGTGAAGCTGATGCAAGAGATGCTGCTGAAGCTGGGCTACGATTTGGGCTCCTGGGGGTGTGACGGCGACTTCGGCGACTGTACCGATCTGGCGCTCCGGGATTTCCAGAAGGATTCCGGTCTGGAGGCGAATGGCAAGGCCGAGAAGGAGACCCTGGCGGCTCTGGAGAAGGCGGTCGCTGCGCTGGAGGACGTGAAGTCGACCGGCAGGACTGTCCTGATCAGCGGCGGCAGCTGTTACATTCGCACCGCCCCCAACACCGACGGCAAGATCATCGGGGTGGCCCACAAGGGGGACAAGCTGCCCTACGGCGGCGAGACCTCCGACAACGGCTGGCCGATGATCGAGCACGAGGGACAGAATGCCTGGGTCAGCGGCAAGTATGGCAAGCTGATTGAGGAATAAGCGATAGGACCGACACGCGCTCCGGGGAAACCTTGAGTGCCTTTAAATCCGACAGTGCCCTGGAGTATACCTCCGGGGTACTTTCTTTATATGGAGGGAATCATGCAAAAGCAGGTTGAAAATGCGCTCAAAGATATTTCCATTGGATCGTTTCATGAACCGGAAGAGCTGCAGCGTGAGGTGGATTATTACCGGGCACAACGTATCGCATCCAAACTGCTGACGATTGGTATGATTACGAAAGGGCAGTTTGATCAGCTGTCTGGATTGAACCTCTCCGCTTATGCTCCACGGTTCGAGACAATGTTGACCTGTATGAATGGGGCGGTTTAGTTATCCTGAAAAACCTTGATATTGGTTTTGCCTGGAGATATGATACGATACTACCAGAGGGGAGGCGTTATGATGAAAAAGGTCACACAGATCGGTGGAAAGGCTGCTGCAGTTGACAAGGAGAAGAAACTCCGGGTGGCTGCGTATTGCCGTGTATCTACAGACAGTGATGCCCAGCTTGAAAGTCTGGATGCACAGAAGTCCCACTACGAGCAATACATCTCAATGCACCCCGAATGGGAACTGGTGGGTATCTATTTTGACGAAGGTGTCAGCGGGACGAAGAAGGAGAAGCGACTGGAACTGTTGAGACTGATTGCTGACTGCGAGGCTGGAAAGATCGACTTTGTCGTCACCAAATCCATCAGCCGCCTGGCAAGAAATACGACAGACAGTCTTGAAATGGTACGGCGGCTAAAGAGCCTTGACATTCCGGTATATTTTGAAAAGGAGAATATCAATACCAGCAATATGGAAGGTGAACTCCTCCTCACGATCATGAGCAGCATGGCAGAGGGGGAGTCCATTTCCATATCGGAAAACAATAAGTGGTCGGTCGTGCGCCGTTTTCAGAATGGAACCTATAAACTGACCAATCCGCCCTACGGCTATGATTGGGATGGAAAAAACCTTGTGATTAATGAGGAACAGGCAAAGCATGTCCGCTGGATATTTGCTCAGGTACTTGCCGGTGTCCCACTGACAAGGATTGCCAGGGAGATGAACGACAAGGGCCTGCGGACAGTCCGGGGGAACGCATGGCAACCGGGGACATTAAGGGATATGATCGCCAATGAGCGTTATGTGGGCGATGTACTCTTTCAGAAAAAGTATACGGATTCACGGTTCATCCGTCATGTAAACCGGGGCGAAGTGAATCAATACATGCTGACTGACCATCATGAGCCCATTGTATCCAGAGAAGAATACGATGCTGCCAACGCCATGATCGAGCGCAACAGGCGGGATAAGAACATAGACAATGAAACTGACATATATTTGAAGCGTTATCCATTCAGCGGAAAGATCATCTGCGGAATTTGTGGGAAACCCTTCAAACGAAGGGTGCAGAATGGCTATACTGCCTGGTGGTGCAGCGGCCATATTCAGAACAGCGCCAGTTGCGACATGAAATATATCCGGGAGGATGCTGTCGAAAACGCCTTCATA
>CACYCQ010000081.1:0-10445 GCA_902772995.1 uncultured Eubacteriales bacterium
TCATTGATGGCCTTCTGATGGCTGACCGCATAATCTCCGATGGATTCCGCCGTCTTCATGTTCAGGGGGAAGTGCACGCACAGATGCCCCTTGAAGTTGTTCTTGGTCAGGTGCTGCGTCCCATGGGGCACATCATGGGTGGAGCCCATGTATGTCCTGCCGTCGGAGAAGGTCACCCACACCGCCTTGGGCGTCCAGGTGGTCTGATTCCCGAAGGCCCTCTGCATGATGGCCGTGTCCTCCTCGCTGGCCGGCTCGGCGTCCATGTGCTTGTCCTTGGTCATGATGCGCAGCTTCCACGAAAGTCCCGTGGAGAAGTCGTACACCGTGCAGTATTCCCCGTTGCTGTAGCGCGTGCGCCAGTTGTAGAAGTTTTCAAAAATGACCTTGTTGGCGGAAGACTTGGAGAGCAGATTGGCCGAGGAGGTGCCGGTCCCGTTGTAATCCGCGTTGATGGCCGCGATGGTCTTGCTGCCGGCGATGCCGTCAGCGGTCAGTCCCTTGGACTTCTGGAAGGCGATGACCGCGGACTTGGTCAGCTCCCCGTAATTTCCCGTGGCGTTGCCACTGAAATAGCCCAGGGTCTTGAGCATGTTCTGCAGCCTCTTGACATCGTCCCCCTTGGAACCGGACATCAGCTGGCTGGAGGTGCTCACGGACTCGGAGACGCCGGTGGTGCTGCCCGAGCCCATGACCTTCTTGCGGACGGCCTCCAGCGTCTTGCCTCCCGCAATGCCGTCCGCGGTCAGCTTGTTGGCGCGCTGGAACTTGGCCACGGCCTCCTTGGTCAGCTTTCCGAAGGACCCCGTGATGCTGCCCTTGTAATAGCCCAGCAGTTTGAGGTTCTGCTGCAGCGTGCGCACATCCTCGGACTGGTCCCCCATCTTGAGCATGCCGTCCGAGGAGGAGGACTTGCCGGAAGAGGACTTGCTGGAGGAGGCCAGCTGGGCAATCTCGCTGTCCGACACGCCGGAGGTGCCGGCCACCTGGTAGAGTTTGGACCGGGTGGACTCGCCCGCAAGGCCGTCCACATCCAGTTTGTACTTCTTCTGGAAGGCCCGCACCGCCTTTTCCGTCAGGGCCCCGTAATGCCCCGTGACATCGCCGCTGTAGAGATTCAGCTGCTTGAGGGCGGTCTGGATGGCGGAAACCTCTGCGCCCGTATCTCCCTTTCTGTAGATTTCGGCGCGGGCTGCCGCCGCAGCGCCCATCATGCTGACAATCAGAAAAAGGACCACGCCTCGTTTGAACCTGTTCCTTTTATACATGTTATTACTCTCCCTTTCGAATCAGTGGGGATAGTGTAATACAAATGTGAACAACTGTAAAGCCTTTTTTAACAATTTGTTAACAACTCTTCCCCGGCGGCGGCGGCGCCGGGAGCTGCCTCTTCCCGTGCACGGGGCCTGAAGGCCTCCTGTTTTTCTTTATTTTAGCTTGACTTTTTGAAGATGTCAACAGCTCCCTCCGCCGGCTGTGGCGAAGGGAGCTGTCTGTTAAGTTTTTAACCTGTTGTTCATATTTGTGTGTATTTCCGTTCCGTACCGGCGCATTGCCGCGGGATTATTCCCACTTCACGGGAACCGGGGAGGACTGGATCATCCTGCCGTACACGTCCCACACGGAAAAGGAGAACAGCAGATTGAAGTCCTTGTCCATGGGCGCGTACTCCACCATGAGGGAGGGTTTCCAGACGAATTCCTCGCTGTAGTAATACTCCACATTCTCGGTCTCCTCGGTGGGGTTTGCCGGGTTCCCGGTCACCGGGTAAGCCAGCCGGAGCTTCATGCCCTCCCGCATGGGAACCACCCGGCAGCTCTGCATGCCGCCGTCGCCGATGGGGATGTTCGCCTTGACCACCTTTCCGGTCGTTGAATTGGGTTCAAAGGCCACCTCCAGCCGGCCAAACTCGCCGTCAATGGTCGCCAGGACCTGCATGACGATGCCGCTGCTGTTCTTTTCCACCTCGTCCACCGGGCAGTAGTTCCCGTCCAGGCAGGGCCATTCCTCCTCCACCGTTCCCACCAGGAGGCCGGTCCTTTCATCGCCAAACATGTCCTCGCAGTAGCCCAGGTGCACGTACTCATCCTCGAAGAAGGCCGTCAGGGTGCCGCGGGCATAGGAGTAGATGTCCAGCTCCTCCTGCGACAGCTGGATGGTATAGAGGCGGTCCCCCATTTCCCTGATTTCCGATTCCGTGGAGGCGGGGGTCTCCTCCTGCGTCACCTCCTGCGTCTGGGCGCTGCTGATGGCGCCCTCCGGATTGAACTTGAACTCGCCGATCAGGCGGGCAAACTTCTCCAGCGCGGGGAGGCACCCGCTGCTGTAGCCGTCCATGACGTCCCCGTAGCCGGAGCGCCCCACCGCCGTCATCGTGGCGGGAAAGCCGATGGCCAGGCCGAAGGCGTTCTGCTCCCCGTCGACCCGCAGGAGGAGGATGTTGCCCATTTCCCTGACCACCTCATCCATGGACCCCGGGAAAAGGCCGTCCATGCAGGCGACGTACTCCGCCATGTCCACCACGTCCCACGTGATCTGCTCCTGTGCGCTTTTGCGGGACAGGTCCTTCATCCTGTCCCGCACCCGGGAAAGCTCCCGCAGGGCATCATCGTCCAGCCTGTCGAGGATCCCCTGCACGGCGGAATCAAGAGCGGAGGAGAAAGCGGAGAATTCCCTGAGGTCAAGCAGCACGCAGGACGCGGAGCCCCCCGTGTCCTCCTGGTACCCGTCGACGCACAGGGAGGCCAGCTCCAGGGGGGCGGCGTACGGGTCCTGAAGGGCGCCGTAAACCGTCCTCTGCAGCGACAGTCCCCCCACAGGGATGACCTCCTCGCTGCACAGCAGATAATCCGCATAGGGCTGCGCCACCGCGGCCGCCTCCACCGTGCCCATCAGGCAGGCGGAGTAGATCACCATGTCAAAGTGCAGCGAGCCCAGCTTTTTTTCCGCCAGGGAAAAGGCCTGTTTCAGGTCCTTCATGGTCAGGGACCCCCTACCGCTGCCCTCGAGCAGTTCGTCGCTGATCATTCCGCCGAAGCTGCCGGCGCCATGGTTGTCCATCACCAGATAGTACCTGTCCGCCGGATAACTGCGCAGCGCATTGACCAGGAAGCCCGCCAGCACCTCGGGATCCGCAATGGAGCGTTCCCCGGCGTCCTCAAAGCCGATGCTCCCGCCGCTCAGGTGCATCACCGTCACGCCCTCGTCCCTGAGACGGGAATCGTTCCAGGACCTCACCCCGCCCACCATGGCCACGACGTTGACCTCCTCCACGCCCTCCAGCTCAATGACGTTGTCCAGTTCGCGGATGATGCTCTTTTCCAGACCGGATGCGCCGGAGGCATAATAGAGGATGGTGGCCGGCGCCTGTCCCAGCGCGCAGGCGGACCAGGCCGCCGCCAGAAGCAGGCACAGCAGCCCCGCGACGGCCCGCGCCGACATGTGTTTCGTCATCAGATTCTCCCCTTTCCGTTCTCCTTCTCCCCGGACAGGCGCAATGGCGCCCGCCCCCTCCGGGGCCCTCCCGGGCGGGAAAGCACGCGGGCCGGCGGAGGACGTCCGTATGTCCCTGCGCCGGCCCGGCCATGTCCGGTCTTCCGGCCGGACGCTTCACTGAAGGTGCTTGTAGATGATCATTTCCACCCGTGACCCGCGGATGCTGACCTTGACCTCCTCCGCCACATGGCTCACCACGGATTTCTCCAGCTCGTCCCAGGCCTTTGCCCTCTCGGGTTCGCTGCTGTCCTTCAGCTCTTCATAGCACTGCATCATGGACCACTCGTACACCAGGGGGTTGGCGGAATCGGTCTCGCACATGCCCGCCATGAGCATGGGATTGGTCATGGGCGCCAGGTCCCGGTCCGCGCTGCGCTCGAAGAGGTCCCGGAGGGTGCCCATCAGGCCCCTGGCCGCCTCATTGCGCCCGCTGGTGGATGCTTCAAGGAGCTCCTCGCGCTTTTGGCTGTCCATCACGGTATCCACCACCAGGTGGATCTGGTACTCGCCCTGGGAATCCTCAATCCAGAATTCCCCTTTCTGTTCTCCGGTGATGGAGCGCATCATGCCCAGGGTCTCCTCCGCCAGCAGGCGCAGGATGAGCCTGGACCTTTTGGTGAGTTTCTTGTATTCCGCCACGGCCTCCACCTGGTTCAGGCCCTGCTCAAGGTGCTTTCCGCTGCTGTATACGGTGACGACATCTGATTTCATGCGTACTTTCTCCTTTCACTCCGGCATCCCGCCGCCCCTGTCACTTCAGGAATCCGTTGATAATCTGTTCCTCGGCCTCGGCCTCCGTCAGGCCCAGGGTCATCAGCTTCATCAGCTGCTCCCCGGCGATCTTCCCGATGGCCGCCTCGTGGATGAGTTCCGCATCCGTGCAGTTGGCCTCCAGAGAGGGGACCGCCAGGATGCGCCCGCCGTCCATGATGATGGAATCGCATTCGGTGTGCCCGTGGCAGGCGGCATTGCCGGCGAGGCACGCGTCAAATTTCTGATAGGACCTGTCCCTGGCCACCGAGCGGGAGACCACGTCCGCGCTGGACCCCTCTCCGTTGAGGTCCACCCGGTAGACGCTCACCGCGCTCTGCCCGCCATGGGTCATCAGGCGATCCTTCACCACCAGGCGCGCGCCCTCCGCCAGCTGCGCGGTGGTCGTGCGCTGCGTGGAGTCCACGCCCCGGATCTGCACCATTTCCATCTCCATGGTGCTGTTTTTCTCCATGTACACCTCGGTGCCGGGGTTGAGGATGCGCTTGCCTGTCCCGTCCCCCTCGCCGTAATGCTTCTCCACGTACCGGACCTTCGAGCCCTCCCCCACATAGAAGCGGTGGATGCCGTCATGCTCCGAGTCCTGGGTGCCGCAGTTGTGGATGCCGCAGCCCGCCACGATCACCACGTCGCAGTTCTCGCCGATGTAAAAGTCATTATAGACGACCTCCCGGAGCCCGGACTGGCTGAGCACCACCGGGATGTGCACGCTCTCGTTGCGGGTGCCGCTGCGGATGCGGATATCGATGCCGCTGCCCTCCGTCTTGCTGGTGATCTCGATGTTGGCCGTGGAGCGGCGCCCCGTGCTCTCGCCGTTGGCGCGGATGTTGTAGGCGCCCTCCGGCACCCCGTGCAGGTCCGCCACTTCCTCGAGAATGCGCTTCTGAATCGGATCCATGTCGCTCAGCCCCTTTCCTGCAGCCTGTCACAGCTGCTCACAGCGGATGATGTGCCGATGAGGCCCGGCAGGATCTGCTCCCGGGGCCCGTGCTGGGAAATGGTCCCGTCGGCCACCACGATGATCTCGTCGGCGATCTCCAGGATCCGCTCCTGATGGGAGATGACCAGTATGGAGCTGCCTTCAATGGATTTGCGCATCTGCTCAAAGACCCGGATCAGGCTCTGGAAGCTCCACAGGTCGATGCCGGCCTCCGGCTCGTCGAACACCGACAGCCGCGTGCCCCTGGCCAGGATGGTGGCGATCTCGATGCGCTTGAGCTCGCCGCCGGAGAGGCTGGCGTTGATTTCCCTGCTGATGTACTCCCGGGCGCACAGGCCCACCCGGGAAAGGTATTCACAGCTCTCCGCGAAGGACAGCCTGCGGCCCGCGGCGATACGGAGCAGATCGATGACCTGGATGCCCTTGAAGCGCACCGGCTGCTGCAGGGCATAGCTGATGCCCAGCCGCGCCCGTTCGGTGATGCTCAGGCCGGTAATGTCCCGGCCGTCAAAAAGGATCTGACCCGAGGTGGGCCGCAGGACTCCGGCGATCGTCCTGGCGATGGTGGACTTTCCTCCGCCGTTGGGGCCGGTGATGACCACGAACTTTCCCGCATCGATCCGGAAGCTGATTTCCCTGAGGATCTCGGCATGGCCCGTCTCGTCGTTGACTTCATAGCGAATCTGTTTGAGTTCCAGCATGCACTTTCTCCTGATTCTTGTTGTGTCGGGGGGTCCGCTTCCGCGCAGGGCGCGCCGGCATCTTCCCCCGGATCTGAAAAATCATACGACACGGGGTTTCCCCCTGTCAATCGGAAAGGGCGCCCTGCCCGCCGTTTTGTCGCGCCCGGCTGCAAAGCCGCGGGCGCGGGTCACCTGGCCGGGTGCCCGCAGGTTCACCGGCGGAATCCACAAAGCCTGCGGCTGCCGCTCCTGCACATTCATCAGGAGGCGGGAATTGATTCCGCCCAAATAGTTACCACCGTGCTGCATTCCCGCGCTCCCGGGTCAGACGACAGCCCGCTGACCGGACGGCAATGCAGCTTCGGGAGGCGGCCTCACCCGCGCCGCCGTGGACCCGGGCGCATCCTGCTGCAGTGCAAAAGGCTGACCCGGCGCGTCGGTATCCGCGCAGGCCATGTCTCCACCGCTTTGCCTGCTTTCAAAGCCGGAGTGCCGTCGCAGTCCCGGGCGGTCAGACTGCTCCTGAACAAACGGCGGCCGCGCAGTATAGCAGCGTCATCGTCCTCAGCCGGCTTCTCGAAGTCCAGGCAGCGCCAGTTCGGCAGCTACAGCTCCATAAGCCGCTCCATTGCGGGAATCTCCCCGGGCCCGACGGTTTCCATCCGGTCTGTCCTCTTTGGTTCCCGGGGGCGGAGCCTCGGAAGATCCGTCAGCCGGTCCGGACCGGTCAGTTCCGGAATGCGGGCGTTCGGCAGGTTAACGCGGAAAGAATGCCGGAGCCGGTCAATGCGAAGGTTCTCTCCCCGGCACCAGGCTTCCCTGCCCCATTCATCATTCTCTCTGCCTGCCCGCAGACCGGTCCCGCCTGCCGGTTTTGTTTTCCGGTCTCCCTCCGGCGGGCGGGCGTTATGAACCGGAATGAAGGCGGCCGGTTCAAACAGGTCTGATCCATCATGTACGCAGGTGGTCACGGCTCCTCTGTCAACAAAGAAACGCCCTTCGCCCCGGTAAAGGTCCCGGGATGGGGCCGGAGGCATTCACAGCACCCGGAATCCGGTTAACCCGCAATGGCATCCTTCCCTGTCTCAGCAGTGGTCTGACCCGTCTCTCAGGCATCTTCCGGGATTCCTGGCGCAGCGCAGGCTTCACGCTCAGTGATTCCGCGTGCCCCGGTCTTCTTTCCTGCCGGGTCTGCACAGGCGCCGGCTATGCAGAAACCGCCGTACCGCTTCCTTTTCTGCCCGTATCCGCTCCCGGGGACCGTCACATCCAGCACCGCCTTCATTCGATCCTGATGCCCTGACGTCATACGGTTTTCTGCCGCTGCATGCGTCCCCGGTCGGACGCTATTCCTGATGGGCGCGCAGAAACGCGGTGCTGATGAGCGCGTAAATCAGGTATGTGATCAGCGTTCCGAAACAGACATCCGACAGAAAATGACTGGTCATGTGGATCCGGTTGTAGCCGTAGATCAGGACATACGCGCAGGCCAGCGCAAACGCAATCCCGTTCTTTCCGCTGCTGCGTTTTTTCATCACGTCGGTCAGCATCGGCAATGAAAACATCATGCTCGCAATGGTCATGTTGCCGCTGGGCCAGCTTTTGAAGCTGTCATTGCTGCCTGCCAGGTTTGGAATCATCTGCCACCAGCTGCGGAATTCGCTCCTCGGATCCTCCAGCGTGATCAGATACTTATACCTTGGGCGGGAGGCCACCTGTTTAAGCCAGAGATTCACGTTGTCCGCGGCAATGCCTGCGACAAGAATCGCCGCGCCGACCGCGATCAGCTTATCCGGATTCCCGCTGTCAGCCAGCCGGATCACCGCAAACGGCACCCATGCGTACAGAACCGCCCAGAATAACCAGCTGAGCACGGACAGCAGGGCGGAGGATTCTCCGGCCGTGTATCCGAACAGGGCGCGGACAGCCTTTCCGTTATAGCTGTTGGAATAATACACCGCCATAAACCAGCCCAGAATCAGCAGTGTCCATGCCAGCAGGCGGTATCTGTCGCCCTTCTTCTTCAGCCCCGCATACAGGCAGGCTCCCGCCGCGGGATACAGGCAATATGAGAAATAAGAACCGTAGGTGGCAAAGAATGACCCGATCTCCGTCTGATTGGCCAGCGCGGCACTGATGTCAAAATCATGGAAAGAACCGATGAAAATCCCCAGAACGCATGCCGCGGTGACAGCCCAAAGGCAGGCCGCCGGCATCGACAGGATGGTTTTTCTGCTCATGGTATAATCCCTTTCTCCTTTATGATTGTTCTCTTATGGATGATACGGGCATTTTTCTCCCAGGCACTGGGCGTTTTGCGGATAGAAATCACAGGTGATTTCATGGAAGGAGAGTTGAACGGCATACCGGTTGTTCACGTAGCTGACAGCCGTTTGCATGGCGATATACGCATCGCGTTTGCAGCAGCGGGGCCCGCCGGTCCGGGAAAGGCGGCTCAGGGCGGCGGACGTATACTGCATATGGCTGCCCCAGGAATCGTCCGTGGATAAAGGGCCGGTATGATCGATGACCGCCAGAGCCGCACCGATGGACATGACCGCCCCGCATACGCCCCATAACCCGCAGACAGCCCCGGGCATCCGCTGCCCTTCTGAGATGATTCTGTTCAGCGCGGCCCCAAGGTCGATGCCGCCTCCGGCGTTATAAAAGGCGGTCAGCAGGCAGGCGCCGTCCAGCATATGGTGCTCCGGCCCATGCATGCGGATAAAATCCTGTCTGGCCAGGTGCTCAAAGATTTGGACGGGATCGCAGGATGTTTCGGCCATGCATGCCCGGATGATCCTTTTTCCCCGTTCTTCCGGCGTGTATTCCATGGGAATTCCTTCCTTTCCGCGTCAGTTCGCCGCGCGGTTCCCGCAATTCTTCTATGCCGCATCCTGTCGGGACGGCCTGATGTCCCCGGCCAGGCCCGCGACGCTCAGTGAATCCCGGCACAGACCCATCGGCGGATCCCATTCCCCTGGCTGCGCAGGGCGGGAAATCTCCTGTACCGCCTGAGGCGCTTTCTGCGTCCGCACTGTTCCCCGAATCAGCAGCTCTCCAATTGCAGTCAGGAACCCGCTTCATGTTGTCCCCGGTCATGGCGTAAACCAGCGCATTTCAAATCCGCTGAAGTGCAAAAGCAGCGGACGCAGGTCCCTCCCGGGGGACTTCCTTCCATATATAAAGGAAGCTCCCTGCCGGGCCGCTCCCCCAGGACCGCCCGAAGCACGCATCGGCATTTCAGGCAGGCATCGGCGCGTCCCGTGTTTCCTCCCGGCGCCAGGCCGGCGCTTTTCCCTGACGGCATGCAAAGCCCGGCGGCAGCTGCACGGACATGCTGACGCCGGGACTGTCTGTTGTGCGGGTTCCCCGCCTCATCTGGAGGCTTCCGCTGGCGTGGCCTCCTCTGTTTTCTGCGGCACAGGGGCCAGCGTCCCGGATTCGGTCAGCTCCGGCTTTTCGCCCTCGATCAGCTGACAGACCGAGCTGTGGATAAATCCGTAGCCGCCGTGCTTGGTTTCCACCTCGTACCAGTCGTTGTTGTAGACATATACGCAGCGCAGCACCTCTCCGGGGCCGATGCCGGTCAGGACGGGGTTGTTTTCTCCGCCCGGGCATTCCCGGATCAGGCAGCGCCCGGGGAGATAGACCCAGCGGGGTTTGGCATCCTCCACGGGGTCGTAGAGGAAGGCGTCTCCACTGGTCACATACCCCAGCGTGCCGTCATGCATGGCGATCTTCCAGTAGCCGTATTCCTTGAAGGAGCTCAGCAGGGGATACAGCTCCTGCTTCCTCGCCCAGCCCATCCGCGCGGAGGTGGAGTCGGGTTTGCGGTGGATGAGCAGGTTCTGCTGGGGATTGATCCAGACGTGGCCCACCGCGATCTCCTCCGCGTTTTCAATGACCGGAGAGGTGAACATCTCAGGAATATAGGCCTTCTGCCCGTCTTCCAGTTCAATAAGGTACCACCAGGGCAGCATCTTGTGCCCGCGCACCCGTTCCAGCACGTCATACTGATGGCTCATTTTCGCCCAGCCCACAAAACGGCTGTGACCGGTGGGCCTTTCATACGCCGCGAGGTTGCGCTCGTGGCGGATGGTGATCCGTTTGATTTCCGTTTCCCCGTCAGCCTGCGCCAGCGCGGGAACCAGAAGGCAGACCAGGGCAAGGATCAGAACGGTCAAAACCAAGTGTTTTCTGTTCACGGCAATTCTCTCCTTCTGATATTCTCTCCCCCCGCCGGAATTATAACATACTCCCCACCTCACGGGGGAGATTTTCCCCCAAATCTTTTCCGTTCCGGCTTTCCCGGGATCGGCTCTGCAGGTCCTGGAGAATTTCCCCGCAGTCCTCTGTCCTCATGGCGTCATTCCCCCCGAAATCCGCGATGCTGCAGCCGCTGAAAAAAGGTCGTCGTGGACGTCCTCGATTGGTATATCCGGATCAAAATGCGGCAACGTAACATTGACACTTGTTATCGATACGATTTCATCTTGTCAGTCAGACAGCAATGATTGTAGAAAGAGATACTCCAAAAAGAGAAAACTATGGCA
>CACYCQ010000082.1:0-35034 GCA_902772995.1 uncultured Eubacteriales bacterium
AAACCTTCTCCCCCCATTGCCGCGGAAACAAAAATGCCTGCAGCTCTGGCTGCAGGCAAATGCACTACACATCCCGGATAATTTTCCACTGCCATTTGCCCTCTTCCACCATTCGGAAGGCATAGAGCACTGTCTTTCCCTTTTCCGTCAGATTGATAATATACCATTCCCGGTCATCTCCCAAGGGAAGAGTCCCTTTCCGGATCATGCTTCCGGTGTTGGACCTGACCAGCTGAAGATCCTTGTACAGCGTGATATCCACATGTAATCCCAGAAGCTCCAACAGATTATACTGTCCCGCACGAACCAGAACCACCGCCGCCTGCTGCTTGACAGGCATTTTATCCAGTTCACGCAGCTCAGCATTGGTTGGCAGCCCTTCTCCGCCTTCCATTTCAGACACCGCCTTCAGCTTGGCATATGTCACCTCGTTGTATTCCCTTTTCTTCTTCTTCCTCTTCTTTTTCTTTTGTGCCAGGCCTGTACCGGCCGTCAGGACCAGCACCAATATCAACACAGCAACCAAGGCGCGCTTCATCTTGATCCACCCTTTCTGCCGGGCGCAGGTCCCGGATTCTTCTCATGGTCGTGTTATGCCGCGCGGAGCATCATGACAGCCATGGCCTTTCTTCCCGCCACCGGCTCAGCATGCATCCGGCATGTGAGCAGGCTGCATCGACATTGCCTGCTCAAAAACTTCCATCCATATGGAACTTTTCGTATTATATGTTACATGCGCACATTCTATCAAGAGGAAAATCTCCCGGCACAGCATGCATGACAGGTTCGTCTGTTTTCGTCATGCCACGGACGGTTTCCGATCAGAATCCGGCCCTGCGCAGCAGATTCCCCCATGGTTCTTTCCCCGCCGGGCGGGGAACACCTCCTTCAATCCCACGGCTTTCCCTGCGGCATGGGTGCTGCCGGATTTCCCTGCCGGGCTTCCCCCTCTCTTCCTGCACCGGTCCCCTCCAGACATCCCCCCGAGGATGAAACGTCGGACGGATTCACCTGCAGGATCCTTTTGTACCGGCAAAACCATCTTCCCCTTCATCATGCAGGCCGCGTTCTCTGAAGTCTTTCATGCGATCCTCCCTGGTGTAAGGATCCAGGTTCCCGCCTTCTTCCCCTCTCATGTTTCCTGCGCCGCATCTGTTTTTTGAAACCTGTAGAATTTTTAACCCGAAATCCATTTAAAGTTCAAGAATCTTGTGCTATACTCCTTTCAGACCATCTTCCATGGACCATTCCTGTGAATTGTGTGTGCTGTTTTCGAATGTTCCTGTTTGAAGAAAAGGAGGCTCCGCCAGATGATTCCCACTTTTTCCGGGCCCGTCCTGTACTTTGGTGCAGTACTGAAGTCCTACCGGCGCCAGGCCGGTCTTTCCCAGAGGGATGTGGCAGAACAGATGCAGGTCACCCGCAACACCGTCATCAACTGGGAAAATGACAAAAGCAAGCCGGATCATGCGCTGATTCCCCAGCTGTGCAGTCTGCTGAAAATCCCCCTGAACACCCTTTTTTCCATGCCGGAGGAACAGGAGCTCACAGAAACGGAGCGCCGGATCCTCGGGGATTTCCGCCGTCTTTCCCCTGCCGGACAGCACGTGGCCTCCCGGATCCTCCACACCATCTCACAGGAAAGCGTTCTTGTCCAGGAAACCGACCTGAAGCAAACCTATGCCCTCTTCTTCGTGCGTCCGGGACAGGTGGCCGCCGGCGTGGGCGACGAGGTGCCGGACCTGCCTCCCGAGTATGTCTTTCTCCGCCGCAGCAGCCTCAGCGCAAAGGCGGACGGGATCGTCCGGGTCCGCGGGGACAGCATGGAACCGGTGTATCACAATGGAGACAAGGTGTTTTTTGAGAGGGTTTCCTCTGCGTATCCCGGCCAGGATGTCATCGTGGACACGGATGACGGTGCCGTCATCAAGCGTATGGCAAAGGACCGGACCCTTTACTCGGTCAACCCCGACCTGCCCTATCCTTCCAAAAATGACCAGAATACACTGGTCATTCGCGGCCGTGTCCTCGGGACCGTTTCCGATTCGGACTATCCCACTCAGAAGGAGCAGGGCATCCTTGAAGAACTGTATTCCGATGAACTCCGGGAATTCCGGAGACGGTACGGATGGGAGGCAGATGAACCGTGAACCGCTACATCACTGAACGGACCTACGTGAAGGTCAATTCCGATTTCGATGCTACCGGCTACATGCAGCCCCGGGCCATCACATGGAAGGACGGACGCATCTTCCGCATCGATGCCGTCAAGGATTTTCGCCCCGCATCCTCCGTGGAACACGGGCTTCCCGGGGACTGCTACACCGTGATTATCCAGGGAACGGAAAAGCACCTGTTCTTTGAACGGACCAGCGACCGTTTTGCCAGCCGCTTCGGCCGGTGGTTCGTGGAAAGTCTGCGTCCGGCAGGCCGATAGTTATCCGGGAAAGGAGTGTACGGTGTGGAGCGCACCTATATTGCCATCGACCTCAAATCTTTCTATGCCTCCGTGGAATGCGCCGACCGCAAGCTTGATCCCCTGACCACGCATCTGGTCGTCGCCGATTCCTCGCGTACGGAAAAGACCATCTGTCTGGCCGTTTCTCCCTCCCTCAAAGCGCTGGGCATCTCCGGTCGGGCCCGTCTGTTCGAGGTGGTCCAGCGGGTCCGGGACGTCAATACGCAGCGTCTGCGCCATGCCATCCGCTCCGGCGCGCTGCAGAAGGGCGAAGACGGGCAGTACCGCTTTGTCTCCTCCTCCTTTGATGCCCCCGCACTGGCTGCCGACCCCTCCCTTGAAGTCTCCTACATCGTGGCCCCGCCCCGCATGAAGCTCTACGAGAAGATCAGCACCCGGGTTTTTTCCATTTACATGAAATACATCAGCCCGGAAGACATCCACGTCTACAGCATCGACGAGTGCTTCATGGATGTGACTCCCTACCTGAAAACCTATGCCCTGTCAGCCCGTCAACTGGCCATGACCATGATCCGGGAGGTGCTCTACACCACCGGCATCACCGCAACCGCCGGCATCGGAACCAATCTCTATCTGGCCAAGGTGGCCATGGACATCGTCGCCAAGCATGTCCCTGCAGACGAGAATGGTGTGCGCATCGCGGAGCTGACGGAGCAGTCCTACCGGGAACAGCTCTGGTGCCACCAGCCCATCACGGATTTCTGGCGGGTGGGCCACGGCATCGCCCGCCGTCTGGCGTCCCTGGGTTGTCTGACCATGGGAGACGTGGCCCGTCTGAGCCTGCAAAACGAGGATGCCCTGTACCACGCCCTGGGAATCAATGCCGAACTGCTCATCGATCATGCCTGGGGCTGGGAAAACGTCACCATCGATATCATCCATCAGTACCGTCCGGAGCACAGCAGCCTGTCTTCCGGCCAGGTGCTCTCCGAGCCCTACAACGCCGTCAAGGCCCGGCTCATCGTCCGGGAGATGACGGAGCAGCTGGTGCTGGATCTGGTCCGAAAGGGACTGGTCACCCGGCAGGTGGTCCTCACCCTTTGCTACGACAAGGACAGCCTGATTCAGGTCTACAAGGGGCGCACCCTCCGGGATTCCGTCTTCCACGTGGCCAGTACCGGGCGTCCCTATACCGGCGTAATCACCCAGGATTACTACGGACGTCCCGTTCCCCGGCATGCCCATGCCACCGGAAACCTGGACCGCTACACCAGTTCCACACGCGCCATCATGGAGGTCATGATGCGCCTGTACGACCAGATCATGGATCCGGACCTGCTTGTGCGCCGGATCTATATCGTCGCTGCAGGTCTGATCCGCGAATCAGAGATTCCCGCTCAGGTTCCGCAGCAGATGGACATGTTTACCGACTATGACGCCCTGGAGCAGGAACAGCAGGCCCACAGGGAAGCCGAGAACCGGGAGCGCCGGATTCAGAAGACGACGCTGATGCTGCAGGCCAAATACGGCAAAAACGCGGTGCTCAAGGGAATGAATCTCGAAGAAGGCGGCACCGCCATTTTGCGGAACAGCCAGATCGGCGGCCATCGCTCCGGCGAGTAACCTTTCCCCTTGAGACCTGTCAAAGGAGGTCCCCATGACCCGTGAAACATCCCAGGATCCCAGGATCGTCTATGCAGACATTCTCCATCTTCCCCATCCCGTCTCACGTACCCATCCCCGCATGTCCCTCTACGATCGGGCAGCCCAGTTTGCCCCCTTTGCCGCACTGGCGGGCTATGATGAGATGGTGGGCGAAGAGGCCCGGCTGACTGATGCAAAGATCGAGCCCGGCGAATCGGACCTGGAAGTCCTCAATCAGAAATTCCGTCTCCTTGCAGAGGCCCTCGGCAGGGGAACGCATCCCCGGGTAACCATCACCCATTTTGTTCCGGATCCCTTGAAAGCAGGAGGCTCCTACCAGACCGTCACGGAACGCATCCGACGGATCGATCCGGTCCGCCGTCAGGTGGAACTGGAGAAGACCCGGGGGCCTGCCCGTCTGCATGTCACACTGGACTTTGATCAGATTCTGGACATGGATGCAGATCTTTTTGACTCTCTGAACGGGGAGTGACCCCTTATCCCGGAAATACGTGGTATCAGCTTCCCTGCCTTCCCCGGTCCTCCGGAGTCGCAGTCTTGCTTACCCCCATAATGCTCCCTCGGTCCGGCTGCAGATGCCTAAAGGGCAAACTTTCACCGGAAGGAACCTCACCGTTTCCGGCACACCGAAAAACAGGCTGGCCTGAAGATTTCAGGCCAGCCTGTCTGTACTGGTTCAGTGAACGTTGATTCGTATTGCTTATTTGCCGAGGTAATTGATGGCGTTCTCCGCCGCGATACGGCCAAAGATGACGATATCAGCCACGGCGTTGCCGCCCAGGCGGTTGCCGCCATGCACGCCGCCGGTGACCTCGCCTGCAGCGAACAGGCCGGGGATCACATTGCCTTCGGTGTTGATCACTTCAGCGTTGGTGTTGATCTTCACGCCACCCATGGTGTGATGAATACCGGGAGCGATCTTGATGGCATAGTAGGGAGCCGTACTCAGATCGTTGCCCATGCCGGTGGTCCGGCCGAATTCCTCGTCCTTCTGGGCAGCCACGGCGGCGTTCCAGTCAGCCAGGGTCTTGGCCAGCACGGCGGGATCGATGTTCAGGATCTCAGCCAGTCCTTCGATGGTGTCCGCCTGCACGGTCAGGCCGTTGGTCACGTACTTTTCGATAGCTTTCAGGTTGTCACGCAGGTGCTGGTCGAAGATGATGTAGGCATAGCAGCCTTCCTGAGCCAGCTCGGCGGCGGAAACCGCATCACGGGTGAGCAGTTCATTGGTGAAGCGCTTGCCGCTCTGGTTGACAAGGATTGCGCCGTCACCGCGGACGGATTCGGTGATCAGCATGGAAGTGGTCTGCTCAACGGTGGGATGGAGCTGGATCTGCTCGATATCCACCACGGCGGCACCGACATTCTGGGCCATCAGGATACCATCGCCAGTAGCACCAGGCGCGTTGGTGGTGACGGTGCCCTGCAGGTCAGGCCGGTATCCGGCGATCATCTCCAGGTTGGCGCCGAAACCTCCGGATGCCAGGATCACGGCCTTGCAGCGGATGGTGTAGTTGGCATCCGCGCTTTCCGCCTTCACAGCGGCGACCTTGCCGTCTTCCATGACCAGTTCGGTGGCCTTGGTGTTCAGCATGACCTTCACACCCATTTCCTCGAGCTTGGCAGAGTACTTGTCCACCAGATAGTTGCCCACCGCACTTCCGTCAGCAGGGGCATGGATGCGGTTGGTGGAGGCGCCGCCGGAGAAGGAAATCTTGGGGAGTTCAGCTCCGATGGAATCCAGCCACTCGATGGCACCGGCGGAATTCTTCGCCAGGGTCTCAACCAGGGCACGGTCATTGATGTCGTGGCCGCCTTTCATGGTATCCTCAACAAACAGCTCCACGGAATCCTCAATGCCCTGTTCCTTCTGATAATGGGTTTCCGCAGCGTTCATGCCGCCGGTAGCCTTGGTGGTGTTGCCGCCCACATAGGGCATCTTCTCCAGAATCACAAAGTCGATGCCTGCCTGCTTGGCCATAATGGCCGCGGTCATGCCGGCTCCGCCGGCACCCACGATCACCATCTGGGTTTCGATCTCACGGTCTTCCTTGGCGACCTCGGCCTTATTGGCATCCAGTCTCACCTCATCCAGTTTGGCGACATCCGCGCCTGCAGCGACGAGCGCTTCGGTGGCCGCAGTGATAATGGCGGTACTGGTGACGGTGGCACCGGATACGCCATCCACGTTGGGAGTACGGGCTTCCTCAATCAGATCGCCCATTGTGGACACTGCCACGCCGCCAAGCGCCGGGGTTTCGCTCTCTCCGGTGATGGCGACTTCCTTGATTTCATTGTCGGTGACGGTGATGGTGACATGTACCGGTCCTCCGAAGCCCTGAGCTTCAGCCTCATACGTGCCGGCGGTAAACAGCGGTTTCTGCTCTTCCGACACTGCAAAGGTTGCGCTCAGCACAAGGATCAGCACCATTGCCAGACTCAGCAGCTTCTTCATAGGTGTTCTCCTTCCTTTCCTGACGTCTTTCGGGAATGTATGCATATATTCCTAGGACTTATTCAGACTATAACAGGACTTATCACCTGTTGTCAATATAATTGATAATTTGGATGCTGGCCCGCAGCGTCCAAATGCTCCGGGTTTCTTTATCAGCCGGACATCCGGTCCCGCCGCATCAGTGAAAGTGTTTTCCCATGTGACAAGGACTTCGCCTTTCCGTGAGGACATGTTCAGAAAACACCGCCCCATCTGATGAACCGGCGCGCACTCGGGCTGCCCCCGCACTCCCGGGATCTCCAAATATCGCGCCAAAGGTGTGATTACATTGACAGTCCCTGTGTTCTCCCGTAAAATGAACCCGGCCGGATCTGTTTTCAAGGAGGAGAGATTATGTCAAAAAGAATCTTTGCGTTGCTCCTGTGCCTGCTGGTTATCCTTCCTGTCGCCATGGCTGAGGACCTTTCCCTCGGTCAGGTAAACAGCTTCCTCAACAGCTCAGCCAAACTGGGCGAAGGAACCAAGGGAAACCAGGTGGCAGTCATCCCCTTCAACCATATTGACGGGCCCAAGGAAGAGGACCTGTTCTATGCGTTTGTCCCCTTCAAGTATGTTGCCAGAAACTACATCAAGTATCAGGTGGTCTTCCTGTCCTGCACCTGCCGCAGCGCGGATGTGAACCTGTGGTCTACGGCCTATGTCGAACTGTCACTGCCCTCCAGCGGCAAGATTGAGGATTCGGAAGTCCGCACTCTCAGCTTCGACCTGGACTCCACCGGCCATTATCTGGGCGGATTCTGGGGCGACAGCAACCCGCCGCCCACTTCACCTGAAGCGACTTATGAAACCGTCAAGGGAGAACAGATCCCCGTATATATCGGCAAAACCTATGCGGATATCATGAATTCCGTCACTGTGGACGACATTGCCGGAATCGACGCCAAAACCGGCGCCACCGTGTCGGCCAACAACATTCTGCGCATGCTTCAGGCCATCTATGCCTACCATGCCACCGATTCCTTCTTTGACGGAGATGCCACTTCCCAGACCCTGCGCGCGGCTTTTGAGGATCAGCGCAAGAGTGCGGAAGCTGCCGCGGCCGTAACGCTTGCCGGCGAGGCTGCTGAGCTGCCCTATCCCGTGGACACCACCAGAAAGTACAAGGCCAACAAGGATGATACCGAGGAAAAATTCTGCGAGCCCGGCAATTTCGGTCCCACCTGCTCGGCCATCAACCCCGAGAACCTGCTCCAGTACCTCGGACGTACGGACGTCAAGTATATCGACGTTCGGGACTATGCAGACTACGCCAAGAAGCATCTGCGCAATTTCGAGTGCATTCCGTATTTTGCCCTGATCTTCAATGCGGATGCGGCCACGGATGAATCCCTGCCGCAGCTCTACGGCGGCACTGTTGAGGATCCGATCCCGGTATACAAGGAGTCGGATGAAATCCTGGAGGCGCTCTTCCCGAAGAACAAGGTGATTTTCCTGATGTGCCAGGGCGGCGGTCGCGTCAACAACCTGATGAAGCTGCTCAACGCCCGCGGATGGGATATGACCAAGATCTACAATATCGGCGGAATGGGCCAGTATACCGGCGCGGAGTACAAGGAGATCGTCACCGATACTCCGGAAATCATCGTTGAAGCCACCTACAGCTTTGAAGGTCTGACCCGGAACAAATAAACATCAGTACCAGATTCCCGCAGTCCGCTGACTTCCTGAATCCGGCCAAATTCGGCCCGCCTGCTCCTCAGATGCAGGCGGGCCGTTGTCATGTATGGCTTTTTTCAGGAAGGGAGTCCCCTCTTCGGCACATAGCCGCCGAAGGAACGTCGGTTTTCCTCTCTATTCTCAGGCGGCTTTTGTCTCTTCTTCCGGCGTCGTTTCGGGGCGCTCAAGCGGCCGGATATTCTCAAGTCCGTCAGCGGGCACGACGTTGACCGCGTCCGTCCTGATCTCAAAGAGGATGCGCTCCGCCGCCTGACTCAGGTTGTCGGTTTCCCTCAGGATCTGCAGCATTTCACGGCCGAGTTCCTTCATCATCGGCAGTTTTCCCAGTTCCTCCAGCAGTCCGAACAGGTCGAGTTCTTCCCCGTTCTCCTTTTTCTCTTCGTTCCCTTCTCCTTCGTCCTCCTCTTCCGCCATCTCCATCAGGAAGCTGTACAGCTGCGTGAAGTCATGCCAGTGACCGTTGAAGAAGACCGCAAAAGCCTCCTCCTGGGGTTCCTCGCTCATCCCTTCAAAAGTCATATGGAACAGAACCGGTATCGTACGTCCGGGACGACAGACCATCTGGATCGTCCTGCCATCCTGTCCGGCGGCGCCCAGATCCTCAAAGACGATCTCCGCGAAGATTCTCTGGAATTCAAGGTTCTCCTCCATGTCCATCGGTGCAGGTTCGCTTTCAGGTTCAGTATCCCCGATCTCTTCTTCATCCGTCTCGCCGATCGCCTCAAAGACAGCACCGATGAAATCAAAAACGCTGATGCCGCCCAGATCCTCCAGCTGGAAGTCCTCTTCCTCCGGGGGCAATTCCTCCGCAAACCACCCGCTGACATATTCTTTCAGTTTTTCCATATCGATGGTCAGGATATGCAGTCCCCAGTTGCCGTCACTGAAGAGTTCTCCCTCGGGAAGCGTCATGGTCAGCATGGCATGCTGTTCTCCCAGTGTTTGAGGCCTTTCTTTCTGCCCCATCCGGGTTTCCTCAATCGCTTTCTCCAGGGTCTTCCGGTATTTGCCCATCTGCATGTTTTCAAGCACCCATGGAAGCAGTCTTGTCATCTGGAGATAATCCGTACCCGGCACCATGGCACAGTCCACGGCAAACCAGTATTCCCTGGCTGCCTCCAGCGGCATGCCCCCTTCTGTGCACAGGCGGTAGGCCACCAGATTGAGCAGTGAGGAATTGCCATGCACACCGCCCTGGTCATTCATGGGTGTCGGGATGTTCACCGGAGGCTTGTAAAACAGGTCCCAGGCGTACTCCGGCTGGGAGAACAGATGCGGGTCGCTCATGCTGCGCACGGCTTCGCCACTGTTCTCTCCCACCAGCCATGTCTTGTCCTTCGTATCCTTCAGGATCATTTCGCAGAGATTCCCCTGAATGTCGCTCATCGCCTCATTGATGGCGCCGTAATCGTTCATATAGGCATTGAAGGTCATCACCGAATCGGTGACACAGTGGGTAAACTCATGGGCGACAATATCCAGCGCATGGGAATACTGATTGGCGCTGCTGGCTCCGAAAAGCTGCCATCCCAGATACTTTCCGATGTAACAGGCGTTATCCACGGGATTTTTCTCTTCATCGCAGAAATTGTTGAGAATCATGATGGGGGTATTTTCCCCGTCTCCGCCGCTCCAGCCGATCGCCTTGTAGTTGTCCCATGCCCTGCAGTAATTATAGAGGGACATGAGGGCGACAGGATCCCAGTCGCTGTTGGTCCTGCTGGATTCAAGCACGACCCGCCCGTCTTCGTACAGGAAATCGTAGCAATCCGCCACCACGATGCGGCGTTCAATATTTCCCATGTAGTACATGCCCGTTCGGCGGTCCCGCATCAGTGTGACGGTCACCTCCGCCTCGGTTCCGTCCGGTTTTTTCACCTTCCCGGTGTACTCCGCCGGCTCCATGAATTCAAAGACATAGACGGAGTCAAATCCTTTCTTTCCCACCTCATCCCCCGGACGGATGGTCGGAAGACTGTACAGGTAATTTCCGTCCATGTCGACATAGTGTGCCAGGTACGGCAGGCTCTCCCCGCCGCTGGCAGTCTGATTGTCGGTATACACCATCCATACAAACCGGCTTTCCGGCAGGGCCTCCTCGTCACTGATGGACAGCGTCAGCGGGAGCACCACCTTCTGGGTCAGTTCCTCGATGACCGTCAATTTCGTTCCGTCCACCTCCAGCGCATGGGAAAGCACCTTGTCCTGCGCCATCCCGGCATCGATTCCCGACGCTTCCTTCACGTCCGGAAGCTTGGCTTCCACGCTGCTGATAAGGGCTATCATTTCTCCCCCTGAGTCCGCAACGACCTTCACCGCGCCTCCGGAGACGGTGGTGTCCGCATACATTTGCTGGAAGACATAATACGTGTTGCCGCGGTTGTCCGTCAGCACCCGCCAGGGTTCAAAAGCCGTACGCTCATCCGCGCCCAGCAGGCCGGTCATGGACGCCACCACCCTGGCCGCATCTTCCATCCCTGTCAGACGTTCCCTTGTACAGGCCCCGTCGACAAAGGTGATGTGCCCATCCTCCATCGTGATCTTGTCCCCCGAAACCCCGAGTTTTTCAAGGTCTTCAAGCGTCAGCCTGCCGGATGCCGCCTTTTCGGCCAATGCTGACGTGCACAGAATAACGGCCACCAGCCACAGCACCACAAGTCCTATACCGGTTTCTTTCCAGTATTTCATGTTTCATGCTCCTCCTTTTCCCGTTTCTCCTCCAGTACCGGGATGATGTTCTTCCAACTCCCCTTGCGTCCGGGGATCTCCGAAAGGCGTCGGAATCCTCTTCCTTTCGCGGGCCTCTTCCCGTACTTCAGTTTTTTTCATTCAGGATGCCCGGATTCCAGAGCTTTCCCGGGATCCTGACCAGAGAGTCCGCAATAAAAAAGTCCCTCCCGGATCCCGGGGCTCTCTGCCTCCGCGCCTGTCTTTCCTGCCGGGAGCGGATCGTCCAAAGATCGGACGCTTCAGCTTGACATCGCGAAAAATCCTGTCATAATTACAGACAGGTTGACGCTTTTTCAAACAACAGAAACAGTGGCGACACTTTTGCATTCAGGAGGGTTTCTTATGGCCATTAATCTCATGCAGCATCCCCACCGACTGGGAAACGTTCCCCTTCGCCTGGCAAAGGGACATTTTGCCACAAGTCACAGCCACCTCAATTACTATATCGATGTGACCATGACCAAGCACCGCCTTTCTGAAGCCCGCGCCGCCGCTTCCTACCTGTGTAAGAAGTCCAACACTTCTACCATCATTGACACGATCCTGTGCCTGGATGGAACGGAAGTCATCGGCGCCTGCATGGCCAGCGAGCTGACCAAGGCCGGTTATATGAACATGAATGCGCACCGTACCATTTATGTCGCAACACCGGAGCACACCTCCGGCAGCCAGCTGATCTTCCGCGACAATACCGCTCCCATGATCGTGGGCAAACATGTCCTGGTACTGGCCGCCTCCCTGTCCACCGGCTACACCGCCGCAGCTGCCATTGAGGCAATCCGGTACTACAGCGGTATTCCTGTCGGAGTATGTTCCGTCTTCAGCTGCATCGACACCTGCGAAGGCTTCGATGTGATCAGCATTTACCACAAAAATGACCTGGATGACTACAAGAGCTACGCCTCTCACGACTGCCCCATGTGCAAAGCCGGCATCAAGCTGGATGCGCTGGTGAACAGCCACGGTATCTCCAGCTTCTGAGCCTGTGCATCTTCCGCCATCCGGCACCGCCGGATGGCTTTTCTCGTTGTGCGCTACGGCGGGGGGGAAGAAATGCATCTCCGCCCGTCATCAGCCCGCCTCACACTGTTCCGGCTCTCCTCCTTCGGGCCCTCGGTCCCGGTTTTCCGGAGAATTCACACCTTCTGAAAGGATTTCTTTGCTCCGGGGCACATTTCCGAGATATAATTTCTGAAAGCGTCCACATTCCCGGGATCAAGGGCATCCTTCACCACCAGCATCATCTGACCGTTCTTGTAGCGAAGCACAAACAGGTCTCGGCTCTCCGTACAGGCGGTAAAATCCTTGTAGAGAAAAAGAGATTCCGCATCCTTTTTCACAGGGTCGGTGAAGGCAATCCCGTGTCTGTGGAATTTCAGAGTAAAGGCGGGGATGCTGCCATCCGGGCGTTTCAGGTTCTTAAGAACCGCACTGGCAACCCGCTCCGGCATCAGCACATACGCGCCAGCCAGCAGAATGCCCACGCCGGCGATCAGAAGCATGATGTCCCCGTTCTTCTGGGAAAAAGGCTTTCCTTCCGCCAGCAGGTTGACCCCGATGAGCATCAGGACAAGTGCGGCCAGGATGCCCCCCATGATTTTTGCTTGAAGTCCGTTTCTGCCAAATATCCGGCATCGGAACGACTGGACAAAATGCTCTTTCACCGGCGTATACGTGTTTGTAAAGGCAATTGAGGTTTCTTCCATTCTTTTTCCCTCCTGTTTTCTCTCCGCGGACATGCCGCCCGCGGAGAATGTCAGTTCCCAAAACCATCAGAAAGAAGGAGATCCATGCGAACTGCTGTTGTGTACTATTCCCTTGGCGGGAACACCGCCTTTGCCGCCTCCAGGATTGCCGAAATCATGCAGGCTGACCTGATTCTCCTGGAAACCGTGGAAGACTTTCCGAAACGGGGCCTCAAGAAATTCTGGCGCGGCGGCCAGAGTGTCATGAGACAGGAGACCCCTGCCCTGAAGCCCTATACGTTTGATCCTGAAGCCTATGATCTGGTGATCCTCGGCTTTCCCGTCTGGGCCGGCTATGCGGCCTCTCCCCTACGCACCTTCGTCCTTGCCCATCGCGAGGCGCTTGCGCACCTGCGTCTGGGCAGCTTTGCCTGCCAGGGCGGCAGCGGGGGGCATCGGGCATTTATCCGTCTGGCGCAGTGCATCGGCATCTCCGCCATTCCCCTGCGTCTGATCCTCAACGATCCCCTTGAGCGTCCCGCTGTCGAAAACGACAAGAAAATCCGCATGTTCTGTGAGGCCTGCCTTGAGCCCGATCCCTGTTTTGTCACGTTTGAAATCTGAGTGCCGAACATCCCCGGCGCGGCTGGCAGCGCTTTCCCTGCGGACCGGTTCCCGCCTCTGCCCTCTTCCGGTGTCCGGGCACGTGCGCAGGTCCTTCTTTGGCCCTTCTTTTCATTCCTGCCGCCTTTTCTTCCAGTCATGGCTCCCGTCTGTCCTTCAGAGCACTGCAGAAGCAGCAGCAGCCAGAAACCGTCGGATCAATCCCGGTTTCTGGCTGCTGTTTTTTTTCGCAGAAAAGACGCCGGCGGGAACGGTTTTGTCGCTTGCCGGGCCAGAATCCGGTTCCGCAGAGCCAGATACATGTCGTCCCATGGCCGGATGCCGTACAGATCAATGAACCTCCAGAACTGCTTCAGGGTCACACCGGCGCGCTGACAGAGGACCGGTTGCGGATCCCTGACCGGCAGATTTCCAGGGACGGACCGCCCTGCATCTCCACAGGCAAACGGCCTGAACATCCGGCGATCATCAAATCCGGGTCAGATCATCGCCAGAGAAAGGATGGCCTTCATTGCACCATGTCTGCAATGGCCCCTGTACACACCATATCGCAGCTGCCATCTCCGGCACCGGGAGACTGCCAGGCATCAAAACCGATAAGTTGACGGCTGCGTTCACTGAATGCTTCAGAAGCCTCAGGATCCCGCCGGTTTTCAGTGCGCCGGTCCTGTCAAACCGTCACCCGCCCACACCGAAGGCGGGACTGATTTCGTGCGCGGTCACCTCTTCTTTGCCGGCGCGGGCCTGTGAAGCACAAAGGCCTCCCATGGCCGGACCGTATCCTTCTGGGGAGCATCCGGATAGTTGCCGATCAGCAGCCAGGCAGACCCGAATTCCTTCGGGATCATCCAGGTGATCTCGGATTCCGAGAAGTTGCACACCACCAGCATGCTTTCCTGACCCAGCGTGCGGGTATAGACAAACAGATCCGGATGGTCCGCCTCCAGCAGCTCATAGTGGCCGTAGACGATCAGGTCCATCTCCTTGCGCAGGGCGATCAGCTTCCTGTAATAATGGAAGACGGAATCCTGCCGCTGCATCTGCTCCTGTGCGTTGATTTCCGTGTAATTTGGATTGACGGGAAGCCAGGGCGTCCCCGTGGTGAAGCCGCCATGAGGAGCATTCTCCCACTGCATGGGAGTCCTTGCATTGTCGCGGCTGCGCTGGCGGAGCATCTTCAGTCCCTCCGCCTCATTCATGATTCCTTTCGCCTGCAGATCCCGGAAATTTCCCAGGGACTCAATGTCATTCATCTGATCGATCGAGGTCCACGGGAAATTGGTCATCCCGAGCTCCTCCCCCTGGTAGATGTAGGGGGTGCCCTGCATCATGTGCAGACAGGTGGCCAGCATCTTGGCGGACAGTTCCCGGGTACGGGGGTCCTCGCTGCCATAGCGGGAGACCACTCTGGGCTGGTCGTGGTTGTCCCAGTACAGGCTGTTCCAGGCGATGCCATCCAGCTCCTTCTGCCAGCGGCTCAGGATGCTCTTGAGCAACGGGATATTTTTACAAGGAGGCGCATATCGTCCCAGCTCCGGATCGAAATCCGCGCTCATGTGATCAAACTGGAACACCATGCTCAGCTCGCTGCCGTCCAGGTTCGCGTAGCTGCGGGCTTCCTCCAGGGTCACTCCCGCGCACTCGCCCACCGTCAGCAGATCATAGCGGGAGAGCACGCGACGGTTCATTTCCCTCAGATACTCATGTTCATGGGGCCCGTTGGCCACCAGGCTGAAAGGTGCGTAGCCCGTAGGCCCGGGTTCGCCGTCCGGCAGACCCTCCGGCTTGGAGATCAGACTGATGACGTCCATCCTGAAACCGTCGATCCCCTTTTTCAGCCACCAGTCCATCATGTCGAACACCTCATCCCTGACCCGGGGATTGTCCCAGTTCAGGTCGGGCTGTCTGCGGGAGAACAGGTGCAGATAATACATGCCTGTCTGATCGTCCAGCTCCCAGGCGCTGCCGCCGAAGCAGGAGCCCCAGTTGTTGGGAGCCCCCTCCCCCCTGCCTTCCCGCCAGATGTAATAGTCCCTGTACGGGTTGTCCCGGGAGGATCTGGACTCGACAAACCAGCGGTGTTCATCAGAGGTATGGTTGACCACCAGGTCCATGACGATCTTCAGCCCCAGCTCATGGGCACGGGAAAGCATCTCGTCAAAATCCTGCATGGTGCCGAATTCTTCCATGATCTCCTGATAGTCGCTGATGTCATACCCATTATCGTCATTGGGCGAACGGTACACCGGCGACAGCCAGATGGTATCCGCCCCCAGTTCCCGGATATAGGGAAGCCGACGGGTAATGCCCTTCAGATCTCCGATCCCGTCCCCGTTGCTGTCCTGAAAGCTTCTGGGATAGATCTGATAGACCACGCTGCTTTGCCACCATCTCTTTTCCATGCTTCATCTCCTTACTCGGGTGTCCGGACAAAGACCCGGAGGTTCCCGATGATTTCAGCGGATATTATAAGCTTTCTGTTTACCCATTGCAATTGCTTCTCTTCCGCCCCGGCCTGCCTTCACCGACAGAAAAAGCGGGCCTGTTTCCGACGCATCCCGCATCAAAAACAGACCCGCCTGGTTTCTCAGCCCCGCCGCAGGGCTTTCATCTTGCCCTTGCTGCTGTACATGGCATTGTCGGCCCGCCGGAAAATGTCCTCCGCCGTGCTGTCCTTCGTCTCGTCATACAGGGCATAGCCAATTGCCGCGGAAATCCGTTCCCATGGCTGAAGAGACATGTTCTCGCCGCGCTCCTTCACCCTGCGGTTGAATTCGCTCACCCGCTCCTCGATGTTCCGGCAGTCTTCCTCTCCCAGAATCACGACAAACTCATCTCCGCCGACCCGGTAGGTCACGGAACCGGCAAACACGTCACGGATGAGACAGCTCAGAATGACAATGGCCACGTCTCCCTTGTCATGCCCGTACTGGTCATTGATCATCTTGAGGAAGTTCAGGTCCACCATCGCGATGCCGATATTCCTGCCGCCCTCCCGAATCCGAACATCCAGCATACGGATATCCGCATCATAGGCCAGCTTGTTCTGCAGGCCTGTCAGCGCATCCGTATGCGCCAGTTCATTCATCATTTCAGCGCGCTGACGGGTGGAGGAGAGCTGTTCCCGGGTTTCAAACAGGTTCTGGATATAGGAATCTATATCCTTCTCCATCTGGATCATGGAGTTTCTCAGGCTTTCCAGTTCGTCTCCTGTGTGGATGTCCAGTTTTTCGAAGGAAACCTGGTTGTCCTTGCCCTGATCCTGGCCGTACTTGGCCGCTGCCCTTGACAGCATGTTCACCGGCCGGATAATGGAGTGGTTGACGTAGACAATCGCCGCGATGCAGGTCAGCACCGTCAGGCCCACCATGCACCCCAGAATCAGGTAAATGCTCTGCTTCTGCTGCGCGCGGATCGCTTCCATGGAAATATCCGCGGCAGCGTAACAGATGACCGTGCCGTCCTCCGCAAAAACCGGAGAACCCGCCGTAACCAGCCAGCCATACTCCTGCGTCAGGGTAATATAGGCCGGGAAGCCGACTTCCGGATGCTCCTTCACGCGATTGTTGACTTCGTAGAGCGGATCCATGCAGCCGGGAGAGCAGGCATCCTCAAGCGCCGCATCCACCAGATAGATCACGGAATTCGTCGGCCCGTCCACGATGGTCAGGTAAATGCAGTTCACATCCGTTGCAGACTGCATTTTTCTCAGATGCTGCAGCAGAGACTGGTATGCCGGGGAAGACTCCACTTCCTTGTAATGGTCCAGATAGGCATAAAACTCGGGAGTCCCCCACTGATCGCTGAACACCTTGTTCTCGGTAACCTTGAAGATGTCAAACACCTGCTGCTTCAGTTCCTGCGCGGCTGCGGGATCCACCGCCTGTGCCACCACACCCGCGATTTCCGTGGCCTTGGACCTGTACTGCTCATCGATCATGTTGCTGGTCACCGTTGCGCTGACCACGCAGGAAATTCCGCTGAGGATCACCGCAAAGACGATCAGAAGATTGACCACTTTGACTTTCAATGAACGTTTCATTTGCATTGCTTTCGTTTCTCCTGTATCAACCGCTCTCCTCCCGCTGCCGGGATGCCCCCTCCGGGAGGTCAGGGGCTTCGCATCGGCAGGGGACGGCGTTTATCGCTTGATTCTTTTTCCGATTATTGTATACTTGATGGTTCATCTTTTCAATCTTTTTTTCATTTATTCAGCGTTTCCGCGTGGCTTTGCGCGGTTTTTCCTTCATCGCAATGCCGTTTCCATCGGCCGCGTTCCCCGCATCCCCCTTCCCGCGGCAGCTAGGCGCGGTCATGATAAATCCATCTTTTTACTTCACTTATTGCAGAATCCCTGTTGCCATCCGAAAGGGAAACCCCTATACTGAACAGCGTGGGAACCCCCATCCGTCAAAACATCTCAGGGCGTCCGGGTGTAAACATGCCCCTCCCTGCCCGACGCATTATCCGACCTGTCTGGAGGAACATCTATGCCATCTCCGTTAATCCGCTTTTTCAGAAAGGATTCCGTTCTGATCTTCAGCGTCATGGCCGGAATTATCCTGTGGTCGACAGACGCTTTTCTCAATATGGTCCAGCTTGAATATACCGCCTTTTTCATCGACATGCTCTTTGTGGTGTGTCTTTCGGTAATGGGGCCGGTGGCCATCCGTGATGACGAACAGGACCGCAAGATGCTGCTGGTCATGATCCACTCCCTGATGGTGGACTGCATTCTCGGGAATGTCAACGTTCTCTCCGAAACGATGACTTCCCCCCTTCCCAGCCGGGTCGTCTGGCAGATCGTTTTTGTCGCCGCCCTGACCCTGCTCCTGTTCATCAACCATTTCATTCTTTCGTTGTTCAGGCCGCCCCTGCTCTGGATGATTGCGCTCAATCAGCTCATCGTGCTGTTCCTTCTCGGCTTTCGCCTCTACCAGATCAGCCTCAACATCGCCCATGGCGGTTTTTCCCTGACCGTGTTCCGTCTCATGATCGGCCTTCTTGGGCTGATTCCGGCCTTGAATGTGGTCGTCTGCATCGAGTGGCGAATGTACGTCCGTTCACTTGCCGCAGCAAAGACCGTCTGACCCCTGTGCAGATCCCCATGGGGTTTTCTCCCGTGTCTGAAGGTCCGCCGTGTCCCCCTGTCCTTAAAACCCGTCCGGACCTGTAAGGCAGATGGCCTCGTGCATCTGCCTCTTTGTTTTTCCGCCGGAGAACATTTCCCTGTTCTGTACCGCCTTTCCCGGACATGTCTGCGGGCCCGGATGCCGCCGCGTGTCCGGAAGGCAGGTCTCCCCCTCACCCCTCAGGGGACATGAGGATTCTTCCCGGGCTGTGTCAGCGAAGATGCAGGCCGCAACAGAAAGGATGGAAAGACGCCATGAAGCTGATTGATTCCTTCCCGACCCACAGGGCAGGCAGCCTTCAGTACTGCATCGGACGCATGCTCCCCTTCGGCGCAACCGTCACCGAGGAGGGGGCCATCAATTTCAGCATTTTCTCCAAGGAAGCCACGGGATGCACCCTCGTGCTGTACCATCGCGGAGAACAAGACCCCTTTGCCGAAATCCTCCTGCCCGAGGAATTCCGCATCGGAGATGTTTACGCGGTCATGGTCTTCGGGATCAACATCGAGGATACGGAATACGGGTACCGGTTTGACGGTCCCTGGGACCCGGAACACGGCCTGCGCTTCGATGCCTCCCGGGTCCTGCTGGATCCCTACGCCCGGTCCATCTCCGGCAGGTCCCTCTGGGGAAAGCGCTCCAGCTCCGCCCACGACGGCATCTACCGCGGGCAGTTTGTCCGGGAAGACTACAACTGGGAAGGTGACAAGCCCCTGGAGCTTCCTCCCCGTGAGCTGATCATCTACGAACTGCATATCCGCTCCTTCACCAACCATCCCTCAAGCGGCGTCCATTTCCGCGGCAAGTACGCCGGCCTGATGGAAAAGATTCCCTACCTCAAGCAGCTTGGCATCAACTGTGTCGAGCTGATGCCGGTCTTTGAATTTGACGAGTGCGAGGGCAACCGTTCCTATGAGGGCGAACAGCTGTACAACTACTGGGGGTATTCCACGGTGGGCTTTTTTGCCCCCAAGGCCGGCTATGCGGTCAACGCCCCCCTCGCCATGGAATCGGATGAATTCAAGGCCATGATCCGCACGCTCCACCTCAACGGCATTGAAGTGATTCTCGACGTGGTCTTCAACCATACCGCAGAGGGCGGCGAGAACGGGCCGACCATCTCCTTCCGCGGCATCGACAACCGCACCTACTATCTGCTCAATCCGGACGGGACCTATGTCAATCTGAGCGGATGCGGCAACACCATGAACTGTAACCAGCCCGTTGTGCGCAACGTGGTGCTGGACTGCCTGAGATACTGGGTCTCCGCCTTCCACGTGGACGGCTTCCGCTTCGATCTGGCCTCCATCATGACCCGGGACCAGAACGGGAATCCGATGCCCTCTCCCCCGCTGCTGGATACCCTCTCGCATGACGCCATTCTCGGGGGCTCCATCCTCATCGCGGAAGCATGGGATGCCGGCGGGCTGTACCAGGTGGGCAGCTTTCCCGACTATGGCCGCTGGGCGGAATGGAACGGGATCTACCGCGACACCCTGCGCAGGTTTGTCAAGGGGGATGCCGGCGCCGCACCCGACCTGATTCTGAGGATCGAAGGCTCCCCGGACCTGTACGGCACGCGGGGCCCCACGGCATCCATCAATTACGTGACCTGCCATGACGGATTCACGCTGTATGACCTTGTATCCTACAATCACAAGCACAATGAGTCCAACGGAGAATACAACCGCGACGGATGCAGCGAAAACTACAGCTGGAACTGTGGTGCGGAGGGAGAGACCGACAACCCTGACATCCTCGCGCTTCGTTTCCGGCAGATGAAGAACCTGCTTTCCATCCTGCTGACAAGCCGTGGGGTCCCCATGCTGCTCTCCGGAGATGAGTTTGCCAACTCCCAGGGAGGCAACAACAACGCCTACTGCCATGACAGCGAGGTTTCCTGGCTTTTGTGGACAGGGCTTGAGAAACACAGCGCCCTTTTTGACCATGTCCGGCGCCTGATCGCCTTCCGGAAGGCCCATCCGGTCCTTTCCGCCGATTCCTACGATTTCAGCCATAACGGCACAGGGTACCCGGAACTGTCCTTCCACGGAACCCGGGCCTGGGATCTGGACCGCCACTCTCCCGGCCTGTGTCTTTCCTACATGTTTGCGGAGGACCACGAGAAATACGGGACCGCCCAGGACAGCTTTCTCTATATCGCGGTCAATGCCCACTGGGAGGATCACCGCTTTGAGCTGCCCCTTCTTCCCCCGGGCCATGTGTGGTCTCTGGCCTTTGAGTCCTACGGCGTGTCCACAGACCCCGGCGAACATCTCCCGCACAAGGACCAGTCAGGCATCCGCCTTGGCCCCCGGACCGTCGCCATCCTTGTCGGAAGTCCCGGACAGGCTCCGTCCGTGTGAATCTCCGCCGGTCAGCGTCCCCCGGGAGGCCATCCCGCATTTCTTTCACCTTTGCCCCGCCAAATGACCGAAAGGAGGCTGTCTTCCATGCTGAACCGTTTCTGCCGCAAACCGCTGCATCAGGTCACCCGCACTCTGGCCAGAGTGGCCATGGGAACTGAAAAAGCGGAGATGGTCATCCGAAATGCCCGGCTTGTCAATGTCTGTACCGCAGAGATTCAGGAAGGCATCGATGTCGCCATCGCGGAAGGCCGGATCGCGCTTATCGGGAATGCCGCGCATTGCATCGGTCCTGCGACAAGGGTGATCGATGCCTCCGGACTCACGATCGCTCCGGGCTTCATCGACGCCCATCTCCATGTGGAGTCCTCCATGATCACCGTCGCGGAATATGCAAGGGCGGTGATCCCCCGCGGGACTACCGCCATCTTTATGGATCCCCATGAGATCTGCAATGTCTGCGGCATGGACGGCGTCCGGTACATGATCGAGGATGCCGCAAGGACCCCGCTCAAGGCGATATCAAACGCTCCCTCCTGTGTTCCAGGGGTCCCGGGGTTTGAAAGCCCCGGTGCCAGCATCGGCCCTGAGGATATCCGGGAAATGATGACCTGGGAGGGAATCATGGGGCTCGGCGAGATGATGGACTATCCGGGGGTCCTCTCCGGGGATGTCATGAAACACGCGGAGCTTGCGCAGACCCTCATGGCGGACCAGGTCATCACCGGGCATTATCCCGAAACAGACACCGGGGCGGGTCTCAATGCGTATATCGCCTCCGGTGTCAGATGCTGCCATGAATCCTCGCGCGCCGAGGATGTCCTTGAGAAAATGCGCCGCGGCATGTACGCGCTGATCCGTTACGGCAGCGCCTGGCATGATCTGCCGGTGATTCTCCGTGCCATCCTCGACAACCGGATTGACGACCGCTTTGCCTGCCTGGTCACGGATGACCGGACACCCGACGCCCTGGTCCGGGAGGGCCACATGGATCACCTCCTCCGTCTCGCCGTGGCGCAGGGGCTTGATCCCGTCAGGGCGATCCAGTATGTCACGCTCAATGCTGCCGCCTGTTACCGCATGGATCATGAAATCGGCAGCATCACCCCCGGAAAGTGCGCCGATATCGTCTTTTTGAGCGACCTGCAGGAGCTGCGGGTTGTCCGGACCATCATCGACGGCGTGGTGGTGGCGGAAGACGGCCGGATTACCGTTGATTTCGGGGAACCTCACCCTCCTGAATTTGTCTTCAACACCCTGCATGTCGGCCACCCCATCACGGCGGACAGCTTCGCGGTTCCCGCTCCGGAGGGCAGGGAGACGGTCAGGGTCCGCGCCTTTGAGATCATCCCCGACCATATTGCCAATCATGCGATCACCGCAAGGATGAATGTCCTTGGAGGGCGCGTCGAAGCCGATCCCTCCCAGGATCTCCTCAAAATTGCGGTTTTTGAACGGCATCACGAGACCGGCACCCAGAGCTGCGGCTTTGTGAAGGGCTTTGGATTCACCAGGGGAGCCCTGGCCCAGACCGTGGCCCACGACGCGCATAACCTGCTTGTGACCGGGTGCAGCGATGCGGACATGGCGCTGGCCGCAAACACGCTGATCGACTGCGGCGGCGGCATCTGTGCAGCGGCCGGCGGCAGGGTGCTCGCCCTTGTCCCCCTTCCGATCGCAGGCCTCATGAGCCCTCTCTCCGCCGCGCAGGTGGGAGAGCAGCTCATCCATCTGGGGGATGCTCTGAAGGACATGGGCTGCACGCTCCACAACTCATTCATGACCCTGTCCATGCTCTCCCTGCCCTGCATTCCTGACCTGCGCCTGACCAACTTCGGACTGGTGGACTGCAAGGCCTTCCGCTTTACCGGCCTGTTCGTCGAATAACCCTTCATTTCTCCTTCCTTCGGGCGCAAGAATGCCAAACGGAAAAGGGGGCTGCTTTCCTGCAGCCTCTTTTCTGTTTGCACGGCAGGGGCTTTCAGGGATATCCTCCCTTTGTCAGGCCGTCGCTCTCCCGGGCTTCCCGTCGGATGCCGTTTCAGTGCAGACATCCCTCAGGCGCAGCACCACAGAGGGATCCTCTGTCCCCCTTCTTCGCCATGCAGTGGCACAGCGTTCCGGCAGCGGAGCATCCTTCCAAAGACTGCCGGGAGCCCTGTCAACCCGGATCCGGCATTCCTGCAGGGAAGGATTTTCGCTTCCCTTCTCCTTCAGCCTTTTCGTGCACGCCCGTTCTCACCATCAGCCCTCCTCTCCTCCTTTGACGATCAGTTTTCCGTGTTTCCGCGCTCTTCCATCGGAATTGGAGCATCCTCAGCAGCCTCTTGGGTTTCACGCCTATTCCAAAAACCTTTTTTTACAAAAAATGAAGAAATGTATTGGATATGCCGGTTAATCGGAGTATGATTAATATAGGAGGATTTCATCGACATCCTGCTGAAAACGTTTTCGACCATATTCTGCCTGCTCTTCCGCGTGAGAATCAGGCAGCCGGAAATCTGCAGGCGCAGACGTTTACAGCCCGCCTCTCTGGTGCGGGCGGCAGGGTCCTGAACATCCCACAGATTGACCGTTTCCACATGTGTTCCTCGGAGGTAACGGAATGGACTGGCAAAACATCGCGGACACCTTTTATCCCATGGCCTGCGTGCTTTCTGTAGAAAAGAAGACGGATGGCAGGCCCGGAGCGATCCGCATGGTGGCGGGGAATCAGAAATATCTGGATTCCCTGGCGCTGGCCGCCGGATCTGAAGAGCTGAGCAGCACAAAAAAGGTGGATTTTGTCCCGCAGAGCGAGTATACCCGCTATATACCAAAGGATCTGAACTTCGAGGACGTCTGTTACAGGTGCGCCATCCTGCATGAGCCCGTTCACAACTGCGTTCATGCCCCCCGGTATCCCTTCGACATCATGGTCAGCCTGGTGCCGATGGAAAGCGATGACAGCCGTCTTGGCTACTGCATATACACGCAGGTGCTGGTTTCCAAATCGGATGACAACCTGATGTCCCTCAATATCTCCAAGGAAACGGCGATGGAAATCATCGGCACCTGTATCAAGCTGCGGGAAGACAAGCCCTTTGAGGAAATCCTGCGGGAAGTCGTACAGAACATCCGGGAAATCTGCGGCGCCGAGTACTGTTGCGTCCTGCTGATGGACGACACCCAGCGCAAATGCTCGGTGCTGGGAGAATCCATCGCTCCCGGGTCTCCCCTGGCCAGGATGGAGACCTATCTGAACGATGATTTCTACGCCCTGGCGGAAACCTGGATGGACACCATCAGCGGAAGCTTCTGCCTTGTCGTCCGCAACCAGCATGACATGGACTTTATCCGGGAACGCAATCCCGCCTGGTACCGCTCTCTGGAGGCGGCAGGCGTCCATCGCCTGGTCCTGTTCCCCCTGATCACCCGCGGGCAGCTGCTGGGATACATCTACTGCAGCAACTTTCCGGAGGAGAATACCCATCACATCCGGGATACGCTGGAACTGACCACCTACTTTATCGCCTCCGAAATTGCCAACAACCGGTTTATTGAACAGCTGAAATCCATGAGTCAGATGGACCTGCTGACCGGTGTCATGAACCGCAATGCCATGAATTCACGCATCGCCGGGATCACCGAGGGAAAAGAAAGCGTCTCCGGACAGATAGGCATTGTCTTTACAGACCTCAATGGTCTCAAGTATGTCAACGATCACCTGGGGCATCAGCAGGGAGATGCCATGCTCAAGAATGCCGCCATGATCCTCAAGAGCACCTTCTCCGAAGATGAGATCTACAGGGCAGGCGGAGATGAATTCCTGATCCTGGTCCATGATTCCACTGAATCAAATCTCCAGAAGAAGATTGCCAGCATCAAGAAAAAATCCAGGCTTTTTGAAAATGTCAGCTTCGCCGCTGGCTACAGTCTCCCGCAGCCCGGCACGGACCTGCGCGATGCCCTTTCCCTGGCCGATGCACGAATGTACGAGGACAAGGAAAACTATTACCAGCTGAATCCGAAGATGCGCCGCAAATGATTTTTCCGGAAGTACCGGACGGACCTTCCCCTGACCATTCCTTTTCACATAGAATTTCAGAAAGGACGTCGTGCAAATGAGAATCTCTCTTAGGCTGAAGACCTGCATCATGATTCTGATCATTGCAGCAGTACTGTGCGCCGCCTCCATCACAGGAACCAATATTGCTCTGACAAATATCATCAAGCAGCAGTTTATCAACAAGGCGGAATCCATGACCAGCGCGATCTCCGCCATTATCGACGCGCCGAAGGTGGCCCTCATCAAGGAAGAGATCCTGAAGATCTACAATCAGACGGATGAGAAGGACAGGGTCAGCAATGAAGACTGGGGCTCTGAGGCCCATGAGGCCTACCTCAGTCTGTACAGCCGGGTCCAGGAGATGCCGGAATACACCCAGCTTCAGGACTGGCTGAGAATCATCCTGACAGAAGGAAAGTTCCTGTATGTCTATGTGATCATGCCGGATTTCGAACATGAGCGGATGGTTTACGTCGTGGACGGCTCCATTGAGGACTGCTGTATGCCCGGTTCCTTTGATCCGTTTACGGAATCTGACCACACGATCATCGACCATCCCTACGACGGCGTCCCGGTGGATATCGTCGTGACTGAGGAATACGGGTGGACGCTGGCCCTGGGGATGCCCATTCTTGATGAGAACCATCAGATTATCGCCTATCTGTGTGCTGACTCCAGCATGTCCGAGATCATGTCCATCAAGGACCATTATCTTCTGCTCATCGGCGCCGTACTGGCCCTCCTTGCGCTCATCACGGGCTTCTGCGGCATTCTGGCCGTCAATTACTTTGTCATTCACCCCGTCAATATCCTCTCCTCGGCTTCCGTCGAATTCTGCAACGAGAACAACAACAACGAGCATCACAAATTTGAAAATCTGGCCATCCGCTCAAAGGATGAAATTGGAGACCTGGCCAGCTCCATGGCCCAGATGGAAAAGGACATCAATCTGCATGTGGCCAATCTGGTCAAGACCGCCAATGCGCTCATCCAGTCAAGAGAGAAGGAGGCGGAACTGGCCGAGGCTGCCAACATCGACCCGCTCACCAAGGTCAGAAACAAGCGGGCATTCGTCACTGAAGAAGAACATATGGATGAAGAGATCAAAAACGGAACCGCAGAGTTTGGCGTCGCCGTCATTGACATGAACAACCTGAAAACCATCAATGATACGTACGGACACGAAAAGGGCGATGAGGCGATTCGGGACCTTTGCAACCTGATCTGCAACACGTTCAAGCACTCTCCGGTCTTCCGGATAGGCGGCGATGAGTTCGTCGTGATTCTCAGGAAATTTGACCTCAAATACAGGGACCATCTGATTTCCGACTTCTACGCCGCATCTAAGCTCGAGGAAGCCATCGTTCCCTGGCGCGGAATGTCCGCTGCAATCGGGTACAAGGTATTTGATCCGCAGACTGACAACAAGTTCTCGGATGTGATGAAGGTTGCGGACGCCAGAATGTATGAAAAGAAAGTCCAGATGAAGAAGGATAAGGGACTTCCCATGCGGGGCGGACGGGAGTGAGTATTCCGGGATTCCCCCTCCTCGGGCACCCGTGTCGCTCTGAGGCAGCGCCTGCGCACATGCCAAATGGCGATATGACATTCTCCTGCGAGGTTTCCGTACGAAGAAGCCTCTCATTTTCAAAACTGTCACCGGTCCGCACGGCCCTCGTTTTCCGTTATCCGTTCCGTGCTGATTTCTTTTCCCGATGCATGCTGTTCTGCAATGATATGGCCCTGTGGAAAAGACACGGACTTTACAAACAGCTGAAAAGGACATCAAAGGAGCAGCAACTGACCAGCCCCTTGATGTCCTTTTTCAATTCTCCCAGGGCTCCCTGACAGGGTGCCCTATCCCGGTCCGATTCCCTCTGTCCTCTCCGGCCAAGCATCATCTGCCAGGTGTCACGGGGGCAGCGTCATCACGATCACCGGTTCCTCCTGCACATGCCTTTTCTTTCCTGCAGAAGGATCGGATGCGGGAAGGGGCGGCTTATCTGCAGCCCCCTTCCTCCGTGAATCCTTCTCCCTGTCAGGGAGGACAAAACCCGCTTGCAAACCGTCCCCGGTTCTGTTATAACTATTCCCATATTCAGAGTTTTCCGCCTTCACAAACGGCCGGAAAACGGGAAGACCGCTCCTGTGATGCATTACAGGAACCCCAAAGGCGATAACCCGGAACCGCTCCGGTTTATCATGTCGGCTCACCCTTTCCCCACAACATATCAAGAATGGAGATGACTCATCAATGAAGAAAACCCTCGCTTTCGTACTCTCCCTGCTGCTTGCAGTCAGCTTCGGTTTTTCCGCTCTGGCTGTCAATGAAGACATTGAAGGAAAAGTTGTCATCTACACGTCCATGTACCAGTTTGTCATCGACCAGATGAAGGAGGACCTCAAAAAGGAGTTCCCGAATCTGGAGGTCGAGTTCTTCTATGCCGGAACCGGCAGCCTGCAGACCAAGCTGGCCGGCGAAATGGGTGAGGATCACAAAGGGATCCTCAACTGCGACATGATGCTGGTCGCGGAGCCCGCCTATTCCCTTGAGCTGAAGGAGTACGGCTATCTGGAGCAGATGGAGGTCGAAGACCCTGACAAGCTCCTGCGCTTTGAGTATGACCCTGAAGGATACTGGTATCCGGTGAGGGTGTGCAACATGGTCCTGGCCTACAATCCCGACATGGTCAAGGAAGACGAGCTGCCCAAGACCTTCAAGGAGTTTGCGGAAGATCCGTCCCTGAAGGGCAAGATTTCCATGAGCAACCCCCTGACCTCGGGCACTGCCATGGCTGCCATCGCGGCCCTGTCCGACAAGTATGGCTATGACTACTTTACCGCCCTTGGCAAAAACGAGGTCATGATCGAATCCGGTTCCTCCGCCCTGGCCAAGCTCCAGACCGGCGAGTGCAAGGTCATCATGATTCTGGAGGAATCCGTCCTCAAGATCCGCAACGAGGAAAATTCCAGCCTGACCTGCCTCTATCCCGAAGACGGCGTTGTTCTCATTCCCAGCACGGTCATGACCGTCAAGGAAAACAAGAGCGCCAACGCCAACATCGAGGCCTGCCAGGCCCTCACCGACTGGCTGCTGAGCGAGCCCGGACAGAAGGCCATTATCGCGGGCTATATGCATGGCGTCCTCACAAGCATCGATGATACGCCGGTGGGCTCCATTGCCCTGGACAAGCTGATCTCCAACAACATCCCCGTCGACTGGGAGCGCTGCTACAAGGAGCGCGACGAAATCCGCGCCAGGTTCCAGGAAGCCGTTACCCTTCCATGATCCGCTGAGGTGATTTCATGACCCGATCCGTTTCCTCCCAGAACCGCCGGAAGATCCTTGTGGTGTCGGTTCTGGGTGTCCTGCTCACCGCTTCAGTCCTGCTGATTGTAGCCGGAGTCAACGGCGTCCGGACCTTCAATGCCAACGGTTTCTCGCGCAGTGACACCTGGTCTGTGGCGCTGCGCCTTGAGGAAGAGGCTTCCACGCTCTACCGCGACACCATCGTCCCCGCCCTTGCGCGCAGTCCTCAGGACACTTCCTCACAGATGGGCCGCATCGCCAGGGACCTTCTGGCAAAGGAATGGAAGCAGGAGGCATCCGGACTGGATGCGATTTCGGATGAACAGGCCTGGAAGCTGCTGTCCATGACCTACTCCTATTCCAGGAAAAAGCTGACCTCCGCGCAGGGCAAGGCCATCCGTGCGATGGACGCCTCCGCCCTTCAGGATCATCTGCTCAAAGCCCTGTGCAGTGACGCCGAAATCGGCGATGACGAGATGCTCTCCGGCATTCCCTCGATCAAAAACCGGAAGCCCGAGCTCCTCATGCAGATCTTCCTGGCCTCTTCCAGCCGGGAATCCACGGTCCTGAACAAAAACACTTCCCTGGATTTCACCCGGGCCGTGGAGGATGAAAGCCGTTACCCGGAGATCCTTCTTCACACCGTGGACGGGACCATATCCCCTGTCAGTGCCTGGATCATGGAGCACGCCAGGAGCGTCATTCTGACAGGCGTGCTCCTGACCCTGGATTTCATTCTCCTCTTTTTCCTGCTGCGCCACAGGCAAAGCTGGAAGATGGACTCCTGGTACCTTCTCATCCTGCTGATCGTGGACTTCCTGCTGGTCTTCCAGCTGCTTCCGCTGATCTATCTTGTCATCAAGTCCTTCTTCCCCAGCGGTTCCTTCTCCCTTGACACCTTTGTCCGGCTCTACACCTATCCCATGAACCGCCGCGCACTGGCCAACACCCTGATCGCCTCCACCTGCACCATGGTTCTGGGCACCCTCATCGCCTTTCCCCTGGCCTGGCTGGTGGGCCGCTCCAACCTGTACGGGCGCAGGTTCTTCCGCTCGCTGTTCGTGCTGACCTACATGGTCCCCCCTTATGTGGGCGCCATGGCCTGGCTGCGGCTGCTCAACAAGAATGTCGGCACCCTCAACCTGGTCATCCGCTCCCTCTTTCATCTGAACCTAACAGAGGGCCCCCTGAACATCTATTCCCTGGCCGGCCTGACCTGGGTGCTGACCACCTTCTATTTTCCCTATGCCTTTATCACCATCTCCAGAGCCATGGAAAAAATGGATCCAACGCTGGAGGAGGCCTCCCGTATTTCCGGCGCCAGCCCCTTGACCACCGTGGTGCGCATCACCCTTCCCATCATGACCCCTTCCCTGATTGCCGGCGCGCTGCTGGTCTTCGTCTGCGCGGCCAGCTGCTACGGCATTCCTTCCATCATCGGTGAACCGGGCAGAATCTACACCGTATCCACCCGGATTATCGAGTATTACGGGCTCGGGGTCCGGGGCATCAATGACGCGACGGGCATGGCCGTCTTCCTGATCTGTCTGGCGCTGGCCGTGCTGTACATTTCTGACTTTGTGGTGGCCAAGCGGCAGTACATCACGGTTTCCGGAAAGTCCACAAACCCGGCCATCGTTGACCTGCGGAAGGCTCGGCTTCCCCTGACCCTCCTGGTCTCGCTGTTTGCCGTCATCACCATCGGACTTCCCTTTCTGACCATTCTGGCCACCTCCTTCAAGATGGATGTCGGGAAATCCCTGCTGGCCCCCGGCAACTTCACCCTGAACCAGTGGAACGCCCTGGCGCGGGAGGAAACCCTCGGATGCCTTCGCAATTCCCTGCTCTTCGGGACCCTCTCCGCCTCCATCGGAATTGTCATCGCCTGCACCATGAGCTATCTGCTGCACCGGACCACCCTGTTCGGGCGGGGGCTGCCGAATTTCCTGATCACACTGGGATCCGGCACGCCTTCCGTCGTCATCGCGCTGGGCCTGATCATGACCATGCGCGGAAAGTTCGGCGTGGACATTTACAACACGGCCTCCATCCTGATCATCGCCTATCTGATCAAATACCTCATGATGGGGATGCAGACGGTGTCCTCGGCCATGTCCCAGATCCATGTCTCTCTGGAGGAATGCTCACAGATCTCCGGCGCCGGATGGCTCAAAACCATGCTTCGCATCACCGTTCCCCTGATTCTCCCCTCCATCGCCGCCGGATGGTTCCTGATCTTCATCCCCTGCTTCTACGAGCTGTCCATGACCACGCTTCTGTATTCCACCAATACCAAGACCATCGGCTTCCAGCTCTACCAGTACTGGACCTTCACCAGCCAGCCCCAGGCCTGCGCCATGGCCTTTGGCATCCTCGCGTTTGTGATCGTGCTGAACTTTATCATGAACCGTCTGACCAAGGGTGAGTTTTCCATCTGAGCATCCGGAAAGGAAGTACACATGTCCACAGTGACCTTTAAAAACGTGTCCAAAAGCTTCGGCAAGGACGAGATCATCAAACCCTTCAGCGATGTTTTTGAAGATGGAGAATTCATCACCCTTCTCGGTCCGTCCGGCTGCGGAAAGACCACGCTGCTGCGCATGATCGCCGGATTTGAGCATCCCACCACCGGAGAAATCTGGATCGATGACCAGAAGGTCTCCGGCGGGGACTGCTTCGTCCCCCCTGAAAAGCGCAACATCGGGATGGTTTTCCAGTCCTATGCGGTCTGGCCCCACATGACGGTCTTTGAGAATGTCGCCTATCCCCTGCAGATCAAGAAGGTTCCCCGCGAGGAGATCACCACCCGGGTCAACCGCATGCTGGAGGTGGTCCACCTTTCCCAGTATGCAAAGCGTCTGCCCAATCAGCTCTCCGGCGGCCAGCAGCAGCGCGTCGCCCTTGCCCGCGCACTGCTCATTGAGCCCCGGCTTCTGCTGCTTGACGAGCCCCTGTCCAATCTGGACTACAAGCTCCGGGAATCCATGCGTTTTGAGATCAAGGAGATTACCCGTTCCCTGGGGATTTCCGTGGTGTATGTGACCCATGACCAGACCGAGGCCATGGTGCTCAGCGACCGCATCCTGATGTTCAACAGCGGCATCGTCCAGCAAAGAGGGACCCCCACCGAAATCTACGATCATCCGGCCAGTCCCTTCGTGGCGGATTTCCTCGGCAACGTGGATTTCTTTGCGGGAGAAATCAGGGCAGGCCGTCTGCTTGTCACCGACTGGCAGGCGGAGCTCCCTGCCCCGCCGGACGCTCCGGAGGGCCCCGTTCAGGTGGCCATCCGTCCGGAAAACATCCGTCTGACCCCGGGGCAGGGTCCCCTGTGCGGCACCATCAGCCAGATTTACTATTTGGGCAGTTCTACGGAATTCCGGGTCCGCATCCGCGATTCCTCACTGCGCATCATCCACGAGGGAAATGCCCTCGGGCGCTTCCACATCGGGGACACGGTCAGCGCTGACATCCTCACCTTCCTCGTTTTCCCTGGTGAGGATGTTCGGGACCAGCTGCTCATCCGCACATAAACAAAGGCAACGGGCCACAAAATCCAAATGGATTTTGTGGCCCGTTTTCTGGCAGAATCAAAGCAGGAAAAGCTGCCACCTTTTCCTCCGGACGCACCTATACCCCACCCAACATGTGAGGAACAGGAGATGCACCTTATGATAACCCGGATCGCAGGAGCTGCAGCATATTCGTCCCAGTCCCATTCGTTTCTCTCCAGAGTAACCGTGGAACCGTTTATTCATCCAGCAGTCCATTTTCTCCAACTTCTTCCCATATTACGCCATAAGGAGCGCCGCCAGACGTGTAGCCCGCAATGAAGAAGAAGTCGTCATCTTGGTATGAATCAGGAATGATCTGGTTTTTCTGCGCCCGTTTCCTGTCCTTCGCTGCCAGTTCCTGCTTATATGCTTTCTGTTTCTCTTTCGGCAACATTCAAGCATAACCAATTCTCGCATGGCACAGGTCTTGTCCACATTGAAGTGCTTTCGGTACGCCTTTACGATGTGGGAATCGGAGGTAAAGTTTTGCGCCGGATACCAGATACGTGCTTCATTTATCCGTTGTTTTCTTCCTTTGGTCATCGTTGATCCAGAATCCCCCATGAATCAGTCCACCCTGACACGTTAATGACTCATTCATTTTTATGGCATTGTAGTGAATATTCTCCTGGAAGTCAAGCACCATAAGCAAAGGCTGTCAGATGCGTCACGTTTTTGTCATATCCTTGAAATCATACCGGTTGACCAGTCTTGGTCATGACGCCCAGCATGAAAAAGCCGTTATTTCGCCACGCTACCGTGCGATAGTATGCAAACCAAAGAATACCCCAGGGCAGGGATACCCTGGGGCCTGGAAAGCTATAGATATGGATGCCCTGGCAAGAACGGACAGAAGCGTATCGGCTCTCTCAGCTTATCAATCCAGGCAGCCATAATTTGGCGGTGATATTGTGTGATTTTCGAGCTGCGCAAAAGAGAGACTGAATGCGTGACAGCGTCCCTGCGGGCCCTGCTCATTCCTCCCGGGTTGCGGACTGCGTGCCCAAAGACGGAGGGCCATCAAGCACACCGGACTCGCCGATCAGCGATTCATAGGACTGACACCTGACCGCGCGTCCATCCTCAATGCGGTAGATCAGATCCGCCTTTTTGATGGTATTCAGCCGGTGCGCGACCATGATCAGGGTACACCTGGTCATCATGGCGTCGATGGCCTTCTGAACCTGCTGCTCGCTGGCAATATCAAGGGCGCTGGTGGCTTCATCGAACAGTACGATCCGGGCGTCTCTCAGCAGCGCGCGGGCGATGGCCACACGCTGCCGCTGTCCTCCGGAGAGGTTGCTGCCGCCTTCATTGATTACGCTGTTCAGTCCGTCAGGAAGGGACCAGACCAGATCCTCCAGACCGACGCTTCGGATCACTTCCATGACCTGACTGCGGCTGACATATTTGAGTCCAAAGACCAGGTTGTCCCACAGCGTTCCGGAAAACAGCGCCGTATTCTGAGGAACGACGGCAACATGGCGGCGAAAATCATTGATGTCCAGATCGGAAAGACTGACGCCATCGATCCGGATTTCTCCGGACGTGGGCGGATACAGCCCCAGGATAAGATTGAGCAGGCTGGATTTTCCTGCGCCGGAGGAGCCGACAATGGCCGCCACCTTGCCTGCGGGCACATGCATGCTGACGTCCCTGAGCACCGGTTCGGGCTGACCATCATAGGCAAGGGAGATGTGACTCAGTTCAATTTCCCCGCGGAAGGGCTTTGTAAACCGATAGCTTCCGCTGAGTTCAATATCCTTTTCAAACAGAATCTCGCTGATGCTGATCAGACTGTCATAGCCTTGGGTAATCTGCGGCAGTGCATCCAGCGCCTTTTGAACGCTGTTGATCATCATGTCAAACAGGGACTGGAACAGGACCACCGTGCCCATGCTGATGTGTCCCCGCGTGAACAGGAACGCTGCGAAACACAGGCACAGCAGACGGAAGCCCTGGAAGCCTCCGTAGGTGACGCTGTTGACCGCCACGTTGACCGTATCGAAGTCCTTCGCCGCTTCCTGAACCCTGCGCACATCATGGGAGATCCTGTGGAATTCGTCCTGCTGGCGGCCGTGGGACCGTGTCAGTTGGTCCATTTCCAGCATCTCCTTGAAGGCGGCGTTGCTGCTTTCCGTCCGGCGGCGCATGGTGGTTTTCCGCTCCAGGATGGGTCTTGAGAAGCTGCGCATGATCCCAATGGATACGGGAATCAGCGCACAATAGAACAGCACCATCGGCGGATAGCGCATAAGAGCCAGAATCAGCATGATCAGCACGTCGATGATCAGATGCAGCACATCCTGCAGCCGGTCATAGATCAGCATCTCCACAAACTGAACGTCTGAAATCTTGGACAGCAGGTGACCGCTCTGCGCCTGCAGGTGGTATTTGAAGGACAGCATCTGGAGCTTTTTGACAAGCGCAAGCTTGAATCCCGATTCCACCGCCCGGGTAAATCTCCGATAGGTGAGCGTCTCCGCCCAGAAGCCCAGCAGATTGGCGGCCAGGGCCAGCACGGAGCCGAGGATGTTCAGGTACACGTCCCGGCAGAAGAACTGACGGGAATTGAGAACCACATCGATAATGCCGGAGGCGAATACCGGCAGAAGCATGGCGCCCACATGGCGGACCGTCTTGAAAAACATCGACATGGCAAAGAGGCCCTTGTGGCACTTGATGAGATAGATCAGCACGGAGGCCGGTTTCTGCCGCTGGCGCTCACCGGCATTTGCATAAAAGGCCTCTATTTCCTCACACAGCTCGATCTCTCCGTGAGGAGAACCGCTGCTGATACGGCAGCGGTTGACCCCCTTTCTGTAACTCAGACTGATCCGGTTTTTGTTGTGGTCCAGAATGCTGAGCCCGATTTCCATCTCCATGCGGGTTTCTTCGTCCACATTCTGGGGAACGGCAAAGCCGATCTCATTTCCCGGGGCCAGAAGGTCAATGCGGCCGGGCCGGACAGTCACGCCGATTTCTGTCAGACCGCTGTCCAGAAAATGCATCAGCAGGGTTTCACACAGAAGGGCATATGTCTTCCTTTCCTCCTGAGCCATGACCTTTTCAACCAGCTGCAGTGCCTGTACGATTTCCGTCTTGTTGCTGACAATTACTTTAGTGTTCATAGCTTGCTCCGTCTCCATGCAGATGCGCAACAATATCGTGCGGGTTCAGTCCGGCGCTTTGAAGGGCAAGCGCTCCTTCTTCACTCAGCTTGAGAAAACGCCCCAGATGGACGTTCCCCTCTCTGTCCATCAGCTGAAAAAGCGATGCCGGAAGATGCTCCGGGTCAGTCTGAGGCGG
>CACYCQ010000083.1:0-6544 GCA_902772995.1 uncultured Eubacteriales bacterium
GCCCGTGGCAGGGAAGGGAGCAGAAGGCGCCGGTCCGCTTCTGAGGATCCCGCGGGTCCCTTAAGGGGGGAAGACGGATATCCGGCGGGGGAGCTCAGCCGTGTCCGGGGCGGGATGGATGCCGTGAATACATATGCGGGAAGGGACGGGATGAAAGGTCCCCCGGACGGTTTCTTCCGCAGAAACCGCAGTGCGGGTTTCCCCGGGGCGGACAGGAAGCGCGGCCGGGCCCGCAGGGCAGCTGAGAAGGACGCCGTCTTCAGTTCTGCTGTGAATGCGGAGAGGGTCGTGCTTGAAGAAGGAACGCGTTTTGATTATGATACCTGTGAATTCCCGGAGGGGTGCAGGGTCTCCCCGGCAAAACCTTCCATCTGATTTGAGAAGAACCGTCCCGGCGCGAAGAAGCCTCTGCCCGGCCTGATTCCCCTTTCTCCTGAGGGGACCGGTGCCCGCAGCGCATGTGCCGGCGGGCTTTTCATCTGGTGAGGGACTGCCGCGGCGCTCAGAGGACGCGCTGATTCACGAGGGGACCGCGAACATGAAGACTGTGACGCCGGACGGGATTCAGGCGGCGGAAGGACCGCACCGCCGGTTTCTCTTCAGGCGTCATGCCGATGAGGCTTAAGCACATCAGGACCGCAATGGAGGTGGGATCATCATGAAAAAACGCATTTTTGCACTGGCACTGGCGCTCGCCCTGCTGCTGACGCTGTCCGTCCCGGCGCTTGCCCGGACCGGAAAGACGGAATCCGCCCCGGAAGAGGCGGGTTCCCTGCCTGACAGGCCGGGCGGCCTCATTCACGAAGCGATGGCTCCCGACATCACGAAAAAGGACATGACCTTCTATCTTTGCAGGACCGACGATACCCGGACCCTTCCGGTATACTTTGTCGGGGGTTCGGACGTGCCCCATGTCTCTCTCAGGGACTGGGCCGAAATGTACGGCCACATCATGAGGACCTATGTCGACAAGGGGGATACCCCCCAGTACGATCTGACCTTCTCCATCGACGGACAGACCGCCGTACTGACCCGCAGTGACGGGGACCCCTACACCATGACCGTCGACTGCGCCAGTGATACGATCACCTTCCTGGATTTCGACGCCTTCTTCCGGCTCGAACCGGACAGGGTGCTGCTTGACGTGCTGGAGGCGGCCAGCTCCCGTTCGGATGAAGCGAGGAGCCTCTTCAAACGCACCCCGGGCTCCTACGAGCGTTACGGCGACGAGGTGGTGATCGACGCGGGCGCATACGGCATCGATTTCGTGTCGGACGGACAGATCTGCTATATGCCCCTTCAGACGCTTGGGGACATCCTGCTGTCCCACAAATATGTGAACGTCTTCTGCAACGGCGAGACGGTCTGCTTTGTCAGATACGGCGAGCTGAAGGACGGCAGCGGCGAACTCACCGATCTGGGAAAGATCGTGTATTCCGTCCCGAAGGGACGCTTCAGCGAAGCCATGGGCCGTTTCAACTACGCGGAACTGTGCCTCGCATTTGACACCCTCTACGGCCTGAGGGAGGTTCACGGCTTCAGGAACTTTGAGGATCTGGTCAATCGCGTCGGCGCACGCGAAGCCCTGTCGGGCACGGACCCCAATCAGGCGGACAGTGCGCTCTACGCCATCATCGAGCTGCACCTGGACGACCTGCACAGCGCATGGAGGATGACCTCTCCCCTGAGCGAGGACACACTTCAGGCGGAGCTTCGGGAAAAGGTGGGCAGAGGGCGCTCCGACATGGCGCTCAGGGACCAGATGGAAACGTTTTTCCGCGCCAGAAAGGCCGCGTATCCCGACAAGGTCCCCGGGTATGAGGAAATCGGCAACACGGCCTACATCACCTTTGATCAGTTCGCCCCCATTCCGGAGGGCACGGATTACTACGAGAGCGCACCCACGGAGGAGAATACGGACACCATCGGCCTGATGATCTATGCGTATTCCCGGATCATGCGCGAAAACAGCCCCGTCGAAAACGTGGTGCTGGACCTCGCCTGCAACACCGGCGGCGATTCCGACACGGCGGTGTTTACCCTTGCGGCTTTCCTGGGTGACGGCTACGCCAGCGTGACGGACACCCTGTCCGGTGCGCTCGCCACCGGCGTGTACAACGTGGACATCAACCTTGACGGCAGGTTTGACGAAAAGGACTGGGGCCTCAGGAACAAGAAGCGCTTCTGCCTGATCTCCCCGGTCAGCTTCTCCTGCGGCAACCTCGTGCCGAACGTCTTCAAGAATTCCCGTCAGGTGACGCTGATTGGCCAGACCTCCGGCGGCGGCAGCTGCGCGGTGCTGCCGCTGACCAGCGCCTGCGGCGCCTACTTCCAGATCTCCGGCTTCGCGCGCCTGGCCTTCACCAAGAACGGCTCCTTCTACGACATCGACCGCGGCGCGGAGCCGGACTTCCCCCTCGCGTTCCCGGAGTCCTATTTCGACCGCGCGGCGATGACGGAGTATATCAACAGCCTCAGATAACCGGTTTTCCATCCGACCGGGACGCATCCTCCGCGGTTCCCGCCGCGGGCGGGCTTCCCCGGCAGCGGGGGCCGGGCTGACACGGGAGCGGAAGGGGTCTGTCTGAGGTACATCACCGGTCTTCCCGGGATTACGGGATTCCTTCCCGTAATCCCTTTTATGATTTGGAAACGGGACGGCGCGGATCAGGAAGGCGGCCGGCCGGGAGGGACCGGGCGGCGCCCCGGGGTGCAACGGCCCGGAAAAGGAAAACCACATGATATGGGGATGACAAGGCGCCGGGGCACAGGATCCTGCGCCCGCGGCACCCCCGGCAGCCCCCGAAGGTGTGCGGAAGAACATTTCACGCTGCGGGGCAGGAACCTTCAAAGAAAAAATATGAAATCCGCTTGCGGATGATAAATGTCTTTGATAAAATAATGCTGAAAATAAATAATCATGAAAGGAAGCCAACTATGACCAAAAAGATTTTCAAAAGCGTCAGGGAACTCCGCAAGGCAAAGAAGCTGACTCAGAAGGACATGGCCCAGGCAGTGGGAATCAGCACCCCGTCCATTGTTGCCTATGAAAGCGGAAGAACGACCCCCAGCAGGAAAGTGGTGGACAAAATCAACGAGACATTCGGCGTGGAACTGAGAGTGGTCAGGAAACCCCGCAAGGCCCGCGGCGCAAAGCCGGTCAAAATGGCCATGTCGGCCATCATCCTCCAGAGGGGAGAGGATCAGCTGACGCTCAGGGATATCCTCAAGAAAACGGGAAAGGTCGGCAGGCTGTATATCCGTCCGGACGAAAACAAGGCGTACTGGGTCAAGGACGAGGAAAACGGCTCGGTGGACCTGTGGTGAGAACGGGGCCGAAGGGGGACCTGCACGAGGCGGAGGATTCTGCTGTTTCCTGGAGATAGCACCATTGTCAGCGGATGGCGATGGTGCTTTTCTGTTCCTCCGGGGGAGGGACCCCGCGGAGGCAGGCCTCAGATGAACTTCCCGCAAAACGCGGTGAGGGTGCCAGGGTGAAGCCTGACGCGCCTTTTCCCGGGGCGGCTGCGGGAAGGACCCGCCGGAAAAAAGAAACAGACAAGTGGAGGACAAGATGTCACAATCCGTACAGGAGCAGATGCAGGAGATGATCTCCAGGCTGAATGCGGCCTCGGAAGCGTACTACGGCGGCAAAGAGGAGATCATGAGCAACTATGAGTGGGACGCGCTGTTTGACCGGCTCGCCGCACTGGAAAAGGAATCCGGGACGGTGCTTCCGGGGAGCCCCACCGGGCAGGTGAGCGCCGCGCGGGAGGACAGCATCGCCGGGGCCAAGGAGCCCCATGAATACCCGGCGCTGTCCCTGGCCAAGACCAAGAGCGTGGAGGCGCTGCAGCAGTGGGCGGGGGAAAGGGAGGTCTGGCTGGCGTGGAAGCTGGACGGGCTGACCCTGGTCCTCACCTATGACCGGGGAGCGCTGACCCGGATCCTCACCCGCGGCAACGGCACCGTGGGAAGCAACATCACCTTCATGCGGGAAGCCATCCGCGGCATTCCCCTGACCCTTTCCTACCAGGGGCACCTGGTGGTCCGGGGGGAGGCGACCATTTCCTATCCGGATTTCGAGCGCATCAATGCCACCCTGGAGGACCCGCAGGAGCGGTATGCCAATCCCCGGAACCTGGCGGCCGGCACGCTGGGGCTGGATGAAAAGCGCCTGGAGGAGGTCCGCGGGAGAATGGTGACCTTCAACGCCTTTACCCTGGTGCACCTGGATGAACCCATGCCCTCCTGGGGGGAGCGCATGGACTGGCTGGACCGGATGGGGTTCATCACGGTGGGCAGGGAGAAGACCACGGCCCGGGGACTGCCGGAGGCGGTTGCCAGGTGGACCCGGGATGTGGAGGAAGGCCGGATGCAGCTGCCCGTGGACGGACTGGTGATCTGCTATGAGGATACGGACTACGCGGCCTCCGGCAGCGTGACGGGCCATCACGCCACCCGCGCCGGCCTGGCCTTCAAGTGGCAGGACGAATCCGCAGCCACCACGCTGCGGCGCATCGAGTGGTCCTGCGGAGCCACCACCATCACCCCCGTGGCTGTCTTTGATCCGGTGCAGCTGGAGGGAACCACGGTCTCCCGGGCGTCCCTGGTGAACCTGAGCGAGCTGGAGCGGCTGGGGATCGGCGCAAATGACCGGACGGAGATCGAGGTGATCAAGGCCAACAAGATCATCCCCAAGGTGATCGCCGTGCGCCATGCGGAGGGGACGGCCCAGGTGCCCGGAAAGTGCCCTGCCTGCGGCGCGGACACGGTGGTCCTGGAGGGCAGCAGCGGTGCCCGCACGCTCAGGTGCGACAATCCGCGGTGCCCGGCGAAGAACCTGAAGAAGATCGAACGCTTCGTCAGCAAGAACGGGATGGACATCGACGGAATGTCCATCGAGTCCGTCCGGGATTTTGTGGCGGCGGGCTTTATCCATACCTTTGCGGACATTTTCCGCCTGGAGCGGCATGCGCAGGAGATCCAGGCCATGGAGGGCTTTGGCCGCAGGAGCTGCGAGAACCTGATGGCCGCCATCGAAAAGTCGAGGAAGGGGACGGATGCCGTCCACTTCCTGACGGCCCTGTGCATTCCCCAGATCGGGACGGACGCGGCCCGGCGCCTGGTGGGGGCCTGCGGCTGGCCGGGCTTTGTGGAGGCGCTCAGGTCGGGGGTCAGTTTTGCCGGGGTGGACGGAATCGGCCCGGAGCGCTCCGGCGCCGTCTATGAATGGTACGCCGACCCGCAGAACCGTTCGACCTTTGAGGACCTGCTCACGCTGGTGGAGATTCCCGCCGAGGAACCGGCGGGGGAACCGGAGGGCACCTGCAAGGGGCTGACCTTTGTGATCACCGGGGATGTCCACGTGTTCAAAAACCGCAGTGAATTCAAGGCGTACGTGGAAAGGAACGGGGGAAAGGTCGCGGGAAGCGTCTCGGGGAAGACCAGCTTCCTCGTCAACAATGATGCGGGCTCCGCCTCGTCCAAGAACCGGAAGGCGGCGGAGCTGGGGGTAAGCGTTCTGACGGAGGAGGAGTTCATCGCCCGGTTCGGCAGATGATGCCAGGGGGAGGCCCCGGAAGAGGGCGCCATCCATGCGCCCTCCTCCCGCGGAGCCGGCCCTGCCGTGAAGACGGGATACACCCCGGCAAATGACTGTTTTTCAAAAAAACATTGCGAATCCATTCGATAATGAATTATAATAAATCAGTTGAGAATCGTCTCCAACCCCCTTCTTTCCCGCAGTACCCTACAACAGAGTGAAAAGGAGAGACAGCAGCATGAGCAATGACAAGAGGGTCGTGTTTTCCGATTTCGACAGCTTCCTGTTCCACCAGGGAACGAATTATGAGGTGTACAAGAAACTGGGCGCGCATGTGGGCGAGGTGGACGGCGTGCAGGGAACCTGGTTCAACGTATGGGCCCCCAATGCGCAGTTTGTGTCCGTCATCACCGCCAAAACCGGATGGGAGAATGAAAAGTGGATGCACCGCAGCGAGGGCGACAGCGGCGTGTGGGAGTGCTTCCTGGCGGATGTGGGCCATGGCGACGCCTACCGTTACGTGATCACCGGCGCTGACGGGGTCAAGCGCTACAAATCCGATCCCTACGGCTTCTGGTTTGAAAAGCGCCCCAACAACGCGTCCATCGTGTGGGGGACGGACATCTACAAGTGGGGCGACGACGTCCACCAGGCGCAGCGGGACAACACCAAGGTCCTGGAGCGCCCCATGTCCATCTACGAGGTGTACCTGGGCTCCTGGAAGAAGGGCTTCCGGGACGAATACGATGAGGACGGCTTCCTGAACTATGCCCAGTACGCCGACGACCTGGCCCAGTACCTCACCTATATGGGCTTTACCCATGTGGAGCTGATGGGCGTGTGCGAGCATCCCTTCGACCTGTCCTGGGGCTATCAGGCGACGGGCTTCTACGCGCCCACCTCCCGTTACGGCACGCCGGACGACTTCCGCTACTTCGTGGACCGCATGCACCAGGCGGGCATCGGCGTGATCCTGGACTGGGTGCCCGCCCACTTCCC
>CACYCQ010000084.1:0-7528 GCA_902772995.1 uncultured Eubacteriales bacterium
AGAGGCGGACACCCTCTTTGCGCTCTCCGACGGGGACAGCGCCTGCGCCCTGCTGGGTGCCGAGGCGGAAATCCTGCAGCACCAGTGGATGCTGACCCGGGACGGCGGGCTCATGGCCCTGGGCTATGCGCCCCTTTCCCTGCGCTACCGTCTGAGCGAGGAGATGGTCCGGATCCACGTGGAATCCGCCATGCCCGTCGAAGGCAGCGTCCGGATCCGCCTGGAGCTCTCCGGGGACTGCACCTTCCCCCTCCATCTGCGCATCCCTTCCTGGGCCCACGGAGCCAGTGCCGCCATGGGCGGCGAGGTCCGCACCGCGGACCCCGGCACCGTGCTCACCCTGACCCGCCAGTGGCATGACGGGGACGAGATCCTGCTGACCCTGCCCATGACCGTGCGCCGCCAGCCGGGCTACCACTCCGCCGTCAGCGTGCTGCGGGGGCCGCTGCTCTTTGCGGCGCCTCTGTCCTCCACGGAAACGGAGGAAGGCATCGTCTGCGAGAATTTCGGCGTTGCGCTGCTGGAGGACCGGGATTTCGTGGTGACGGTGGACGGGGAGGACATCCGTCTGGAAACCGCCGCCGTGCGTCTGCCCGAATGGGGACTGCGGGACGGCGTCTGTGACCAGCCGCCCATCGATCTGACTTCCTCCGGACGCGAGGAGTTCCAGCTGGTGCTCTCCCCCTACGCCCAGACGCTGCTGCGGCTGAGCGTGCTGCCCCTGCTGTAACAGCGGCTTCACGGCATGTTCAATTTTCTGCCGGATTCTTCTGATAGACTCACACCCGAGGTGATTTCATGCCAAAGAACGTGCGTATCCTGATCTGCGATGACGATCCCGTCGTCCACCAGTCCCTGTCCCTGTATCTGGATGCGGAGGAGTATGCCCACGACTCCGCCATGGACGGACAGCAGGCCCTGGACATGATCGCCAAGACCCATTATGACCTGATGCTGCTGGACCAGATGATGCCCGGCAAAAGCGGCATGGAAGTCTGCCGCGAGGTCCGGCGGGAAAGCCAGCTTCCCATCATCATGCTCACGGCCCGGGGCGAGGAAATCGACCGGATCCTGGGGCTTGAAATGGGTGCGGATGACTACATCGTCAAGCCCTTCAGCCCGCGGGAGGTGGTTTCCCGCATCAAGGCGGTCCTGCGGCGCACCCTCAGGGGCACCCAGGAGAGTGCCGAAGAGGAGCCCATGACCACCCTGACCTACGGTTCCCTTGAAATCCAGCCGGAAAGGTACAGCGTCCGCCTCGCCGGAACCAGCGTGCCCTGCACGCCCCGGGAAGTGGAGCTGCTGTACCTGCTGGCCTCCCATCCCGGCCGGGTCTTTGACCGGGAGCAGATCCTCTCCCGTATCTGGGGCTATGACTTTTTCGGGGATACCCGCACGGTGGATACCCACATCAAGCGTCTTCGCCAGAAGCTCACCTGCGATGAGATGGGCAAGAAGTGGGACATCATCACCGTTTACGGCGTGGGATACAAGTTTGAGGGGCAGCTGTGAAAAAGAATTCCGCCTTCCGCCGTTCCCTTCTGCTGGCCTACGGAGCCGTTCTGGTTTTCGCGCTGCTGCTCATGGCGGTGTACATGATCGCCTCCCCCTCCCTTTTTGCCCATAACCGGGCGCAGGACCTGCTTCCCCGGGGCCGTCTCATTGCGGACTATATCGAGAGCACCCTTTCGGGAGATCTTCCCTCCTCATACCTCGCCCCCATCATCAGCCGCAATGCCAGCCAGTGGGATGCGGCGGTGTGGGTCGTGGACATCCAGGGGCGCACCCTCATCCGGACGCAGACCAGCGGCAAGGAACAGGTCGGCGCGCTTCCCCAGATCCTGTGGGACAGCATGATTCCCACCGTCCTGCAGGGCAGTGACGCCACCCTCATCGCCTCCAACAATGCCCTGAGCGCCCCTTCCTCTCCGGACAAGTTTTCCCAGCGGCGCCTGGTGTCCATTGCCGTGCCCATCCGCTATGACTCGAAGATCATCGGCGCCGTCTTCATGGCCCAGACCCTGGAGGATGCCCTGGCGGACACCCGGGTCTTTACCAATACGCTGCTGCTGGCCATGGTGGCCATGCTGCTCCTGCTTCTCCCCTTCCTTTACCTCTTTGCAGGACGCATTACCCGCCCCCTGAAGGATATCCGCGACACCGCCCTGATGATGGCCGGCGGCGACCTGTCCGTCCGTGCGGATGAATCCCGGCGGGATGAGTATGGTGAACTGGGGCATGTCCTCAACATGCTCTCCTCGGAACTGGGGCGGACCATCTCCACCCTGCAGATGGAGCGCAACCGGCTTCGCAGCATTGTGGAAGGAATGAGCGAGGGAATCCTGGCCCTCAACAGCGACGGCAGCCTTTCCTTTATCAACGCTTCGGGATGCCGCCTTCTGGAACTGCCCCAGGACGGAGCCGGACTGCGCAGCAGGGCTCCGGAGGTCCTCTCTCTCTTTGATCAGGCCCTCCTCCGGCACGAACCGGTCAGCGACACCCTCTGGCGCGGAGAAACGGCCCTGCATATCTCCATTACCCCCCTGCATGACGGGGAACAGTCCGGCGGCGTGGTGGGCATACTGACGGATGTCACCAGCGTCGAGCGTCTCGAGCAGACGCGGCGGGACTATGTCGCCAACGTGTCCCATGAGCTGCGCACCCCCCTGACCGCCATGCGGGCACTCATGGAACCCCTGCGCGACGGCATGGTCACCTCCGAGGAACAGCGCCAGCAGATCTACAGCGTGGTGCTTCGGGAGACCATGCGCCTGTCCCGGCTGGTCAGCGACATGCTCGAGCTGTCCCGGCTGCAAAGCGGGACAGCCTCCATGGAAATCTCCGTTTTCCAGCCCCGCCAGGTTCTGGAAAGCGTGCGCGACATCTACCTGCCCTACGCGGAGGACTACCAGACCCGGTTCATCTATGACGTGCCGCCGGACCTGCCCTCCATCCGGGGCAATCCGGACCGCACACAGCAGGTGCTGGTCGCACTGGTGGACAACGCCTTCAAGTATACCGGCGAAGGGGGCACCGTCACCCTGTCCGTCCTCCCCTGTCCCGATTACCTGCAGGTCAGCGTCCGGGACACCGGCGTGGGGATCTCCGAGGCGGACCTTCCCCACGTGTTTGAGCGCTTTTACAAGGTGGACAAGAGTCACCACTCCAAGGGGACGGGCCTGGGACTGGCCATCGCTTCCGAGATCATGCACCAGCTGGGCGAAACCCTGACCGTGACCTCTGAGCTTGGCAAGGGCAGCTGCTTCTCCCTGACCCTGCACTACGCTCAGGAAGACCCCTCCTCCAGACAGTGAAAGCCGCCCGGATATTCCTCCGGGCGGCTTTCGTGTTCAGTTCTGATGATGATTCCGGCGATAGTTGAAAAGCAGCCTTTCAATGCGGTGCCACGGGTTCAGAAGATAGGACAGGGACTGGTCATGGTTCAGGGTGGCGATCACATACGCCATATATTTGGACATGTCCGCATGGGTAAACCAGGGCTGGGCCACCACCTCGGGCTTCGTATACGTCAGATTGGTGGCAAAGACGTGGTCCAGCACGCCTTCCTCATGGGCCTTGTTGAATGCCTCAATGCCCTTGGTAAAGAAAGCGAAGGTTGCCCCGGCAAAAACCCTTCTCGCCCCCCGGCTTTTCAGGTTGTAGGCCAGATCGAGCATGGAATCTCCGGAGGCGATGATGTCATCGGCCACGAAAATGTCCTTGCCCTCCACGCTGTCGCCCAGGTATTCATGGGCCACGATGGGATTGGTTCCGTTGACGATGCGCGTATAATCCCGGCGCTTGTAGAACATTCCCATGTTCACTCCCATGGCCGAGCTGTAGTAGAGATTGCGGTTGAGGGCGCCCTCGTCGGGAGAAATGACCATCAGGTGGTCCTTGTCGATCTTCAGATCCGTGTAGGTGTGGCACATGGCCTTGAGGATCTGGTAGGTGGGCATGATGCTTTCGAACCCGTTGAGGGGGATGGCATTCTGTACGCGGGGATCATGCGCGTCATAGGTGATGATGTTCTGCACGCCCATGTTGATCAGTTCCTGGAGCATCAGGGCACAGTCCAGGGATTCCCTGGATGCGCGCTTGTGCTGGCGCCCCTCATAGAGCATGGGCATAATGACATTAATGCGGTAGGCTTTTCCGCTCACCGCCGCGATAATTCGTTTCAGGTCCGCAAAGTGCTCGTCCGGGGACATGGGCACGTCCTGTCCGTAGAGCTTGTAGGTGCACTGATACGCACCCACGTCACAGATAATAAACAGATCGTAGCCCCGCACGGAACCCTTGAGCATGCCCTTGGCTTCTCCTGTGCCAAAGCGGGGGCAGCTGGCCTCCAGCAGGAACCCGTTGCGGTCAGAGCCATAAAAGCTGTGAAGATTTTCTACATCAGTATCATCCGACTCCGGTTCCTCATCCACCTGCCATTTGAGCAGGTACTCATTCACCCGTTCGCCCATCTTCTCGCATCCCCGCATGGCAATCACGCCCAGGGGCGCGACCGGCCGGGAAGGGAACTTCTTGCCGGAACCCGACTGTGTCTTTTCTCCCATATGTTTTCGACCTTTCCGTACAGTTCACACATACTGCGCGACATCGCATTATAGCATACTTCGCCCTCATGCGCCTTGAAGCGCAGATTTTCTCCACTTTGCATCATTTTCCCCTTCGATGTTGGAAAGAATTGTCCACCAGAAAATGTGTTTTCCCTCATCTGTTTTCCGGATTTTGTCAGTTCCGCCCGTCCTGACGGCCGGACGCGGGGGCAGGGCGGCGGGCAAAATGTCTGCTTGTTCCGGAGCTTCAACGTTTTCACGCGTCCCCGGACGGATCCTCCGCTCACCTGCGGGCCCGGGGCCTTTTCCCCCGATGTGCCGACCCGGGAATTGCCGCGCGGTGTCAATTCTGTCCTTGACAAACCCTCTTTCCCTCACTAAAATGACGGCTACACACAGCAATTTCAGAAAAGACGATGAAGGGAAGCCCTGACCGGTCCGCCCTGCAGAGAGCCGGCGGCAGGTGAAAGCCGGCGGGAAGGCAGTCAGGTCCTCATCCCGGAGTTGCACAGGTGAACTGCAAGTAGTCTGTGACGCTGACCCCGTCAAAGGTCAGGCCGAGCGATCGGCCATGAGGGCCGGATTTCCGGCCGAATTAGGGTGGTACCGCGCCATTTCAGCGCCCCTATGCCAAATACGGCTGGGGGGCGCTTTTCTGTTCCCCGGCACCCACAGAGAGGAGTTCAGATCATGAAAGAAGGTTTCCACAAGTATGTTCCCTTTGTTCCCGTCACGCTGCCGGATCGTACCTGGCCGGATCAGAAGATCACCCGGGCACCCATCTGGTGCTCCGTGGACCTGCGGGACGGCAACCAGGCGCTGGTCACGCCCATGAACGTTCAGGAAAAGATTGAGTTTTTCAAGCTTCTGGTGGAGGTGGGCTTCAAGGAGATCGAGGTGGGCTTCCCCTCCGCGTCTGAAACGGAATATGAGTTCCTGCGCGCGCTCATCGATCAGAACCTGATTCCGGACGATGTGACCATCCAGGTGCTGGTCCAGGCCCGGGAACACCTGATCCGCAAAACCTTTGAAGCCGTCCGCGGCGCGAAGAATGTCATCATCCACTATTACAATTCCACCTCTGAACTGCAGCGCCGGGTGGTGTTCAAAAAGGACAAGGCCGGCATCATTGACATCGCGGTTGAAGGGGCCAAACTGATCCGCGAACTGGTGAACGCCGACCGCAGCGGGACCGTTTACCGCTTTGAGTATTCTCCGGAGTCCTTCTCCGGTACGGAAACGGATTATGCGGTGGAAGTCTGCGCCGCTGTCATGGAGAACCTGGGCGCCACCCCGGACAATCCCCTGATCCTCAATCTGCCCAATACCGTGGAACTCAACACCTGCAACACCTTTGCCGACCAGGTGGAATACTTTATCCGCAACCTGCCCAACCGGGAAGCTGCGATTATCTCCATCCATCCCCACAACGACCGGGGAACCGGCGTGGCCTGCACTGAACTGGCCATGATGGCGGGTGCGGAGCGCGTGGAGGGCACGCTCTTTGGCAACGGCGAGCGTACCGGCAACCTGGACATCGTGACCGTAGGCCTGAATCTGTACACCCAGGGAATCGATCCCTGCCTTGATTTCTCTCATCTGGACCGGATCCGGGAAGCCTACGAGCGGCTGACCCGCATGGCCGTGCCCGAGAGATGGCCCTATGCCGGCAAACTGGCCTTTACCGCCTTCTCCGGCTCCCATCAGGATGCCATCAACAAGGGACACGAGTACATGCGGGAAAACAAGTGCGACACCTGGCAGATTCCCTATCTCACCATCGATCCTGCGGACGTGGGCCGGGAATACGAGCCTGTCATCCGCATCAACAGCCAGTCCGGCAAGGGCGGTGCCGCCTTCATCATGGACCACGATTACGGCTATCATCTGCCCAAGGCCATGCATCCCGAATTCGGTGCCGTGGTGCAGAAGGAATGCGACCGTACCGGCAGGGAGCTGCAGAGCGCCGAGGTTCTGGAGCTCTTCAAGCGCGAGTTCCTCAACATCAGCCGTCCCTATGCTCTCAGCCGCGCCAAGTTCTATGAGGAAGCCGTGGCCGGTTCTTCTGCCAACGTCACCCACTTCACCGGCATGCTGGTTCACAACAATGACTTCATCTCCCTGGAAGCCCGGGGCAACGGTCCCATCGACGCCTTCTTCAACGCTCTCCAGAATGCGGGCATCAGGGATTATCACTTCCTCACCTATGCCGAGCACGCCATTTCCTCCGGTTCCGATTCCCAGGCTGTGGCTTACATCCAGCTGTCCGGACCGGGCGGGCAGCGCATCTTTGGCGTAGGCACCGAGCACAACATCAATTTTGCCTCTGTCAAGGGAATTCTCAGCGCCATCAACCGCTTTGAAAGCGGCAGGGTCTGATTCATTCTTTTCCAGCACCTCCCCCGGCCTGCAGCCGGGGGAGGCTTTTTGTCAAAGGCAGATGCGGCAGGTTCTTCCCGCGAAAAGGCAGGCCGCCAGGACCGATAACCTCGCCGTGTCAGCTGCGGGAAGCTTCCTTCAGATCCATCTCCCGGAGGCATTGACCGCTGCAAAATGAAAAAATGCACCCCTGCCGGGTCTTCAGCCCGACAGGGGTGCAGTGTGTTCTGTCTGTCAAACGGTCTTCCACGTCAGGGTTTCTGACGGGATTCACCATGGGCGTTTATTCCTCCCCGGCGGATGAACCGGCGCCTTCATAGGAGCCGCCGTCTTCATAGGAGCCCTCGCCTTCATAGGAGCCGGCACCCTCATAGGAGCCGCCGTCTTCATAGGAGCCGCCGCCGTCATAAGAGCCGCCGTCATAGGAACCGCCGTCGGAATACCCCGAATCGTTGTTTACGCTGTTCGTGCTGTAGTCCCGGTTATTGACTGCAGGACAGTTGTGGACTTCTCCATCCACGTACCACTGGCCGCAATCCGGGCACTGGATCCGTTTGCCGCTCTCGTCCGCCCAGTCTTCC
>CACYCQ010000085.1:0-5589 GCA_902772995.1 uncultured Eubacteriales bacterium
AATTGTTCTGACCGGAGGTCCTGCAGCGGGAAAGACCACTCTGATCAGCCGAATCCTTCACGAGTTCAAGCAGGAGGACGGCTGGCGGGTGATTACGATTCCTGAAACGGCCACGGACCTGATTTCAGGCTTTGGCATCAAGCCGTTTGGCGGATGTATGAGCATGCTTCAGTTCCAGGACTTTGTGGTGGCGGACCAGATTCACAAGGAGAATCTGGCGCTGAAGGCGGCGGAGATTGTCCCTGAGGACGATGTGCTCATCATTTATGACAGGGCCATCATGGATGACAAGGCCTATGTGACGGATGAGGAGTTTGCCGAGGTCCTGAGCCATTTTGACGGCCGGACGGAAGCGGAGGTGCTCTCCGGGTACGATGCCGTCCTTCACCTGGTGACCTGTGCAAAGGGCGCGGAATCCGCATACAACCTGGGCAATGAAGCCAGAACGGAATCCATTGAGGATGCGCGCAGGATGGATGACCGGACCCTGCAGGCGTGGAGCGGACACCCAAATCTCAAGATCATCGACAATTCAGAGGATTTTGATGACAAGATCAATCGCGCCATCCGGGAGATCTACCGGTGCCTGGGTGAACCTGAACCCGTGATTGAAAAGCGGAAATTCCTGATTTCCATGCCCGATCTGTGCGTGCTCCGGGAGAAGTACAATGCGCTTGAAGTGGACATGATGCAGACCTACCTTGTGGAAGTCAAGCCCGGTGTGGAGCGCAGAATCCGTCAGCAGCGCAACGGCAGCACCTATCTGTATTTTTATACGGAGAAAAGCAGACTGCCGAGTGGCGACAAGCTGGATACGGAGCGCCCGATCTCCGAAAAGCAGTATATCCGCTACCTCATGGAGGGAGACAGGAACCTGCACAGCGTCTACAAGACCAAGTACAGATTTTTCTATAACTCTCACCGGCTGGAGGTCGATGTGTACCCCTTCTCCAAGGACAAGGCCGTCCTGTTTTTGTACAGCAAGGAGCTGGAGGGAAATCTCCCCGGGGAGATCCGGGTCCTCAGCGAAGTGACGGACAATCCCAGATACAAGAACCGGATGCTGGCAAAGATTCAGACGCTGTGACAGGCCCGGAAGGGAAAAGAAACAATCAGCACCGGATGATGCAAATCATTCGGTGCTGGTTTTGTGAAGAGGTTATTCCTCCGGGAAGGGGAAGCCCTCCCAGACGGGGCGGCCGGGGTAGATGCTGGGCTGAATCCGGCCGGTGAGCACATCCCGGGCGCCACGGGCCAGGGCATCCATCTCATACTCCCCGGGATAGGCATAGACCGGGGCAATGAAGCCGCACTGCTCCCGCAGGGAACCTTCGATTTCCGGGAACCGGAGCAGCCCGCCCGTCAGGAGAATGGCATCCACCCGGCCCCGCAGCACGACGCTCATGGCACCGATCTCCTTGGCGGTCTGGTAGATCATGGCATCCCAGACGAGCCGGGCATAGGGATCTCCGTTTTCGATTCTCCGGTGGACGGCGTCTGCGCTGGAGGTCCCGAAATGGCTGGAGAATCCTCCGGATTCGGTGCACATCTGCAGCAGCTTTTCCGGGGAAACCCCGGAGAGGTGCTCAATCAGGTCCGTGATGGCAAGGCCGCCGATGCGGGTGGGGGTAAAGGGACCTTCTCCCCCGGCGGCGTTGTTGCCGTCAATCATCCGTCCGTGATCGTGGGCGGAGATGGAAATGCCTCCGTCAATGTGGCAGACGATCAGCCGAAGGTCCTCATAGCGGCAGCCCATGGCCTCGGCGTGCCGGCGGGCGGTCTCTTTCTGATTGAGGACATGGGAAATGGCCCGTCTGTGAATGCCCCGGATCCCGGTGATGCGGGCGATGTCCTGGTACTCGTCCACCACCGTGGGATCCATCATGAACATGCGTCCGCCGTATTCCTTCTGGAGCTCAGCAGCCAGCTGCACGCCCAGGTTGGAAACATGGTTGAGGCCGCCCCGGGCAGCGCGGGTATCCTCCAGAAGCTGAGGCGTGACTTCATACACGCCGCTGGCGACGGGATAGCAGCTGCCGCCCCGCCCGATAAAGGCATCCACCTGTGACAGGTCCAGATGGTTGTCCTGGATGAAATCCCGGATGATCTTCATCCGGTAGGGAAGCTGATCGTTGATGCGGCGGAATCTGAGCAGCTGGGTGGAATCATGGAAAACGTTTTCGGCAAGGATTTTCCGCTCGTCCTCGTAAAGCGCCAGCTTGGTGGAGGTGGAACCGGGATTGATGACAAAGATCCGCAGAGACATGGGGGGACCCCTCTTTCAGAAATGATGGATGTCGGTTTCTATTATAGCAGTTCCGGGAACAGGGTCAATGTTTCCCGTCAGGATTGCAAAACAGGTCTCTAAAGGGTAGAATGGCCGATACGAAAGGAGCAAGCGGATGAATGTGATTCTGATCGGAATGCCTGGAGCCGGGAAAAGCACCGTCGGGGTGATCCTGGCCAAGATGCTGGCTTCGGCATTCCTCGATACAGACCTGCTGATCCAGGAGAGAACGGGCGTTCCCCTGTGCCGGACCATTGAAAGCCAGGGGATTGGAGCCTTCCTTCAGATCGAGGAGGACACCCTGTGCGGGATGGATATCCCGGGAGGCCGCAGCGGATGTGTGATTTCCACCGGCGGCAGCGTGATCTACAGCCGGAAGGCCATGGCGAGGATGCACCGTCTGGGAACGGTGGTCTATCTGAAGGTGGGCTGTGAACAGCTTCTGTCCCGCCTCGGGGACCTCCGCCGGCGCGGCGTGGTCCTGTCGGAAGGAGAGACCTTTCAGCAGCTGTATGAAGAGCGCACGCGGCGCTATGAAGAGGAGGCGGATCTGGTACTGGATGAAGGACAGATGAGCCTGGAGCAGACCGTCGAGGCGCTTTACGGGAGTATCATGGAAAGAAAGGAACAGACAACATGCAAAAATGGATGGGATGGATTCTGGCGGCTCTGATGCTCCTGGCAGGGGTGGCCTTTGCCGATGAAGCGGTGGACATCACGCGGTACAGCCGCATGAAGCCCAATCAGAACTGGGGAGATCTCAAAAGGCTCCGGGACGGACGGATCAAGACCTACTGGAACGGCGGCAAGAATGCCTGGATCGAATTTGAGCTGCCGGAGACGCGTCCCTGCTACGGGATGTATATCCGCTGGGCGGAGGAAATGATGAACTTCGTCGTTGAAAAGCCCGGAAAGGACGGGGAATGGGAAGTCTGTGTGCCGGAGCCCGAGCATCTGTTCTATAACCAGTATGTCCCCCTGGAGGGGCTGACCCGTTTCCGTCTGCGCAAGACGGATCCGCGGGAGGAGAACATGGCCATCGGGGAGCTGCAGCTGCTCTCTGAGGGAGATCTGCCGGATTTTGTCCAGATCTGGAAGCCGTTTGAGGGCAAGGCGGATCTGCTGGTCCTGGTGGCGCATCCGGATGATGAGGTCCTGTGGTTTGGCGGCATGATCCCGTATTACCGCGGAGAACTGGGAAAGAAGGTCCTGGTGGTGAGCGTCTCCAGACAGCCGGGCTCCCGCAAGAGCGAGCTGCTGGACTGCCTGTGGACCTGCGGTGTCCGGGAATACCCGATTGTCACCGGCGGGGAAGCCTTCATTGACCGCTATTCCAGCTACCTCAAGGAGGTGCTGGAAATGTGGGGAGAGGACAACCTGCTGACATTTGTAGCCCGGATTCTCAGGGAGTACCAGCCGGATGTGGTGGCGACCCATGATTTCAACGGGGAATACGGTCATGCCGCGCACAAGGCATGCGCCTATGCGGTGGAACAGTGCCTGGAACTGGCGTCGGATGCGCAGTTTGATCCGGACAGTGCCCGGAAATATGGAACCTGGAAGCCGAAAAAGGTGTATGTGCACCTGTACCCGGAGAACCAGATTATCATGGACTGGCGCCAGCCGCTGGAAGCCTTCGGGGGAAAAACGGGATTTGACATGGCCTGTCTGGGATTCAAGCGGCATAAGACCCAGCAGTCCGGGAAATATGCGGTCCAGGACAAGGGCCGCAAGGACTGCCGCAAATTCGGCCTGCTCTATACCTCCGTGGGAGCGGATGTGCAGGGAAATGACCTGTTTGAAAACATTCCCGGCCACAGCATCAAGCCGGCGCTCGAGGCGGATGCCGGGGAAGAGACGACGGCATCTCCGGAAGAGGCGGACAGGAAACAATGAGCAACAGCAGCCGGATCCGAAGCGGAACCCGGCTGCTGTTTTACTGGAAGATCAGAGGGTGTCGGGGTGCTGGATCCCCGTTTTCAGCTTGAGGGCGGTGTCCTCCCCCTTCAGAATCCGGACAAGCTCCAGCCCCATGTCAACGGCAAAGCCCATTCCGCGGCCGGTGGTGATGTTGCGGTCCGTGATGACACCGGTGTTTTCGTACATGGCGCCCCGCAGGTGGGATTCCCAGCCGGGATAGCAGGTCACATGGTATCCCTCCAGCAGACCCAGATCACCGGGAACGCTGGGGGCGGCGCAGATGGCGGCAATGCGTTTCCCCTGGGCGGAAAAACGGCTCAGCTGCCGGCAAAGCAGGTCGGAGGCGGCCAGGTTGGGGGTGCCGGGGACTCCGCCGGGAAGGAACAGAACATCGCAGCTGTCAAAGTCCGCCTCGTCAATCCTCTGGTCGGTCACCACGGTGATCCCGTGGGAGCCGGTGACCTGAAGATCGGAGGAAACGGAGGTGAGCAGAACCTGGATACCGGCACGGCGGAGAATATCCACCACGGTGAGGCATTCCACCTCTTCAAAGCCGGGAGCGACAAAGGCAAAGACACGATCCATGGGATCCCTCCTGAAAATGATGTTGAGATGGATCCATTATGACAAATCAGGAATGAAATGGCAATGGTTTCTCCGGCTCTTTTCGCGGAGAAAGAAGCGCGCAGGCCGGGACCGGAGAATAAGATAAGAACCGATGGCAACGAGGAGGAGAAGAAAATGAGTCAGATGATGCTTGCCCTGGTGCTGTTTGTGATCATGTACGCGCTGCTGCTGATTTTTGCTGAGCAGCGGTGGCTGATCGCGCTGGGAGCGGCGGCGGCGTTCATGATTGTGGGGATTCTGCCGGTGCCCAGTGCACTGGGGGCGATCAACTGGAATGTGCTGATGATGCTGGCGGGAACCATGGCAATCGTGGAATTGTTTATCGAGAGCAACATGCCGGCCCTGATGAGCGAGAAGCTGCTGAAGATCACCCCGAATGTCATGTGGGCGGTCATCGCCCTGAGCCTGCTGTCGGGTCTTATCTCGGCATTTGTGGACAATGTGGCCACGGTGCTGATGGTGGCCCCGGTGGGACTGGCTGTGGCCAAAAAACTGAAGACCAATCCGGTTCCGGTCATCATCTCGATTGCGGTTTCCTCAAATCTGCAGGGAGCTGCGACCCTGGTGGGGGATACCACATCCATTCTGCTGGGCAACTATGCAAGGATGAGCTTCAATGATTTCTTCTGGTTCCACGGCAAGCCGGGAATTGCCGTTGCCGTGGAGGCGGGAGCCCTGATGACCGTGCCGGTGCTCATGGTGCTCTTCCGCAAGGAAAAGGCCAGGGTGGTCAGCGAGGTCACCACAAAGGTGGA
>CACYCQ010000086.1:0-2800 GCA_902772995.1 uncultured Eubacteriales bacterium
GACTGGACTGCTTCTTCGTAGGTTGGCAGAATCTCAACCTTCTGCATCTGACTCCGGTAAATCACAAAGTCGCCGAGTCTGATTGCTTCCTCTTCTTTTCCGTACTCATGCATGCAGTACTCTGCGGGGAGAACGTCTGCCACTCCCGTGAATGTATTTCCCTGGTCATCCGTAAGCCGGATGAGTTTCTGATCATACAAGCTGAACAGAGTCATGCCTTCTCCTCCATCACATAATGCGTTGCATATGCTTCTTCTATCTTCGGGTTGCCGGTCTTGGAGAAGCGCAGCGGTTTCCCCTTATGTTTATAGCTGCTGATCGAGGGCTTCAATCCTGTTTTTGCCGCAAAGGATCGCATCTCCTTCATCATCTCTGACAGCTTGTGAAGATTGGCAGTACACACAACTTCCAGGAACGGAACACGCCCAGTGCGCCAGTCATCGTACTTTGCCTTGTCCAGCTCACCGATGTCCATAAGCACATCGACCGGGGCAGCATAACCCCGGCTCTTGCATTGGCGGTACATCGCATCTGAGATTTTCGACGGCATGTCTTTCATCTGTGTGGCTCTCCTGTGGGTGGTCTGATATATAGACAAAGAGAAACCCTCCGCACCGCCACCCCGTAGGTGGGATGGGGATTGGAGGGTAACTCATTTCATAGTCTTGATTTACAACTTTGCAATTTCATCCATGGACAATCCCGTAACGCTGGAAATAATCGCCGGATCTACGCCTTTTTCCTTAAAACCTCTCGCATCCTTGATGTGGGCATTTCTCTCTGCTACCGACACTTTTGTAGCCACATCGCGCTTGCCATCCTCAAACATCCTGTAGCGTCGGATTAAGTCCGGATCATTTATCGCGTAGTTGTACTGTGCAGCGAAATTCCTTAATCCTTCTGTCATACCCGATAACACCTCCATTTCATCAGGATCTTGATATCCACGGTCAAACATGTACAGCCACGAGTTGAAAGTGTCACCCTTTACAGATTCCAGAGTTTTATGTTCCTTCCGAAATGCTGGAAGCTGAATATGGTACATCTTAAACTTCTCAGTAGCGACCTCTCCGGGGTTATTAACATAAGAAAGCACAACCGGCTCAACAACGTTAGAGTGGTCATCCCTTACGTAAAAATCCACAATGTTGATCACACGAACTTCGGGCAACTTATCGTAGGATTCCCCCGGTTTAAACTCATCTTCACCCATCCGTCCTCCGTAGAAAAAGCCACGTTCATTCATGAAGTCCTTATCAATCTGCACTTCAATGTCGAAAAGCCGACCGGACTCCGCTTTTACTCTCACGTCTAAACGACCATATTTCTGGTCTGCGCTTTCACCAAAGACCGCATATTCGCTCTTCATGTCGAGGATTTCAACAATGGGTTCCTCGCCGACATGCTCCAAAACAGCGTTCAGGAACTCCATCATAGCCTTCCCAGCCTTCTCGACATCTTGAAAAATACAGGCAAAAACCACAGCGTTAAGTGGGCTCACCCGCACAACTTTCTTTTCAATGCTCATTCGCAACCGCCTCCTTTCGAGGTCATGCAAACCAAGATGGACATACTCCACCTAGTTTAAGTTAAGGATACCACCAACGACCCGGAATGTCAATCTGGTCAACGCTTCCGGCCGAAATTTAACAGCCTCGTCTCAACCACAATCATATATACCACCACCTCCTCCAGACTTCTCCAAAACACAAAAAATACCGGGAGTACGACCACACTCAGCAGCCATACTCCCGGCATTCCAGGTTTTCCTTTTCCCATTCCTCTTTCGTCAGCACCCTCCTGACCCGTTCCTCGATGCTCATGCCCAGCGGTCGGCTTTTTAAACTCGGCGAAGATGTTCCTTGCCAGCCTCTCGCTTTCTTCAAAGTCATATCCTTTTGCCTGAATCTGCTTTATCACCGTCATCAGGTTCCTGTAGGTCAGGTTCCGCATCTGCTTCCTCATTTCCGCTTCCCCCTTCTCCGTTCCTGTATCTCATCCCAGAGAACCATCGCCGCGCCGGCGAGCGCCAGGATGGCCACAACCGCACCGATGCCGATCAATACCCATTTCATCCGACCACCTCCGCCTCGATGGCATCCTTCTCAGCCCTCAGCTGGTCGATTTCCTGCCGGCAGCAGGTTCGGATGAATCCGTTGTGGCTGGCCTTCATTCGCGTTCTCTGCGCCTCAATCTCCCGCTTGTAGGTCTGAAGGATGCTGATCTCGTCACCTTCCCTGGCAGCTGCAAGCCGCCGTTCGTACCTCTGTGTTTTCTTCATGGTCTCTGTCCTCCTCGTCTTTCGGTAGCAGTACATTACCGTATATTAAAAATCAGAACAGAATTTGTGAGGTAAGAACATGGCAATACATAGCAAGTCACATCATAATCATGCGTTGATGTCTTTGAATAAAATGCGCAAGGATAATACCCTAAAGCATAAGACTGCGGCAGATTTTCCAGCGCCTGACAAATCGGTGATTTATCTAAATATAATGGATTGCTGTGATTTTCTGAAATCAATTCCTGATGAGTCAGTGCAGTTAATTTGCATTGATATCAATACCTCTATTCCATGTGTAATCAATGACCACTACGAGCGTCAGGACCCGGTAGCAGCCTAACCGCCCGAGATGTAAAGATCGAGCGGTTTTGTACCAACGTAGGAAATTTTCGCGGGGCTTGACATGGGTGGCCATGTGGTAGCCTTCTCGGCGGACAGCCGCCCTCCGGCAGGGTTGGCGGCTTGTTGGCTGCCCACCACATGGCCAGAGGCCCCATGTCAAGCCGGAAAGCGAAA
>CACYCQ010000087.1:0-7181 GCA_902772995.1 uncultured Eubacteriales bacterium
CGCGCTCAGCTGGAGGGTGACATTCCTTCCACCAGAGCAGGCCAGTCCGAAGCTCCGGAGCTGCTGCTTTCCGCAGGGGACCTGAACATCACGGCCATGGGCAGCATGGGCGGCGGCATGGGCCCCAGCCATCCCGGAGAGGGCGGTGGTCTTCCCGGAAGCGGGGGCCCGCCCGGAGGAAGACTTTCCGGAAGCAGCACTTCCGGGGCACGCTCCGCCTCCTCTGAGGAGACCCCCTCCCCTCAGGACGGTGCCTCCATAGGTGCATTTCCATCGTTCGGAGGACCCGGAGGCCCTCCCGGAATGGAATCCTCCGCGGAAAGCACCGCTCCGTCCGCAGAAGACTGGCTGCTCACCGGCGGATGCCTGGTCGTCATCCTGCTCTCCCTGTTCCTCATCCGAAAGGGCAGGAGCCATAACCGCTGAGCAAATGTCCCGGCAGGTCTTCCCTATTCTGGCAGGCACGTCTCTTGTGCCTGCCTTTTTTTCGTCCCGGCATCCCGCGGGCTTTTCCGTCAGGATGGCTGTCCGGCTTTCTTCCGCAGCCTTCGGGAGCCGCGGCGGGAATGCTGATCTTCGGATTTTCCGCCCCTGCTCACCCCGTCCGGGATGTGGCCATCTCCTGCGCAGTGCCCGTCCCGCACGGGTTTATCACCCACACACGCTCGTGTCGGAGGGGGGGCTATTTATCACCCATGCATCCCTGAAGGCACGATGGCACCGTGAAACCGGGCAGCGTGTCCCCTGTCTGTGTGCATAACGAAAGCGCCGTCCCTATGGACGGCGCAGCAGTTGAAGGTGAAGTTGTCCCTTTTTTGAGCATCCAGACCCGAAACCATTCCGGCGAACCGGCGAAGACGGTTCACCACTGACCCGGCCCGCGGCCCTTCTGTGCACGTCCCCATTCGCGCTTTCATTCCCCGACCCGGAAAACAGGTTCGTGACCCCTCATCCGTCTGCCGGGATTCCCTTTCTCCGCGCAGACTGGCGCATCCGGAAATGTCCCTTCCCGCTCAGTATCCCGACCGTTCTCTTGCGGCGCTCAGGAACTTCTCCAGTCTGGGGACCAGGGGCTTTTCACGGGGCAGTCCCGTATTCCCCAGGCAGATCATCTTGTTGGTCCCGTGATAATCGCTTCCCGCCGTGACGAAGAGATCCAAGCGGTCTGCCAGGGAGAGCATCTGCCTTGTCAGTTTGGGCGGGAATCCCGAATAATAAGCCTCCACACCCTGCAGTCCAAATCCGATCAGGCGGGTGAGCCGGTTTTCCATCTCCTCGCCCATAATCAGCTCGTCCCCGCTGCCGTAAAAGGGATGGGCGAGCACGGGAATGCCGCCCCCGGCAAGAATCCCGGAAATGGCCTGTTCGGGCCGCACATGCTCGTCGTGCAGATGGAGCTGGTCAATAACCTCCCGGATGGCCTGATCTCTGGATTCCGCATAGCCGTATTTCACCATCAGATTGCCGATGTGCGGCTTGCCGGGATTGTCCATGGCGAGGAGCGTGCGGATTTCCTCTTCCGGGAAAACGCATCCGAACTGTGTTTTGATGAAGTCCAGCCTGGCCACCACCTTTTTCATCCGCAGGCTGTGGCCAAGGGAAATCAGGTCCCGGATGGACTCAGCTTCCGCGTCGTACGCATAGCCGAGGATATGGTACATCCCCTGTTCGTCCCTGCAGGAGAATTCGGTCCCGTTGAAGAACTGCGGGTCTCCTTCCCGCAGCAGGCCGCGAATGATCCCGCATCCCTTCACCGCATCATGGTCGGTTACCGCGAAAACCGTAATTCCCGCTTTTTTGACACACTCCAGGATTTCCTCCGGCGTGTTGCTGCCATCGGAAACGGTCGTGTGCATGTGCAAATCAATACGTTCTTTCAAAATTTCCTGCTCCTGTCTGTCCGGCGCAACAGTTCGCCGTCTTCAGGAAACGGCTCCCGGTGCGGCAAAAGCCCCCCGGGTCCCGTTCCTTCACTCAGAATGCCAGCGTATCCAGCCTGTCCGCCAGTTCCGCCACAATGTCCATATACCGGCTGATCCTTTTCTGTGCAGCATCATTCATCTTTCCCCCGCCCCAGATTTTCCGGATCATCCGGATATAGCTCAGCATGGACGCCTTTTCGGTCACTTCATCCAGCCGCGCCTCATCCTCCGTATCCAGATAGAACCTGAGGAAGCGGCGGAAGAACATGATGGAGGTTTCATAGGAGAAGCCCATAAAGTTCTCAATGACGGACGGATCCTCGTCTCCAAGGACCACATAGTACATGTACATATCTCCCAGTTCAACGATGGGGTGCCCCCGGGTGACCTTGTCCATGTCAATCAGGACAGGTTCCCCGTCCTGCAGGAACACATTCCCGGTATGGAAGTCGCCGTGCAGCAGCGTATTGGTGTCCGGAAGGGAATCGATCAGTTTCATGCATTTTTGTGCAAGGTCCGGATCCCGGTAGGAGATCCCCCTTCTGACATTGCTGCGAAGCTTCTCCTTCACATCCGGAAAGCCGTCCTCCGGCGTCACCTCAATGCCGTGCACCGTACGGGCCAGGTTTGCCATAATCTTTGCATAGGCGTCCACCTGACTCGGGGCTTTTGCAAGGTAGACGGACATCGTGTCCGTGTCCACAAGTTCATACATGGCGCCGTAGCGATCGCCCACAGAAACGATGCCAAACGAAATGGCCGTGGGGACGCCCAGGACAAAAGCCCTGCGGCTGTAGGAAATCTCATGCTCCACATCGCGGTAGGTGTTGAACTGGTTGTAGACCTTGATCACCACTTCATCATTATAGCGGTAGACTTCGCCCTTGGCTCCACTGCCGATCTGTTTGCAGCCATCGAGGGAGATTTCCTTGTACTTCCTGTACCTTGTTTTTTCCGCCTCAAAGGTTCCCGGCCAGATGAAGTTGATGTGCTTGATCAGTTCCTTGAATGCACCGGTCTTGTTGAGAGACAATTCCACGCACTCGGCTATGCTCCGGTAGAACCAGCACTGCTTGGAGGGATCCACCTGATTGAGCGCCTGCCACACGTTGTCCCCGTATTCCGCATAGGCGACCGCCAGGGTCCGGATATTGGCCAGCTGGTCCGCAAGCCACAGCATCTGTACGCCGATGTCCCTGCTGTTTTTGAGCACCAGAAGGGACTCCTCCTTGCGCCGGAGCCACGTTTCACTGGGATCCAGTCCCGGATACTCGTTTTCCGATGTGTTGGAGACCAGGAAGGCCACCCGGTCTCCAAAACGCTTGTGAATCTCCTCCAGGGTACCGTCCGTGTTTTCCACAATATCATGCAGGATGCCGGCTGTAATGACTTCCTGGTCCTCCGTCATGGTGGACAGGATATGCGCCACCTCCATGGGATGCAGAATGAACGGCGTTTCACCAAACTTGCGAACCTTTCCCTGGTGCATGATCGTTGCATAGATAATGGCCTCTTCCAACAGATTCATCATGACGTTTCCATTCCTTTCATCCGAAGCTGCGTCCTCCGGGAGACGTGCATGGCTTTTCCCCCCGGAAACTCTTTCCATAAAACAGAATTTTTGCCTGTAATAGTGAAGTATTCTATGCGAAGCCCCTCCGCATGTCAATCCGGGACTTGATTCCGGTCCGGGAATGCCGGGGCCGTCCGTCCTCCTGCCGGTCCTGCAGAGAATATAAAACTGCCGCAGACCGCCAGGCCTGCAGCAGATATGAGATTCAGCGGACGGCCTCCGGATGTGCCTGGCCGCATTGACGGCCAATGCTGACGGTACCGCCGTGCCGCCTCCCGATCAGGGGGGGAATCCTCCTGTTTCTTCAGGAGTCTTTCCCGACAGGGACTGACCCCTCCTTTTTACATCCGAGGTTCTGTTCCCCTTTCTTCGGAATGCAGATGGTGACCAGGGTTCCCCGTCCGGGCGCCGGGCCTATCTCCAGTTTTCCGCCGCAGATCCGATGCAGGCGTTCCCGGACATTGCGGATTCCCACATGCGACCGGTCATCACTGGCCCCGCCCGGGTCAAAGCCAGGTCCGTCGTCCCTGACCCGCAGTTCAAAGCGGTCCTCCAGTTCGGCGGAGGTGATGCTCACGGTTCCCTGTCCGTCCGGATTCTTCCGGATGCCATGTTTGACGGCATTCTCCACAATCGGCTCCAATGTCAGGGGCGGAAGAAAAAATCCGCTCACCCCGATGTCATATTCCACCCTGAGCGCGTCCCCGAAGCGGATCTGCTCCAGCTCGAGGTACAGTCGGGTATGCTGCAGCTCCTGGTCAAAGGGAATCACCCTTTCTGCCGTCAGGGAGTCCATGTTTCCTCGCAGATACCTGGAAAACTTCCGTGTTGCCAGTTTTGCGTTCCCGGGATCCCGTTCGCACATGGCTTCGATGGAACCCAGCGTGTTGTAGAGGAAATGGGGTTTGATCTGACTGAGCATCAGCTGGATCCGCTGCTCTGCAATCTTCTCATCCGCCGCAAGCTGGGAAAACTCCGTGTAATGGATGAACATCAGGGCCGAGCCCAGGGTCATCCCCAGATAAACGGTCCGGGCATCCTTCGCAGTCTCCTGGATGATGATGGCCGCAATCACCAGCAGCATGATGGAACACAGGGAAACCCGATTCTGGTGCCGGAACTTTCTCCCATAGAGGATGAACTGTGCGATGATCATGGCGATGACGATGATGCAGATTCCGAGATATGCATGAAACAGGGGGCCGTGGGAATAATGATTCTGTTGATCGACAACCACCATCCATCCGAAGGGGACTGACACAAACTGCAAAGCCATATTCGCAGCGAGGATTCCCTGCATCACCCTTTGCAGGCGGTTGTAAATCTTTACCTGCATGAACAGGGTCCCGCCTGCCGCGGGGGTCAGGGTATAGTCCAGGCATTTGAACACCCTGAGGACCCAGCCCGGATATTCCGTTCGTCCATCCAGCCACACGCCGCAGTATTCCGCCAGAGCGGAAAACGCCACCAGCGTATAGGTCATGTACAGCAGACGCTTGTCCTTCCGAGGGATTCTGTTGTTCTCAAAGACCAGGATGCACAGGATGATCAGGGCCGTCCAGCACAGAGCAAGAACAGAGGTATAATAGGTGAACATCCGAATTCCTCCATAGGGATTGTTTTCCCCGTGTCGCCCGTTCCTCCCGGGAGCTTTTTCCCATCTGTTTTTCCAGTCCGCGAAAAAATCAGCCGCCTCATTTCAGCCCTTTCGGGTGACCCTATACGGCCACATCCGCCCTGGTGGACAGGCCTGACGGCAGGCACTGAACCTGCCACCCTTCTGATCACCGATCCCTATGGCCATCCTGCCATATCCCAAACCCTCTCCCCGGAGGCGGAGGTCCTTCCACGGCTGCCGTATTCGAGTCAGACCGTGAAACCACCCGGTTTGCGGACGTCCATCCGCCGAAGGAAGAGATCACCTTCTGAATTGGCATCTGTGCCTGCGAGAACCTGCCGTATCCCATCTGCACGGCACAGCACAAACCCATGCGCTGAACCGGCCATCCGCAATATGAGCAGGTACAGGACAATCCTCTCCAGGACATGGATATCCGCGTGAGGTCCGCAATCTGTACAATCACGGACCCGCTCCCATTTTCCCCGGGCGAGAAAGGAGAACCGGTTCACTCAATCCTGAATTGAATTCAAACAGGAAACGCGGCGGATTTCAAGGATGAACAGATGGGGCGGGTCCGGGCTCTGCAGGACCGTATCAAAGGCCAGCCCTCCACCATCTCAGGGTTTGACGAGACGCCGGCAGCCGCCTGACCGAGAAGATCACCGTCTTCGAGGATCAGCTTCACCGCAGACTTCAAATCGGCATCACCATCGACATCGAAGCATACACGCAGGCTCCCGCAGGCGGTAATGGCAGTGCGGGCGCCCTGATCTGTCCTGCACGGGTCAGACAATGGTGTATCCTTGTGCGGACAGTACGCTTAAAGCCCTCTCGAAGTTTTCTGCCTTCACAAGAATGTAATCCGTGTTGAAGGTTGATACCGCAAAGATCCCGATATGATTCTCAGCGAGAATACCCGATAATTCCGATAAGATACCGATCAGGGAAAAATCGAGAATTCCCTGAATACGAAACCCTTTCCATCCATCATCACGCTCTGTTGTTTTTTTCGGTGTGTCATCAGACTTGCAAACCAGGGAGATTTCTTCATCCGTTTTACAAATGAAGAAAAAATCCGTTGCAGTATCAATATCCTCCATCGTCTCAACCCTGCAGACGGTGAAATCATATTCCATTTTCTTCAGTTCCATATGTTCCCCCACAAATTCCGGATTGTCGCCCTGATATCTTAACGGCCTGCTCAGCACCCCGGCATTTCCGGTTGTTTCATCAGGCAAATTGCTTCCGGTCCCTACCTGTCAGGATTCCGGCATGATCCCGGTTATTGACAGGAGCTGACTGTCCTCTGCCCCGGGATCTTCTTAATATCATATAAGCATATAGATTCCTGCGTCCCGGTTTCGTGGCAGCCGCGTACCCTCCGGTTCTCTCAGATTACCCTGGCTTTGCTGAAACCCGGTGCACCATTGTACATTTCGAAAACAACAAAGGAAAGAAATGGTTTCCCGGTCCCTTCTTTCATGGCATGCCCGCAATCTGAAGAGATGCCGGATCTCTGCGGGAAGGCGCTGGCATAGCCTGATCTTCGTATGTAAACTCGTCTATAGTCCAACCTGCGCGTCACAGAAAAAACCACCGGTCACCCCAGGCGCCCTGTTGAAGCCGGCCGATTCACTCCCTGCCACATGGAATCCCGGGTTTGCGCGGAGGGCGCAGCCGGGAGGAAAGGGAGCTTCCCCCGCCCTCCCACACCATCACACATGCGGTCACGCAAGCGGCGGTTCAGTAACTGGCACGAGGCAGCACCTTTGGTCAGAAATCAAAGCGTTCCGCGATCCTTCCGGTCCTTCGGTCACTCCCATGTTCTCCGGCAAACCTCCTCTTTCGAGCAGCCGCCTGCAACACGCCTGATTCCTGACATGCCGTCTCCCCAACAGCTGCCACACCCTTTGCTCCGCCGGCTCCACCGGTTTCTCAGGTACTGTGGCCCTGACTGATTTCTGTGAGCTCAGCCATGCTTTCCAGCATGGGGTTCAGCCTGCGCTTCGCTTCCCGCAGATCTCCCCGCATCAGGTGCGAACGCCCTCATTTCCTGCATCTGCCG
>CACYCQ010000088.1:0-2969 GCA_902772995.1 uncultured Eubacteriales bacterium
GAAGGACGGAGCCTCCCGGACCGGCCTTTGGGTGGCCCCGAATGTGCCCGGGACAAGCAAAGGGCATTCTTGACAGAGGGTAGCCGGGAAAATATAATTGCACAGGCCGGACGAAGAAGCAGAATTACCAGTGAATACAGGAACTCAGCGAACCGGGGAGGGTGCAAGCCCGGTTTCCGTATTGCTGCGGCCAACTGCGGAGTCCGGAACGTTGGCCTGCGTTACGGGCATAGAGTGGATGCCTCGGCATCAACCGGAGTGGTACCGCGAATCGCGCCTGTTCGTCCCCGGAGAGCAGGTGCGTTATTTTTGGCTGAAAATGGAGGATAAGTATGAAACCACAGACTTCAGGCGAGCTGCGCACCATGTGGCTGAACTTTTTCAAGAGCAAGGGACACGCCGTGATCCCCAGCGCCAGCGTCATTCCCGAGAATGACCCTACGGTGCTGTTTACCACGGCCGGCATGCATCCGCTGGTCCCATACCTGCTGGGAAGCAAGCACCCTGCCGGAACGCGCCTGACGGATGTTCAGAAGTGCATCCGTACGGGTGATATTGACGAAGTGGGCGACAGCTCCCATCTGACGTTCTTTGAGATGCTGGGCAACTGGTCCCTGGGCGACTATTTCAAGAAGGAAATGATCGCCTGGAGCTGGGAGTTCCTGACCAGCCCCGAGTATCTGGGCCTGGACAAGGACAAACTGGCCTTCACCGTCTTTGAAGGCGAGGGCGACATCCCCAGGGATGAGGAGGCGGCCGGATACTGGATGGAAAACGGCGTCAAGCCGGAGAACATCTATTACCTCTCCCGCAAGCACAACTGGTGGGGACCTGCGGGCCAGACCGGCCCCTGCGGCCCGGACACCGAGATGTTCATCATCAAGGACCAGCCGCCCTGCGGTCCGGACTGTTCTCCCGCCTGCAGCTGCGGACGGTTCCTGGAGATCTGGAATGACGTCTTCATGCAGTACAACAAGACCGCCGAGGGCGAGTATGTGCCCATGGCCCACAAGAACGTGGACACGGGCATGGGCCTGGAGCGCACCATCTGCACGCTCAACGGGGTGGCGACCGTCTATGAGACGGATGCCTTTACCGGCATTATCGCCAAAATTTCCGAGCTGTGCGGCAAGAAGTACGACGAGAGCGAGCAGGTGACCCGCGCCTTCCGCATCATCGCGGACCATCTGCGCACGGCCACCTTCATCATGGGCGATCCCAGAGGCGTCAGCCCCAGCAATGTGGACCAGGGCTACGTGCTGCGCCGGCTGATCCGCCGCGCGGTGCGCTACGGGCTTGAACTGGGAATGCCGGAAAACTTCACCCGCGAGATCGGCGCCCTGATCATCCGCCAGTATGAGGAGGTCTATCCGGAGCTCAGGGAGAATGAGGCCTTTGTGCTTGAGCAGTTCTCCCTGGAGGAGTCCCGCTTTGCCAGGACGCTGCGTCAGGGCGAGAAGGAATTCCAGAAACTGGTTTCCAGGATGGGAGACAGCAGGGTCATCGACGGCATGGCGGCCTTTGACCTGTACACCACCTTCGGGTTCCCCATCGAGATGACGCGGGAACTGGCGGCGGAGGTGGGCCTCACCGTGGACGAGGAAGGCTTCAAGAAGCATTTTGAGGAGCATCAGAAGACCAGTCAGGCCGGCGCCGAGCAGCGCTTCAAGGGCGGACTGGCCGATCACAGCGTGCAGACCACCCGCCTGCACACCGCCACGCATCTTCTTCACGCCGCGCTGCGCAAGGTCCTCGGTCCTGAGGTGGCCCAGAAGGGCAGCAATATCACGGCGGAACGGCTGCGCTTTGACTTCAAGTTCGGCCGCAAGATGACCAAGGAAGAGATCGCCGAGGTGGAGCGCCTGGTCAACGAGTGGATCGCTGCGGATGCCCCCATTGAGATGAAGGAGACCACGGTGGCGGAGGCCAAGGCTGAGGGCGCCATCGGCCTGTTTGAGAGCAAGTATGGTGAGAAGGTCCGGATGTACACCATGGGACCCTTCTCCAAGGAGATCTGCGGAGGCCCCCATGCCACCCATACCGGTGAACTGGTGAGCTTCAAGATCAAGAAGGAGGAATCCTCCTCCGCCGGTGTACGCAGAATCAAGGCAGTTATCGGCGCCAGCCCGGAAAACTAAAAAAAACTGAATGAACCCCCGGAAAAAATTTTGTTAAATTTTTTCCGGGGGTCTTTAATATAAATATTTTGTACGCATGGGGGAATGGTTCGGCAAATCCGGAAAAAAACGGAGAAGCCGAAAGAAGATGTGAAGCAAATGTGAATTGATGCCTCAGGATATCGGAAACAAATTGGACATTATGCACTAACCGAAGATTTGACTTCTGCCTTTCATGCATTATGATAAAGGAGGGAAAATGTAAAAATAGACAAAATTCGGCAAAAAACTTGTTGATTCCGGGGAGGGGTTGAAGGTGTTGGGTCAGAGGTGCTGCAAGGTTCTGGTTATCCTGCTGGTGCTGCTGGCAGCCCGCGCGCGGGCACAGGGCGGGGACAGCTTCACCTGGACGGGGAACCGGGGACAGCAGGAGGGAATCAGCGCGGAGTTTGCCCAGGTGGTTGAAAACGCCCCGGCGGCCGGACAGCCCTCCGAAGACGCCTCGGAGGACTGTGTCAAGGTCCGGCTGACGGGCAGAATGACCCTTGAAGAAAGGGATGCCCGGCCAGGGGAGACCTTTGTCGTCAGGATGGAGGCCTCGGACTCCTCCAGGTATGCGGCGGACAGCGGCATCCTGGTTCTCCCGCAGGACCCCCGGGCACGGGTGACTAAACTGCGCAGGGGACAGCCGGAGACCTTTGTCTTCGATGAGGTGAAGATCTTCGGGGAGGGCACCTATGTGCTGGAGATCTCTCAGGAAGCGCAGCAGGAGGCAGACCCGCAGATCCATGCGGATCCCGTCAGGTACCAGGCAAGCATCGCCGTGACCCGGGAGGAGGGAAAAGGGCTGTC
>CACYCQ010000089.1:0-2261 GCA_902772995.1 uncultured Eubacteriales bacterium
CGGGTACAGGGTGATCCATGCCAAGGGCGAACATGTGCTGACCGATACGGGGGTTCGCCTTGCCCAGGTATGGTATGTGGATGAGGGACCGTACCGGGAGGATGCCGAAGGAACAGAACTGTCAAACGCTCTGGGCAATGCCCTGCATGAGGAAAGCATCCTGAAAGCAAATCAGTATGATTATCTGACCGGACTGCCGAGCATGTCATACTTCTTTGAACGTGCGGAGGCGGCAAAGGAGGAATATCCGAAGGACGGCAAGACGCCCGTTTTCCTCTATATCAATTTTTGCGGCATGAAGTTCTTTAATAAAAAGAACGGCTTTGCTGAGGGGGACAAGCTGCTGCGGGCATTCTCCAGGCTCCTGAACGACATCTTCAGCAATGAAAACAGCTGCCGCATCGGCGCAGACCATTTTGCGGCCATTACGACGGAAGACGGTCTTGAGGACAGACTGACCCATCTTTTGAACGAATGCGCCTTGATGAACGGCGGGAACACACTCCCGGTTCACATAGGCATCTATTCAAGCCGGATGGGACTGGTCCCGGCCAGCACAGCCTGCGACCGGGCAAAGTTTGCCTGTGACACGATCAAAAATACCTTTTCATCCTGTTTCAGCTTTTATCGGTCAGAATTGAGGGATGAAGCAGAAAAGCGGCAATATGTCCTGGAAAACCTTGACCGCGCGATCCGGGAGGGATGGATCACCGTATACTATCAGCCTATCATAAGGGCAGTAAGCGGCAAGATCTGTGATGAGGAAGCCCTGGCGCGGTGGAAGGATCCGGAGCGCGGATTCCTGTCACCGGCGGAGTTCATCCCGTGTCTGGAGGATGCCGGCCAGATTTACAAGCTGGACCTGTATGTGCTGGAGCGGGTGCTGGAGAAAATGAAATTCCAGAAGGATGCCGGACTTCACATCGTTCCGCACTCGATCAATCTGTCCAGATCCGATTTCGATTCCTGTGATGTGGCAGAAGAGGTCAGGCGCCGCGTGGATGCGTCAGGCTTAGGCCGTGAGATGATCACCATCGAGATCACAGAGAGTATGCTCAGCCGTGATTTTGAATTCATGTGTGAACAGGTCAGACGCTTCCAGAGCCTCGGCTTCCCGGTCTGGATGGATGATTTCGGGAGCGGTTATTCTTCCCTTAACGTGCTGCAGACCATCAGGTTCAATCTGCTCAAGTTTGACATGAGCTTCATGCAGAGGCTCAACGAAGGGGAAAGCAGCAGAATTCTTCTCACCGAGCTCATGCGGATGGCGAATTCTCTCGGCATGGATACCGTTTGCGAGGGCGTCGAAAAAGAGGAGCAGGTGAAATTGCTGCATGAAATCGGCTGCTCCAAGATCCAGGGGTATTATTATTGCAAGCCCATCCCTCTTGATGAGATCATGCAGCGGTACAGGGCAGGCAGCCAGATCGGGTATGAGAACCCGGATGAATCCGGCTATTTTGAAACGATCGGACGCCTGAACCTGTATGATCTTTCGGTGATGACCAAGGGGGAAGGCGAACTCCAGAACGCCTTCAATACCGTCCCGATGGGGATCGTTGAGGTAAAAGGCAATACCACGCGGTTCGTCAGGAGCAATGTGTCTTACCGCCGTTTTATCAAACGCTTCTTCCATGTCGATCTGAGCTTTGAAGGCACAGCCTTTGTCCCGTATGACAATAACTTCATGCTGAATGTCGTAAAGACATGCTGCGAAAGGGGACTGCCCTCCTTCTACGATGAGAAGATGCCTGACGGCTCCGTTGTGCATTCATTCGCGCGGAGAGTCGGCATTGACCCGGTAACGGGCTGCATCGCCGTGGCCATTGCCGTTTTGTCTATTACTGCACCGGATGAAGGAACCACCTACGCGGATATCGCCCGTGCCCTGGCATCCGACTATTACAATATCTATTATGTGGATCTGGATACAGACAGGTTCATCGAGTATACGTCACCGGTAGGCGGGCAGGAGCTCGCAATGGAGCGCCATGGCGAACACTTCTTTGACTCTGCCCAGAAAGAGACCATGACCCGGATCTACGAGGAGGACAGAGAGACCTTCCTGGCCGGCTTTTCAAAGCAGAAAATTATTGAGGAGCTGGACAGGCAGGGTGTGTACAATGCGGTCTATCGCCTTGTTGACAACGGGACGCCGATGTATGTCAGCATGAAAATCACCAGGATGCAGGGCGGAAACAAGATCATCCTGGGCGTCAGCATCATCGACTCCCAGATGAAACAGCAGGAGGAAGCGAAAA
>CACYCQ010000090.1:0-4067 GCA_902772995.1 uncultured Eubacteriales bacterium
CCACAGCGGAATGTGATGACGGATGGAGCTCATGCAATGCGTGCGTGTGAACCTTGTCAGGGCCGGAAGGCAGCAGCAATAAGCATTGCGTCGTGTGTGCCGTGGGATTTTCTGCCCCGAGCATTCTGTTTTTTTGAGATGATCAGCCTGTGGGTGGAAGCTCACAGGTTTTTTCATACCCTTTGACAGCCTGCGTGCCTGTCCGCTTTAGGGTGCTTTTGAAAAGCCATGATGCGCGGCGGAAACGGAATACGGACGGCGGGGCAGGACGACCGAAACAAACCTGGAATCCATGGCCGGTGCGCTGATCCTGCAGAAGCGGGATGAGGGGCTGCAAACCTGGCTTCTGAGGGATGGTTTCCCTTCAGGTGCCGGGGGAAGCCACAGAAAACAGCCTGCGGCATGCCGGATTCCCACGGGGCGCGAATGATGGGTGCGCAGGTTTTGAGCGCGCAGTCAGGTCGCCCGGCTTGAACTGTTTTCCGTGGGTTGTTGACGTGATTCACCGTGATCGATTATCCTATTTTGGCAGGCGGCTGTTCGGGAAGGCGGATGCGCCGATGCCAGCGGGGCTGCAAAAAACCCGGGCACCGGAGCCGCTCGTGCACCTGGAAGATATGCATATCGGATTCTCAGGTGAAAAAGGCAACGAACCCCGCCGGTCTGCCCGGAGCAAACGGTTCCTGATGGGAACCGGACCGAAAATGCTTCAAAACGCGGATGGAGGATTTTCACAGATGCATTTCCATGGTGAGAATCAGCGCAGGACTATATAGTGGAAAACCGATCCGGCCGGGCATCCTGGTGCGTGCTGGACGCGGGGTTTTTTTGATGCGCGGGAACGGTCGCGTTTGTGATTCTCCGGTGGCAGGCCGGGAAACAGACGGTTCATGGGGCCCGCCCGGGAAAGGACAGCATGGGGGAACGGCCGACTGACCGCAAAAAAGTGCTGCAGAAGGGGAACCGGCGCAGGTTGATGCAGGAGAGGAACATGTTCGAAGGTCACAGAAAACGCGTGAGGATGCTGGAAGGGATCATGGCGGTGGGGCTGCTGGTCCTGGTTGGGCTGCTGATCCACGTGCAGCGTCACCCCTTTGATGTCTGGCTGGACATCGGTGAAATGAATGCATCTGGCATGCAGTGGGAAGGGGACCACTGGGGCATGGAAGCGGAGGCCGCGGCGGGGCAGCAGCTGCTCTCAGGGCCGTATCTCCTGCTGCGCGCCGGAAGCTACACGCTGACGGTGGAGTATGAATCGGACATGCCGGTGGAGTGCCGCGTGTACTCGGATGGCCGCAATGCCTATGTGCACGCCAATGCCTTTGAACTGATCCCCGGCAGGCACCGGCAGGTGTACCATTTTGATGTTGCGGACACCCTTCAGGACGTGGGGGTGCGGTTTACCGCGGCAGGGCCGGGCAGGTTCTCCCTCATGAACATGACCATGCTGGAAAACACCCGGAATGTCCGGCTGATGATCGCCGTCCTTCTGCTTCTGTGGCTGGGCGCCGAGCTCTTTTTCCGGCTGCCCCGGAAGCGGTATGCGATGCTGCTGGTCCTGACGCTGCTGGGTTGTCTGCCCCTGGGGATGGACGGCCTGGGCATGGGGGATGACTTCGGGTTCCATCTGGGACGGATCGAGGCGCTTGCCCAGGGGATCGGGCAGGGCGTGTTCCCGGTGCGCATGGCGGGATTTTTCAACGACGGGGCAGGCTATCCCACGGGCGTCTATTACGGGGACCTTTTCCTGATCCTTCCGGCGCTTCTGCGCCTGGCGGGTTTCTCCGTGGTCTCGGCGTACAAGGTGTATCTGCTGGTCCTCACTTTTGTTACGGCCTTCGCAGCCTATGCCTGCTGCAGGAGGATCTTTGGAGACGACCGGATCGGCATTGTCTGCAGCGCGTCCTATGTGCTGGGGCCTTACCGTCTGGCGGATGTCTATGTCCGCTCGGCCGTGGGGGAGGCCACCGCATTCGCTTTTTATCCCCTGATCGCCCTGGCCGCGTGGAACCTTCTGACAAGGCCGGAGAAGGAAAAGGGGAAAAACAGCGCGCTTCTTGCTGCGGGACTTCTGGGGCTTCTCTATACGCACCTGCTCTCCACGGAGATGGCGGTGCTGGCGCTTCTTGCCGTGGGCCTTTGCCATTTTCGCCGGATGCTGCAAAGGGACGCCCTTTTGCAGCTGGGGATGGCGGCGGCGGGCTTCCTTGTGGCAGGCGCCGCGTTTCTTGTGCCGTTTCTGGACTATTACCTCAAGGTGGACACGGTGGTCCGGGGGGAGATGAGCTTTCCCCACATGATCCAGAAATACGGGGTCTATCCGGGGGAACTGTTCTGCTTCTTCAAGTCCGTGGCGGGCGGGGCCTCCGCCTATCTGCCGGAGCGGATGCAGATGACGCCCGGCATGCTGCAGATGGGAGGGCTGGCCCTGGCGCTGGTCCTCTGGGGAAAAGGAAAGGCGGACCGGACTATCCGGAAGCTGACGGTGGCGTCGCTTCTGGCCCTTTGGGTCTCCTCCAGCGTTTTCCCCTGGGATGCGCTGGCCGGGCATTCCCGGATCGGGCAGTTCCTGGCCCAGGTGCAGTTCCCGACCCGCTATCTGGGCATCGCCATGGTGTTTCTCATGCTCCTCCTGGGGGCTTCGCTCCGGCAGGGACTGCGGTGCGGGATGCTGTCCATGAAGGCCTGCGGCGCTGCGGCCCTTTGCCTGTCCCTGGTCACCGCCTGCGGGTTTGTGAGCTCCTTTTCGGAGATCCGCTCCCAGTCCCGGTTCCTGGATACCCCGGAGCTTCCCCAGTATACCTATCACTACAGCCTGCGAAGGGGCATCGGCGGAAGCGAGTACCTGATGAGCGGCACGGACATTGCCCGGCTGCGCCCGGAGATCGAGACGGACGGGGCCGAGGTCCGGGTGCTGGAGGAAGCAGGCGTGCGGATGGTGCTGGAGGCCAGCTCGCGGGAGGCGGGCAGCGTGACGCTGCCGCGCTTTGCCTATCCGTACATGCAGGTCACGGGACCGGAGGGGACGCCGCTTCCCACCCAGGAGGCGGACAACCACCGGATCCGGGTGCTGCTTCCGGCAGGCTTTTCGGGCACCCTGAAGGTCGATTTTCATGAACCCGTGGCCTGGCGCATTGCGGAGGCGGTCAGCGTCCTTGGCGCAGCGGCGGCAGTGCTTTGCCTTGGACGGAGACGACATTCTGGAGGAAAGGCATCATGAATCCACAACGCAGACTGCGCTGGCAGGAGGGGCTGCTCTTTGCGGGCATCGCCGGCTTCCTGCTGCTCTTTTTCGGACGGCTGCATCCCTATCTGCCCTATGACGGGGATGACTGGGCCTATCTGTTCTACTCCCGGGGGGCGCTTCCCATCTGGGGGTACTGGAATCCCGGGAGGATTTTTCCTGAAATCGTCCGTCCCCTGACGGCCTTTGCCGCGTTTCATTTCGTGCTGCCCCTTGCGGGGGACATCAGCTGGAGCCTGGCCCTCGTCACGGCGGTCATGCTGACGGGCGCCGTCCTTTTCTACCTGCTGTCCCTGCGGCGGCTGCTCCTGAGCAGGACGGCCTGCGGCGCGCCGCTTGCGGACGGGCTGTGCCTTCTTTTCCTGGTGCTGCACTTTCTGCTGTTTCGAAGCGCCCGGGACAACAATGTCCACCTGCTGTACAGCATCGACATGAACACGGTCTTTTATTACCTGATCCCGTCCCTGCTGTCCATGGGCCTGGCTTTCCGCTGGACGGCGGGAGGGGAGGCGTTTTCCCGGGTCCTCTGCCGGGAGCATCCCCTGCGGCAGGGGATGCTCCTTGCGGGCATGTATCTGTGCATCTTCTCCACCCTGATGTCCGGGGCCATCCTGCCGGCTTTTGCCGCGGTGAGGCTGCTTTGGGCCATCCTCTCCGGGAACAAAAAACAGCCGCTTCGGGAGCGGCTGGAGGGGGAAGGATGGAGCCTGGTGGCGCTGGCGCTGTATCTTGCCATGCTCCTCTTTGAGGCATCCGGCGCCCGGGCGGGACAGCTGAGGGAGGGGACGAGCCTGGCCGGGGGGATGCTGGAGGCGGCAAGGGC
>CACYCQ010000091.1:0-9986 GCA_902772995.1 uncultured Eubacteriales bacterium
CTTCATCGTGACCCTGGCCTCCATGAACATCGCCAAGGGCATCGCCTACGTGTATTCCGGCGGCAAGCCCATCCGCTGCATGACCGATGCCTGGAAGTTCCTGGGCGCCGGCTATGTGGGCCCCGTGCCCACCCCCGTGGTGACCATGACCCTGGTGTTCATCATTGCCGTGCTGTTCCTCAACCGCACCCGCATGGGCCGTCACGTGTACGCCGTGGGCGGCAATGACACCGCGGCCAGATTCTCCGGCATCAGCACCGCAAAGGTGAAATTCACCGTGTATTCCTTCAGTGGCCTGATGGCCGGCCTTGCCGGCATCACCATCGCCTCCCGCCTGTACTCCGGAACCTGTACCTCCGGTGACGGTGCGGAAATGGACGCCATCGCGGCTGTCGTCGTGGGCGGCACCTCCATGGCCGGCGGTTCGGGCAAACTGGGCGGCACGCTGATCGGCGTGCTGATCATCGGCATCCTGAACAACGGACTGAACCTGATGGGCGTCAACTCCGACTGGCAGTACATCATCAAGGGCGCGGTCATCCTTCTGGCCGTGTATGTTGACTTCCTGCGCAGCACCAAGAAATCCAAGTAAAAATGGACCGATTTATGGCCGCACGCTTCCGTGCGGTCTTTTTTAAACGGAGGGGCTATGAAACGATCTGAAATCAACCGCGCCATCGTCTGGGCCAGGGAGCTCCTGAAGGAAAAGGGGATGGCGCTGCCGGACATGGCGGACTGGGACATCCCCCGCTGGCAGAAGGAGACCGGGAACCTGGACGTCATCCGCCGCGTCATGCTGGGCTGGGACGTGACGGACTTTGGCATGGACGACTTTGCGCATGTGGGCGCGGTGCTCTATACGGTGCGCAACGGATGCATCACCGCGCCCGAGATCGGCGTTCCCTACTGCGAGAAACTGATTCTGATGCAGGACGGGCAGCGCCTGCCCAAGCACTACCACGTGTTCAAAACCGAGGACATCATCTGCCGTGCGGGACGGCTGCAGGTGCGCTTGTGGAACACCGAGCGGGACGGGCGGGAGCTGAGCACGGATGTCCAGGTCCGCATGGACGGCCGGAAGGTCTGCCTGAAGGCCGGGGAGCCCGTGGAGATCACCCCGGGCAATTCGGTGACCCTGACGCCCTACCTTGCCCACGTGTTCGGGCCCGTGCCGGGAAGCGGGAGCCTGGTTGCCGGGGAGGTCTCCCGGGTCAATGACGACCGGACGGACAACTATTTCCTGGAGCGGACCCTCCGCTACGCGCACATCGAGGAGGACGAGGTCATGATCTGCCCGCTGTGCAACGAGTACGGGCGCCTCTGACGGGAAGGAAGGGAGAGGAGAGCATGGGAAGAATTGTGGCGGCAGGCCATATCAGCTTCGATCTGACCCCTGTGATCCCCGGAGACCGCCTCTTTGAACGGGTGGACCAGGTCCTGTTCCCGGGGTGCCTGCTCCATACCCGGGGCATTTCGGTGACCGCGGGCGGCAGCGTCTCCAATACAGGCCTGGCGCTCAGGGCCATCGGCGAGGATGCCGCGCTTGTGAGCAAGATCGGACGGGACGAGTTCGGAGGCATGCTCAGCGGGATCCTGAAGTCCCACGGGGCCGGCGGCGGGCTGATCGAAAGCGCGTCGGACCGCACCAGCTATACCGTGGTCCTCAATTTCCCGGGCATCAACCGGATGTTCCTGCATGATCCGGGAGCCAATGACACCTTCTGCACGGAGGATGTGCCGGATGAAACCCTGAAAGGGGCCGCCATCCTGCACTTCGGGTACCCGCCCCTGATGCGGCGCATGGGGCAGCCGGAGGAGATGAAAAAGCTCCTGCTGCGTGCAAGGCGCCTGGGCGTGGCCACCAGCCTGGACATGGCTATGATCGATCCGGATACGGACACCGACTGGGAGGCGTACCTCCGGGAGGTGCTTCCCCTGGTGGACTTTTTCGTGCCGAGCTTTGAGGAGCTGTGCTGCATGACGGACCTGCCCCGCTGGAAGCGCCTGAGCGGGGGGGGACAGGATGTCACCCTGAACCTGGACCTTGACGGGGAGGCCATGCCCCTGGCCCAAAGGATGCTGGACATGGGCTGCGCGACGGTGCTGGTCAAGTGCGGCGTGTCGGGCATGGTCTATGCCACCGCAGGGGAGGGGCGCCTGCGGGAAACCGGGCGCAACCTGGGCCTGGATGTCCGGGCCTGGGCCCGGCAGGAGGGAAAGGTGGACAGCTTCCCGGCGGGCCATGTGGTCTCGGCCACGGGCGCCGGGGACGTGAGCATCGCCGCATTCCTGGCGGCCGTGCGCCGCGGGCTGCCTCCCCGCCGCTGCGCCCTGCTGGCCAGCGCGGAGGGTGCGTGCTCGGTGAGAACCATGGATCCCGTCAGCGGCCTGCTGCCGCTGGACAAGCTGGCGGAGATCATCGACAACAACAGATGGAAGGAAGAGATCGCATGCTTGTAACACTGAAGGACATTCTGGCAACCGCGCAGGAGCGCGGCATTGCCGTGGGCGCGTTCAACGCGGCCAATCTGGAATCCCTGGAGGGGATCATCGCGGCGGCGGAGGAGCTGGAGCTGCCGGTGATCCTGCAGTTCGCCCAGGTGCATGAGCCCTGGATCCGGCTGCGGCTGATCGGCCCGGTCATGGTCCGCGCGGCCGGGGAGGCCCGGGTCCCGGTGTGTGTCCACCTGGACCACGGCGAGGACATGGACTACCTGAAGGAAGCCCTGGACATGGGGTTCACGGGCATCATGTATGACGGCTCCGTGCTGCCCTATGAGGAGAACCTGACAAACACCCGCATGGCTGTGGAAATGGCCTCCCGCTACGGCGCCGGCGTGGAGGCGGAGCTGGGGTCCATGGGCCGGCGCGAATCCGGCGCCGGGGACGGCAGCGGGGAAGGAGATGAGACCAAGATCTATACCGATCCGGACCAGGCGGCGGCCTTTGTCCGGGAGACGGGGATCGACGCGCTGGCCTGCTCGTTTGGTACCACCCACGGGATCTATCTCAAGGCGCCCCGCCTCGATTTCGATGTGGTGCGGAACGTGAGGCGGGCCACCGGGAATGTGCCGGTGGTCATGCACGGCGGATCCGGCGTCAGCCCGGAGGGCTTCCATGAGGCGGTCAGGGCCGGCGTGCGGAAGATCAACTACTTCACCTACATGGACAAGGCGGCAGGCCTGGCCGCGGAGCAGGCCATCCAGGCGATGAAGGACCAGGGGACGCCGCTGTTCTTCTCCACGGTCTCCATGGCGGCGCGGGAGGCCATGAAGCAGGACATCAAACACGCCATGAGGATCTTCGCGGGACTGGACTGAACTGAAAAAGCAACAGGCTGCACATGCGTGCAGCCTGTTTGCGTCATATGAAACCGCCTGAGGCGGGCCCTGCCGCCTCAGGACAGGGCCTGGCGCAGCAGCTCCCGGACCTCCGTGAGCCTGTCCGCCAGCGGCCCGCAGGAAAGCTTCCCGTCCGATACGATGAGCGCCTGGGGGAAGGGCTCCCACCGGAAGGCGTCGATGCCCCTGATCTCATTGGGGTACAGCTGCAGGGGCTCCCCCGTGACAAACTTCAGCAGAAGGGCCTGGAGTGTCTCGGAGATGTCCGCGTTCAGCACGTTGCCGTACATCTGCAGCGCTTCCCGGTTCCCGAGCAGCGCCGCCGCCGCATCGACCGTGCCCGAACCCAGATTGTCGATCAGGGGCTTTTCGGCCCAGTACATGAGGTGCACCGGATTTCCGCCCTCCGCCAGCCTTGCCGCGCAGCGGTAGATGCACAGGCCGAGCCACTGCTCGGTGAGCCGGGACATCGCCTCAAGCCGATCGGAGGATGCGCTCTGCGCCTCGAGAACCGCCTGTACCGCGCGGGAAGCGGCGTCGTCCAGGTCGTTCCGCATGTCGGCGGCAAAGGAGAAGACCCCCGCCATGTACCTCTGACTGCCCACGAGGGATTTGAGGACCGGCATTTCCCTGCTGGGGATGCCGAGGATCATGTCGATTCCCGAGGCGGCGCCCTCCCGGAAGGCCTGGTACACGTCAGCGGGGATCAGCTTTGCGTCGCAGGTCGGCGCGCACATGCTGTCCCAGAGCTTCTGCGAGGCGTCCTTCAGGGTCTGCGTATCAAGACGGCACAGCTCCTCCATCGTCGATGTCTTCGTTTCCTTCAGCAGGCTTTTGGCCAGGGCCCTGGAGGCCTCCGGCGTGTCATAGGCGAACACCGGGCCGCCGTTGAAGAGGAAGGCTTTCCGGAACAGCCCCTTCGCCTGGGGGCAGGCGGCCAGCAGCAGGATGGACGTGGCGCCGGATTCAAAGCCGAGCACCGTGACCTGGCCGGGGTCCCCGCCGAAGGCGGAGATGTTCTCCCGGATCCATTTGAGCGCGGCGATCTGGTCGAGCAGCCCGAGGTTCAGGGTGTCCGGGAAGGCTTCCCCGCCGGGAACCTCCGAAAAATCGATAAAGCCGAAAATGCCGAGGCGGTAATTGAAGCTGACGACCAGCGTCTCCGGGTGGCGGCTCACGTAATCGCCCCCGTACATCAGCGGATTGACGGATCCCCCGCAGGTAAAGTCCCCGGGATGAAACAGCACGAGGACCGGCCTCGGGGTTTCCGGCTGCGCGGCGGGAATGCTGATGTTCAGGGTCAGGCAGTCCTCGCTCTGGCGGTGGTACTGGATGATCGAGCCGCTGTGCTCGACCTGGATGGCCGAGGCCCCGAAATTCCGCGCCTCAAAGACGGCCTGGGACGGGGGAAGCGGTTCGGGAGCCTTCCACCTGAGGCTGCCCACCGGCGGCCTGGCGTAGGGAATCCCGGCATAGAGGATGGATTTCCCGGTCTTTTCCCCGACATAGATGCCGCTTTTCGTCCTGACCGCGCAATCGGCCTCGTATTCCCCGTGGACGCGGCGGTTCTCCTGGTTGATGTCCTCGATGTCCTTTTTTTCAAGGGTAAAGGTGAAGCCCCGGCTTCCGTCCTCGTAAAGGCTGCGGATTTTCCGGACGCGGAGGACGCGAAGCACCAGGTTGATGAAAAAGCCGAGAATCGGCAGGCCCACCACGTACATGAACTCCTCCGCCAGATAGTCCAGCATGGATACCCCCATCCAGCGGACGGACGCGCAGTGTGCGGACAGAAACACGAGCAGGACCGCGGCAAAGGTGAAGGCCCGGAGCTTCGGGCTGCTCTGGACGGTTTTGCTGAAAACGATCATGTAGATGATCTCCTCCAGCACGATTCCAAGGACAAGGCACGCAGCCAGACACATGGGCTCCGACCAGCCGGAAAGCCTTGCGATGGTATCGCCGTAGCCATACCCCAGCGCCGCGACGGCAGCGACCAAAAAATCATCGACGATCAGCAGTTTTCTCATCCGTTTTCTCCTCTTCCCGCGCCGGGGCATTTCCCCTGACGGGCGATGTATCCTCTTCCCGTGAGACAAGCGGGGCAGACAGCAGCCGTTCCGGGTGCCCGTGCACAGGATATCGCGCCGTCCGGCCGCGCCGGACGGATCTTCCCGCGCACTGGACCTTTTCCTGCGCCGGTGCCCCGGCAGCCTCCGGACCTTCGCCGTATGGGGCCGGTGCGGGAATGCCTCACGGGTCCGGTCGATATTATAGCGTCTTCCGGGTGTTCAGGAAAAGGGGGATTGCCTGAATGTCAAAACGCGGATTCAGCCGCTTTCCGGCGCTGGATGCCCTGTGGCCCGGCAGGGGGGCCGCGCCGGCGGATGCCTGAAGGCCGGGCGGGGAAAGAAAAGGCCTTCCCCGAAAGAGGGGAAGGCCACCGGGCAGGAAAGGCGCAAAACGCAGAGCGCCGCCTACCGGTCCTCCTTGAAATAGGACAGGCCCAGCGAGGCGGGAGGGTTGTTTTCCCGCTTGTGGTGCAGGGAGGTGATGACCAGCACCACGATGGTCACCACATAGGGGACCATCTGGGCCAGGTCGGTGACGTATCCGGAAATGGTGAAGCCCAGGACTCCGGGCAGGAACTGGTAAAGCCAGTACAGGATCCCGAACAGGTAGGAGCCCCAGATGGCATACAGGGGTTTCCAGGTGGTGAAGATCACCAGCGCGACCGCCAGCCATCCGAGGGCCTCAATCTGGCCGGTGGTCGCCCAGATGCCCTGGTTGTAGTCGAGCACATAATACAGCCCGCCCAGCCCCGAGATGCCGGCCCCCAGGCAGGTGGCCGCGTATTTGTAGCGCTCGACGGGGATGCCGGAGGCGTCTGCCGTCGCCGGGCTTTCGCCCACCGCGCGCAGGTTCAGACCGGTGTGGGATCTGTTCAGGAAGAAGTGCATGGCCACGGCAAGGGCAATCACCGCATAGACCATCCATCCGTATCCGAAGATCAGCTGGCCGGGGACGCCCAGAGTGTGCAGCACGGGGATTTTTGCCTGAAAAACCTTGTAGACCAGGGACTGGGTGGCGGTGCGCCCGTTCAGGATGTAAACGCCGAAGAAATTGGAGATGCCCATGCCGAAGGTGGTGAGGGTCAGTCCGGTGACATTCTGGTTGGCGCGAAGGGAGATGGTCAGGAAGGAATAGAGCAGGCCGCCGAGCATGGAGGCAAGCAGGGCCGCAAAGACGGCCAGGAACATGCACAATACCATATTGGGGGCGTCCGTGCTGTGTTCATACAGGTAGGCGCACGCAAAACCGGAAAAACCGCCCAGGTACATGATGCCGGGAACGCCCAGGTTCAGATTGCCGGATTTTTCCGTGAGGATCTCGCCCAGCGCACCGTACATGATGATGGTGCCGAAGGGGATCGCCCGGAGGATCCACGCGAACAGGGTCTCCATCAGATCATCTCCTCCCTCTGCCTGCTCCGAAAGATCAGTCGGTACTGCAGGAAAAACTCGCTGCCCAGGATAAAGAACAGGATGATACCCTCGATGATGGACGCGATGAAGTCGTTCAGGTTGTAGGCGGAGGCGATCTCGCCGGCGCCCTTTTCCAGGAAGATCAGCAGGAAGGAGATCAGCGCCATGGAGAAGGTGTTGAACTTGGCCAGCCAGGCCACGGTGATGGCGGTGAAGCCGTTGCCGCCCGCGGTGCTGGTGGAGATGGCCTGATCCCGGCCGCCGACGATCAGAAAGCCGGTGAGGCCGCAGAGGGCGCCGGAGAGGATCATCGTCCGGATGATGACCGCCGCGACGTTGATGCCGGCATAGCGGGCGGTCCGGACGCTCTCGCCCACCACGGCGATCTCATATCCCTGCTTGGATCTGCGCAGGTACAGGTACATGAGGACCATGAGAACCACGGCGACGATCAGGTTGACGGCAAAGCGCTGCCCGAAGAGGGGCGGGAACCATCCCGCCTTGCTCTTGATGTTCAGCTTCCCCAGGGAGGAGGCCTTGCCGCGCCAGATGGTGACGCAGGCGGCCACGATCTGGATGGCCACGTAGTTCATCATGAGGGTGAACAGGGTTTCATTGGTGTTGTACCTGGCCTTGAAAAAGGCGGGGATGAAGCCCCAGAGGGCGCCCGCGAGGAGCGCGCACAGCAGCATGCACAGGTACAGCAGGGGAGCGGGGAGCACGCCGCCCAGATAGATCATGACGGCGGCGGTGGCCAGGGAACCGGCCAGGACCTGCCCCTCCGCGCCGATGTTCCAGAAGCGCATGCGGAAGGCCGGAGCCAGCGCGATGCCGATCAGCAGCAGGGAGGCCAGGTCACGCATGGCCCAGAAAAAGCGCATGCCCGTGCTGAAGGTCCCCCCGAACATGGTGACGTAGACGCTGAGGGGGTTGAGGCCGGTGATGAAAAAGATGAAGAGGGCATCCGCCACCAGCGCCAGAAAAACGGCGAGGGAGCGGACGAGGAGCTTGTGCCGCAGGGAGACTTCACCCCGGCGGACGACGCGGACCAGGGGTTCATGGGCGTGCATGACCAGCACCTCCGTTCTGTGTGTTCAGCCGGGTCATCAGCAGACCGACCTCCTCCTTGGTGGTGATCCGGGCATTGAGAATTCCGTTGCAGTGCCCGTCGCACAGCACGAGGATCCGGTCGCACAGCGCGAGCAGCACATCGAGGTCCTCGCCGACGTAGATGACGGCCACGCCGGCTTCCTTCTGGGCGTTCAGAAGGTTGTAGATGGTATAGCTGGTGTTGATATCCAGGCCGCGTACGGCATAGGCGGTCATCAGCACCGAGGGGGAGGCGGAGATTTCGCGCCCCACCAGGACCTTCTGGACATTGCCGCCGGAGAGGAAGGACACGGGGGTGGAGATGGAGGGGGTGACCACGCCCAGGTCCCGCCGGATCTCCTCCGCCAGATTCCGGGGGTCCTTGACATTGGTGTACAGATGGTGCCCCTCATTGTAGGTCTTGAGCATCATGTTCTCGGTCATGCCCATGGACCCCACCAGCCCCATTCCCAGACGGTCCTCGGGAACGAAGGAAAGGTGGATCCCCAGTTTGCGGATCTCCTTGGGGGACTTGCCCAGAATCTGCTCGGCCGTGGAATCCCGGTCATCATCCGGGTAGTAGACGACGGTGGAGTGCTCATCGGCCTTCTGCAGTCCGGCGATGGATTCCAGAAGCTCCTTCTGGCCGCAGCCGGAGATCCCGGCGATTCCCAGAATCTCGCCGCTGAACGCCTCGAAGGACAGGTTGTGCAGGACCTCGATGCCGTCCTCATTGGTGACGGACAGGTTGTGGATACTCAGGCGGAGGTGCGGGTTGACCGGCTGGCTGCGGTCGATGTTCAGGAAGACCTTCTGTCCCACCATCATTTCGGTCAGGAGGGATTCCGTGGCGTCAGCGGTGGCGATGTCCCCGATGTAGGTGCCCTTGCGCAGCACGGCGACGCGGTCGGAGATGGCCATCACCTCATTGAGCTTGTGGGTGATGATGATGATGGACTTGCCGTCCTCCCTCATGTGGCGCATGACGGAAAAGAGATGCTCCGTTTCCTGGGGCGTGAGCACGGCGGTGGGCTCATCCAGGATGAGGATGTCCGCGCCGCGGAAGAGCACCTTGACAATCTCCAGGGTCTGCTTCTGGCTGACGCTCATCTCATAGACCTTCGCATCCAGATCGAGGGTGAAGTGATAGCGCTCCAGGATGGCCTCGACTTTGCTGCGTACATTCTTCAGGTCGTAGCGGCTTCCCTTCTCCATGGCCAGGGCGATGTTTTCCAGGGCGGAGAAGACATCGACCAGCTTGAAGTGCTGGTGGACCATGCCGATGCCGTACCGGGAGGCGTCCCGGGGAGAGCGGATCTCCACGGGCTTTCCGTTGATCAGGATTTCCCCGCTGTCGGGATAATAGATGCCGGAAAGGATGTTCATGAGGGTGGTCTTGCCACTGCCGTTTTCTCCCAGCAGGGACAGGATTTCCCCGCGGTAAACGCACATGCTGACATTGCTGTTGGCAACCGCTTTGTAGAAGGCTTTGGTGATGTGGCGCAGTTCGATGGCCGTTTCCATGTCCTGTTGAAAACCTCCTTTACTTGCTGGCGGATAACACGAAAAGGGAAGCGGAGAATGCTTCCCTTTTCGGAGAGATCAATGAAAGATGAAAGACCGGTGATCCCGCCGCGGGACGGAATTACTGGGCGTCCTCAACGATGCCGTCGATGCGCAGATCGAAGTAGGGAGCGCTGCGGAAGGAGGACTCCTCAAAGGCGCCGTCCACGATGGCTTCATACTTTGCGCCCTCATAGATGGGCTGCATGGTGGCAAAGTCGATGATGGTGGAATCGAAGGTGTGGGTGGTGACGGCCTGGCCTCCGACGGTAAAGGTGGAGGTGTTGAAGACCTTGAGGGAACCGTCCTTGATGGCGGCGATGGTTTCCTCAACCTTTTCGGCGGTGCCGGCAGCGACCTTGGGCCCCAGCTCGGTGATGAGGACCGCGTTGTCCGCGTATCCCTTGGCCCAGTCGAAGGGGATCTCCTCTCCGGCGAGCGCTTTGGCAAACAGTTCGGAATAGTAGACGGACCAGTCGCTGGTGGCGGAGGTCAGGGCAGCAGTGGGGGC
>CACYCQ010000092.1:0-5907 GCA_902772995.1 uncultured Eubacteriales bacterium
AGCACGGAAGAAGTGAGGAGGGTTTGCCATGACTAAAGGAAGGCAGCTGCGTTTTACCATCATCCGGAGTCTGGTTGCCATTCTGATCGCGCTGTTTGTCGCGGCCCTGCTGATCTTCGTCAGCGCCAGGGGCGGCAACCTCTCGGAAAAGCTGAACGCGACGGGAGAAGCCCTCAAGCAGATGCTGGCCGGCCCGCTCTTCCGCTTCAGCAAGAAGGTCGGGGTCAGCTTTGAAGCCAAGCGCCTGGCGGACATCCTGTCCACCATGATCCCCACCGTCTTTACAGGCCTGGCCGTATGCGTCATGTTCTCGGCCAACCAGTTCAACCTGGGCGCGGAAGGCGGCTCCCTGCTGGGCGCCTTTGTGGCCGCCATGGCCGCCATCTACCTGCCGATGTCCGCCGGCATCCACCCCTTCGTCGCGGTGCTTCTGGGCGGACTGGCGGTGGCCCTGGTGATGCTCATCCCCGCCCTGCTCAAGACGCGGCTCGGGGTCAGTGAGATGGTCTGCTCCCTCATGCTCAACTACATCATCATGTACGTGATCAAGTTCCTGATGAACACGTTCCTCGCCGACAAGTCCAAGGGGCAGGTCATGTCCTTCCCCTTCCGGGGAACCTCCGCCATCGCCCCCATTTCCAGCGACCCCATCTTCACGGGCTCCAAGCTGACCTGGGGATTTGTGATCGCCGTCCTTGCCGTGATCCTGTGCGGCCTGTTCATGTACCGCTCCCGTTGGGGATACGCCATCCGGCTGATCGGCATCAACCAGGAATTCGCCAAATACTCGGGCATCCGGGTCGGCTCCGTCATCGTGCTCTCCCAGGTCCTGGGCGGCTTCCTGGCCGGCGTGGGCGGCGGCATCGAAATGCTGGGCCGCTACACCTCCTTCGCCTGGAACGCGCTCCCCGGGTACGGATGGACCGGCATCACCATCGCCATCCTTGCAGGCAACAACCCCCTCATGGTGCCCTTTGCAGCCTTCTTCATGGCGTACCTGTCCAAGGGATGTGACCTCATGGCCACCTACGCCAATGTCCCGGCGCAGCTGATCAGCATCGTCCAGGGCGTCATCTTCCTGTTCTTCGCGGCCGACCAGTTCCTGTCCGGCTACCGCCAGAAGCTGGTGGTCAGGTCCACGCAGGAGAAGCTCGCCCAAGAAAAAGAGATCAAGGAGGGCTGAGAATATGAGTTTTCTGAAAATGCTTGCAACCCCCGAGTTCTTCTTCTCCATCCTCCGCATCTCAGCTCCGATCATCTTCGCCACGCTGGCCGCGATCGTCGTTGAGAAAGCCGGCTTTTCCAACATCGGCCTGGAGGGCCTCATGATGTTCTCCGCCCTGGCAGGCTCCCTCGTCAGCTACTATACCCGCAACTGGTTCTGGGGCCTTCTGGCCGCGCTGGCCACCGGCATCCTCATGTCCCTGCTCATGGGCTTTTTCGCCTTCCACCTCAAGACGGACATCATCCTGGTGGGCATCGCCATCAACATGATGGGCTCCGGAGGCACCCTCTTCCTGTGCAAGGTGATCACCAACCTGACCCAGGGCAAGGCCATGGCCTCCACCACGGGTCTGATCACCAAGTCCCTGTGCATTCCGGACATCACCATCCCGCTCATCAACAAAATCCCCTTTCTGGGCCGCGTGCTCTCCGGGCACAACCTGCTGACCTACCTGGCCTTCCTGCTCTGTCTGGTCACCTCCGTCATGCTCTACAGGACCTCCCTGGGCCTCAACATCCGGGCGGTCGGCGAGAACGCGAATGCGGCCAGCTCCGTGGGCGTCTCCGTGATGCGCATCAAGTACATCGCCATGGCGTTTTCCGGACTGATGTGCGGCTTTGGCGGCGCATTCATGTCCATGGCCTATTCCCAGGGCTGGTCCCTTGACATGGTGTCCGGACGCGGATTCATCGCTCTGGCCGCGCAGGCCATGGGCGGCGGAGAATGCCTCGGCGGCATGCTGTCCGCCATGATCTTCGGATTCGCCCAGGCGCTGGGCATCAAGTTCTCCGCCATCGGCCTTGACTCCAACCTGGCCTCCCCCATCCCGTATGCCGTCACCATCCTTGGCCTTGTCATCTTCGCCGTCATCCGGCTCAGCAGGGCCAGAAAGCAGCACATGGGCATCCTTCCCGCCCAGAAGACAAAAGGAGCCTGATCAGAACCGATGACACACATAAAGCAGATTCCCGTCATTCTTGACGGAGACCCGGGACATGATGACGCCATCGCCTGGACCATTGCCCGCAGCAGTCCGGGCCTGCGCATACTGGCGGTCACATCGTCCGCAGGCAACCAGACCATTGAAAAAACCACCTACAACGCGCTGCGGGTGTGCACGCTGATCGGCCTTGACGCGCCGGTCGCCAGGGGGTGCCCGCGTCCCCTGTGCACGCCGCCGATGAACGCCCCCTCCGTCCACGGCGAGTCCGGCCTGGACGGCCCCGCCCTGCCCGAGCCCGCGATGGAAGTGGAGAGCGTGAGCGCCGTGGAGCTCATGGCCCGCGTCATCCGCTCCTGTGAGGAGAAGGTGACCATCGTCCCCACCGGCCCCCTGACCAATGTGGCCGCCTTCCTCATGGCGCACCCGGAGCTGAAGGACCGCATTGAACGCATCAGCCTGATGGGCGGCGGCCTGGCGCACGGCAACTGGACCCCCGCGGCCGAGTTCAACATCCTTGTCGATCCCGAGGCCGCGCGGATCGTCTTCGAGTCCGGGGTCCCGATCCTCATGGCGGGGCTGGACGTCACGGAAAAGGCCCTCATCCTCCCTGAGGACTTCGAGCGGATCCGCGCCCTGGGCAATCCCGTGAGCGATATCGTCTGGCAGTGGCTTGAATTCTTCTACCGCTTCCACCGGAAGCTGGGATACGCCGGCGCGCCCATGCACGACCCCTGCGCCGTGATGGCCCTTATCCATCCGGAATTCTTTACGATGCGGGAGTATTATGTGGCCGTTGAAACCTGCGGGGATTACTGCAAGGGCGCCACCGTAGCGGACTGGTACGGCGTCACCGGCAAGGCCCCCAACGCCACCTGCATCATGGATGTGGACCGGGACGCATTTGCCGGTGCGCTCGTGGAACTGATCGCCGCCTATGGAAAGGAGGTGCCGGCATGAAGAAAATCCCCGTCTGGATGGACTGCGACACGGGAACGGACGATGCGGTGGCGCTGCTGCTGCTGCACGCCTCCCCCGAGCTTTCGCTGGAGGGCCTCTCCACCGTCTGCGGCAACGCGATGCAGGACCTGACCTACTGGAACACCCACCGCATCAACGGCCTTGCGGGAAAGGACACGCCGGTCTACTGCGGCGCCAGCCGGCCCATGCTCGTCGAGCCGCACACCTCCACGCTTTTCCACGGGGAAAACGGCCTGGGCGACGTGGACCTCCCCATCCCGGAATCCGCCGAGGTTCCCGAGGAGGCCGCATGGGAGGCGCTCTATGAGTGCGCCCGGAAGCAGCCCGGAGAGCTTCGCCTGGTGGCAACCGGTCCCCTGACCAATGTGGCCATCGCCTTCATTCAGTATCCGGACCTGCCGCAGCTGCTCCACTCCGTCCTCCTGATGGGCGGCTCCGCGGGACCGGGCAATGTCGTGCCTGCCGCGGAATTCAACATCTACGCGGATCCCCATGCGGCGGACATCGTTTTCAGAAGCGGCGCGACACTGGTCATGTTCGGCCTGGACGTCACCCTGCAGGCAAGGCTCCTGCCTGAGGACCTGGAGGAGTTTGCCGCCTCCGGGACAAAGGCGGGCATCTTTGTCAGGGACTGCCTGCAGGGCTACGTGAAGGCCTCCCGGCGCTACGGCATGACCGCCGCCTGCATGCACGATTCCTGCCCCGTGATGTACCTCATCCATCCTGAACTGTTTACCGGCAGGATGGCGGGGGTCGCCGTTGAGACCCGCGGGACGATCACCTGCGGGAAGACCGTGGTGGACCTGGACAGCGACCTGAAATTCCCCTTCAAAAACGCCCTGGTCATGCTTGAACTGGACAGCAAAGCGTTCGTGTCCATCCTCAAAAGCCGCATCCTGTCCCTCGGGTGACGGACCTGTTCCAAAGTACGATGCCTCCCGGCTGTCCTGCACGCCGGGAGGTCTTTTTTTCCGTCCTCTCCCGCCTCCGCGGCGCCGTCCCCGCTGTCTGCATCCGCGGGGCCTTCGGGCAGGGAAGCTTTGGCGCTTTCCCCCGGATCATTCTTCAGAGGGCCGTTGAGGGAGCCGCCTGCAGGATGGTATACTTGACGAAGGCCGCCGGTTTCCCCGCCCTGGGTTTTCCGCGCCGGGAACTTTCCCCTGCCCCGGCACCCTTTGGGGATGTGCTGCGGCCGCCACGCGTAACGTCCGATCCCCGGGTCCTGCCGCCGTCCCCTCCCGTGCGGAGGGGATTCGGAAACAGGAATCGGGATGACCTGCCGGCCGGACATCCTGCCGGCATATGGGAGGAATAAAATGAATCGTTATCCCGTGTTTCTTGATGGAATCAGCAATGCCCGGGAGCTCGGCGGCCTGAGGGCTTCGGGGAAGAGGGTCAGGCCCGGCGTGCTGCTCCGCACGGCCGGCCTCGGTCATGCCTCCCCCGGGGCCATTGAAGCGCTGCACGACACATACCAGGTACAGACCGTCATCGATCTTCGCATGAGCACTGAGCGGCGGGCGTTTCCGGATCCGGAGGTTCCCGGTGCCCGGAACCTCCATCTTGCCGTCATGGAAGTGGAGGAGATGAGTGCCGGAGCGGATCCCTCCCTGATGGATATCCTCCTGCTTCCGCAAACGGACCGGATGGCGCTGTTTGAAGCGTTCTATGCCAGCGGTCTCCTGAATCCCCGCCTCTACCTGCAGTTCCTTTTGACACAGCGCGCAAAAAAGGCCTGGACGGCCTTCTTCCATGAACTGCTGGCCCTGGAGGATGGCCGCGCCCTTCTGTGGCACTGCACCGACGGCAAGGACCGGACCGGCTGCGCGGCCATGCTGGTCCTCTCCGCACTCGGCGCCGACAGGGACACCATCCTGGGGGACTACCTGATGACCAATGATTTGAATGCCCGCAGACTCGAGGCGGTCCGTCAGAAGGCCGGGCCTCTCGGATGGCCGCAGGAAAAGCTCGAAGGGCTGCTGTTCATGTCCGGAGGGGTCCATGCCGCGGATATGGAGGAAGCCCTTGCCGCACTTGAGAGTGGCTACGGCTCCGTGCAGGGGTACCTGAGAGAGGAGCTGGACATGGGAGATGCGCAATGCGGGGAACTCCGCCGGAAGTTCCTGTGCTGAAACCGCAGGAACTGACAAAACGAAGGACATGACCGTCTCTCCATTTCCGGCATTGCTGTGACCCTGATGGCATCGGCCCTGTGAAGACAGGCTCTGCCGGACCCCCAAGTTCTCCCTCGGGAGCCGGGGGCGCGGAAAACCGCAGTTTTTCCTTCAAAATCCGTCCTCAGGCATCCGCGTTCCAAAGCGGGCGCTGCGCCCTCAGCATCTTTTCATCGGTCGGCGCGTCCCGCTCAGGAGTCAGAGAGATGGCGATCAGATACATCTCCAAAGTGACCGTCTCCCCGCCGCCCCGGCAGTACGGACAGCGCAGGAAACGGTTCTTTTTCGTACATAAGCTTCCAAAGTCATCACGCAGCACCGATTGGCATATTGCAGCGGAAAATCATAACCCTGCTCCCAACCCTGAAATACACCTCGCCCAGTACCTTTGAACTGATGCAAACCAACGATCCACTATAATGGTTCAACGTTGCTTCGCTGGATTGTTGACGTTTCCGTTTGATCGTTGATTTAGGAAAATTGTCATTAATTAAGTTAGGCAGACAGTTTGTCGTTCTTTTGTATGGATTATGATTTCCATATTTTATATTAGTCAAAGTAGTCAACAGTTCAACGTTGATTCGTTG
>CACYCQ010000093.1:0-4021 GCA_902772995.1 uncultured Eubacteriales bacterium
CCGTGAAAATGCCTTCCGGCCTTTCACTCCGTGAGGAGCAGATGTTCTCTCTTTGATGAAAACGCAGGACAGGGCTTCCGTCTTCTCCGCCGGTCAACATCCTGAAAAGCCGGGTGAAGATTCCGCCTGCGCCAGGGCGGAAATGACCTCTGCTCATTGCTGAAGCCCTTTCACAGAAAGTGCTCCCGGACTTTGGATGCATGTGCACATCCGTCAGATGGCATGCGATCCTCTTCGGCTGCCGAGGCACATGCTGCATGGTCTATGGTTTTCATGACCATCACATCACAGAACCTGCAGGTGATTGTTATGTGTTATATCAAATCTGTAGCTTTACTGTCAGGCATATCCGGGTTTTTTCGCGGATTCGCCAGGTGTTTGTCAGGTATCTCATACGTGAAACAGCCGGAAATCCCTGCCGTCAGCGGAGATTGTCAGCAAATGGAAGGGTATGATAAACTGTTGGCGCAAGAAACCAGCGATGGATAGGATGGGAGTTCAAACCATGGACAACATTGCACTCAGCCCCAGGGAACTGGCGGAACATCTGAACCTGACGGCAGTCAGCCGAACCCGGAAGGAAGAGGAAAAGTGCATCCTGGTGCCGGATATCAGTCGTCCGGGACTTCAGCTTGCGGGCTACTTTGGCGTGTTTCCCTTTGAAAGGCCTCAGATCATCGGGAAAGCGGAGATGGCCTATATGGAGAGCCTGCCCCTTCAGATCTGCACGGAGCGGCTGAAACGGTATTTTTCTTATAATATTCCATGCGTCATTATCACACGGGGAATGAAGTGCCCCAATATCATGCTCCGGCAGGCCATGCTCAGTGGAGTCCCCATCTACGTCACCCAGGAAGTGACCAGTGCGTTCTGCGCTTCTGCCATTACCTATCTTCATGAGGTCTTTGCTCCAAGGGTCACCCAGCATGGCGTTTTGATGGATGTCTTTGGACAGGGCGTGATGATTCGGGGAGAAAGCGGTATCGGAAAAAGCGAGTGCGCCCTGGAACTGATCAACCTGGGGCATCAGCTGGTGGCGGATGATGTGGTGGACATTGCACGTGTCGGCAACAAGCTCTACGGGGAATCTCCGGACATGGTCCGTGATTTGATGGAACTGCGGGGCGTGGGCATTGTGGATGTGAAAAAGATCTTTGGAATCGGTGCGGTGGAAAGAAGAAAACGGATTGATCTGGTCATTCGCATCGAAAGCTGGGATCAGGGCAAGGACTATAACCGTCTGGGCATGACGAAGGAAACCACGGATATCCTGGGCATTAAGGTCCCCTTTATGGAAATTCCCGCACGTCCGGGACGTTCCCTGGCAACGATTGTGGAGATTGCAGCCAGAAACTGGAGCCTTCGGAAAGAAGGCTATGACGCTGCGGCGGAGCTTGACAGGAGATTGCATCTCCGATATGATTCCAAAGAAGATGACCATCATGGCAAGGGCACAGACGATTAAGGAGAGAGAGAATATGTATATCGGCTTGGATGTCGGAGGCACCACCATCAAGGCGGGTGTCGTCAATGAGGAAGGCAAGATTCTCTATAAGGAAGCGATCCCCACAGGTGTGGACAGGCCCTATCAGGAGATTATCGGGGATATGGCCAATCTGTGCATGCATGTGGCGGAGCAGGCCCGGGTTCCAATGGATGAGATTCAGTCCATTGGAGTCGGCGTGCCGGGAATCTATGATGAATCCACAGGCATTATCCCCTTCTGTACCAACCTTGGCTGGCATGATATCCCCTTTGCGGCGGAAATGCGCAAGTATCTGAATCTCCCGGTGTATGTGGCCAATGATGCCACAGTGGCGGGATTTGCCGAGAGCATTGCCGGCGTGAGCGTGGGCACCCGGTCCAGCGTGTTCCTGACCCTGGGAACCGGAGTGGGCGGCGGCATTATCATCAATGGACGTCCGTATTCCGGGATTCACGGCGTGGGTTCCGAGATTGGCCATATGATCATCCATTCCGGCGGAGAAAAGTGCAGCTGTGGAAACTGTGGCTGCTTTGAACGCTACGCTTCCGCGACGGCCATCATCCGTGAAGCGAAAAAGGCCTGCAAGAATCACCCTGAGTCCAAAATGATGGAGGCTGTCGGGGGAGATATAGAGAAGATAACAGGTGCGACGGTGTTCAACTGTGCCAAGGATGGAGACGAAGTCGCCATGAAGGTGGTCACGAATTACTGCAAATCCCTGGCGGAAGGCATCGTGAACATCATCAATTTCATTGACCCTGAAATTATTATTCTGGGTGGCGGCATTTCCATGGCCGGTGAATTCCTGCTTGAGGCTGTCCGCAAGGAAGTCAAGCCGCTGGTATTCTATAAATCCATGCCGTATGCAACCATTCAGCTGGCGCAGCTGGGTTCGGATGCCGGAATCATCGGAGCAGCGATGTTGGGCAAAGCGGCAGAATAGGAAGGAACTATGACAAATCCCAATCTGGATGATCTTGAAGTAGCGGAAATGATTCACAATCCGGCCTTCGGATGGACCCTGTTCCTGTGGAACCGAAAGACCGGAAGAGTGGCCATCTTCAGAAGTGACATTGGGCTGGGAGAAATCCTAGAACTGAATGAACAGACCTTCGACAGCGCCGAAGAGGCGGGAATCGCGCTTGATCTGATGTTGAGGGATAACCAGGTCGGTGTACCAGTTCAGTAACAGTATGACATGTCTGTCCCCGGAAGACACTCCGCTTCCGGGGACAGACTGTATCAGGCCGGCATTTTTCCGTATCGGGATATCCGGATGAACAGCGGATGGTGAAACCTTGTAACGGCGGTTACATTCAATGACAGGAGGAATTCAGATGAGTTACGCCTATGACATTCCCTTCAGGGTGGATCTTGAAGGAAAAGTTGCCCTGATTACCGGTGGAAGTGGTGGGATTGGAGGAATGTTCTGCCGTGCTTTGGCCGCATGTGGAGCTACTGTGGTGGTGATGGGCAGAAGCGAGGAAAAGTGCCGCGCGGTTGCGGAGGAGATCAATGCCGGAGGCGGAAAGGCGGAGATCATCACCGGAGATGTGACCAGCGAGGAATCCGTGCAGAAGATCCGGGAATGGATAGAAGGCCGCTTCGGAAAACTGAATATCCTCATCAATGCTGCAGGCGGCAATGTGCGCACGGCCATCGTTCCGCAGGAACAGCTCGATCAGGAAAAGCAGGAAAACACCCTTTTTGATATGTCAGCTGATGTGTTTCAAAAGGAAATCGACCTGAACCTTCGGGGAACGTGGCTTCCCTGCAAGGTGCTGACCCCGCTGATGAAGGGACAGGAGGGGGCCTGTATCATCAATATTTCTTCGATGAGCGCATTCCGGCCCCTGACGAAGATTCCCGGATACTCCATGGCAAAGAGCGGCGTGTCCAGTCTGACCCAGTGGCTGGCGGTGTATCTTGCCAGAACCGGGATCCGGGTGAATGCCATTGCTCCGGGATTCTTCGAAACGGAACAGAACCATGCGCTGCAGTTCAATCCGGACGGAACGCCCACGCCCCGTCATCAGAAGATCATTGCAGGGACACCCATGAACCGCTTTGGGGATCTGAAGGAGCTGATTGGGGCCATGCTGTTCCTGGTCAGCGAGAAGGCTGCCGGGTTTGTGACCGGTGTGGTCCTGCCTGTAGACGGCGGATTCAATGTGTACTCCGGGGTATGATGCTCAATACAACCACAGGACGGGGAGAGGCTGCTTCTCCCCGTCCTGTGGTTGTATGCCGGAGCGGGTATTCTGCCGGATAAAGAACCGCCATGATCGCGCCATATGGAGTGAAGGAAAGCTCCGGGCAGGAGTGCCCGTGGTGAAGAAAGCGAGAAAGAGAAGCCCCTGAGCGGATAAGGCAGACCATGAGACGTCGAACCGGAGACCTGCATGTACGCTGTGACGGGAGGAGCGGCAGGTCTCCTTTCCCTGTTATGGAAAGGAAGTCCGTTCAGAAAGAGGAGCAAAGTAAACATGTCCGGGGAGCATGGGAGCATCTGCGAATTCAAAAAGCTCCTGGACG
>CACYCQ010000094.1:0-6048 GCA_902772995.1 uncultured Eubacteriales bacterium
GGCCGCGGTATTGATGATTATTTCGGCCTTGAAACCCTGAAGATGACTGTCCGTCAGCCGTTGGCTCTGACCAGTCTCGAGGGACGGTATGATGTCCTTGTCAACGTCTATGGCGGTGGACTTTCCGGCCAGGCCGGCGCAATCCGTCATGGCATCAGCCGTGCGCTGATCGTTGCGGATCCCGAGCTGCGCCCTGCCGTCAAGAAGGCAGGATTCCTGACCCGCGATCCGAGAATGAAGGAACGCAAGAAGTACGGCCTGAAAGCCGCACGTCGCGCGCCTCAGTTCTCCAAGCGCTAATCTTCCGCAAGGACAGAGGAGGCGAACAACAATGACAGGTGTATTGACAGTCGTCCTGGCGGTTCTGCTGGTGGTCTGTGCACTGGTTCTGATTGGAACGGTTTTGCTCCAGCCCGGCGAATCCAATGGCCTTGGCGCAATCGCTGGCGGTGCAGAGACCTTTTTCGGAAAGAACAAAGCGAAGAGCATGGAAGGAAAGCTTGCACTGGCAACCAAAATCTCTGCCGGCGTGTTCATTGTGTGCGCACTGGCGCTTGCAGTGATTTCCTGAGTTTCGCGTAAGATTGAACTTGAACTGACAGCTATGGGGGATTTCCTCATAGCTGTTTTTGATTTGGAGGAAAAAGTGATGAATACGGATATTCCGAAGATGGAATCCGATGCTGTGACGGACAGAAAACACCTGTTCCGGGTGAAATCCTACCGTCCGTCGCTGGCGCTTTGCTATTACGAGGATGAGGAGGGAAATCTCTATCCCGGAGATACCTGCGGATTCCCCTGCGGGACGATCCCGGGTGACATTGTTTCCGGAAAGGTCAGACGAAATACCTTTCATGTCACAGGTTTGGTGGAACCAGGGGTCACGGTGTTTTCAGGGACCTATGGAATGGACGCATTCGGGGAAAATCCGTCCGGAAGGGTATACCCCACAAGCCGGAAACTTCCTGATTTTTTCATTCGTGAGATTCATCCGGACATCCCGCTTGGGACAGATCGTCAGACCCTGGTGCTTGCCAGAAGGGTGTTGGGTGATAAATCTCCACTGTGTGATATCGTTTCGGTGATCGGGGATATCAGGGACAGCCGGGCACTCCTCGAATCGGTGATCGAGGTGGCGAATCTTCCGACGGTGTTTTCGGCAAAGGCTCAGGAGCAGGCGGCACAGTGCGCAATGTCTCCGGAAGAAAGTGCAGACAGGCTGGATCTGCGGGACAATCTCATTGTGACCATTGACGGAGAGGATGCCAAGGACTTTGATGATGCGGTCAGTCTGGAACACATGAGCAACGGTCACCTGAAGCTTGGCGTTCATATTGCCGATGTGGGTCATTTTGTTCCACAGGGAACTCCGCTTGACAGGGATGCCTTCCAGAGGGGCACAAGCGTATATTTTCCGGGCATGGTGATTCCGATGCTCCCGGAGGAGCTCTGCAATGGCTTGTGTTCTCTCCGCCCGGGTGAAGATAAGTATACGCTGTCGGCTTTCATGGAGATGACTCCGGATGGAGAAGTGGTTCATGAGAGTATCCATCGAACGATCATACGTTCAAGGCACCGTCTGATCTACAGCCACGTCAATGCTTTTTTTGAAGGGAACCAGGAGGAAATCCCAGACGGCAGCCCTTTGGGTAATATGCTCAAGGAGATGCTGCAGCTGTCCAAAGCCATCCGGGAGCGCAGAATCCGGAGGGGGGCGATTGATTTTGATCTTCCGGAGATTGCCTTCCGGCTGGATGAAGACGGGAATCCGGTGGAGGTGATGCGGCGCGAGCGGGGAGATGCCGAGCTGATGATTGAGGATTTCATGCTTGCGGCCAATTCCTGCGTGGCCAGGTTCCTCAAAAACAGGGGAATCCCTGCATTGTACCGGATTCATGAAGAACCCACCGTTGAGAAGATGAAGGAACTGCGGGAGCTGGCTGCCAGAGCCGGCCTCAATGCCCTGTATCTCAAGGACCATGCCAAGCCTGACCAGGTGGCAAGGCTCCTCAGAGAAGCCAGCCTGACGGAGATGGCGGACGTGGTTCGGGTCAAGGCGCTGAGGTGTATGCAGAAGGCCCGCTATGAAGTGAGCCCTATGGGGCACTTTGGACTTGCAGAACCTGATTACTGCCACTTTACATCTCCGATTCGCAGATATCCTGATCTGGTGGTCAGCCGTGCGCTGGGGGAAGTGCTGCGCGGACACAAGGCAAAACTGAAAGGTACCCAGCTTCAGGAAGCGGCCAATCAGAGCTCCGAAACCGAGGTGCGGGCCCAGGAGGCGGAACGCAATGCGGATAAAGCCCTGATGGCCCTGTGGTGTTTCCATCATCAGGGAGAAAGCTTTGAAGCCAAGGTCAGCGGCGTGGTGGCCGCGGGATGCTTTGCGGAGCTCCCCAACGGGGTTGAAGGCTTTGCGCCTGTCAGGCGGATGTCGGACTGGTATCTCTTTGATGAGGACAATGAACGCCTGATCGGTGAAACCACCGGACAGATTCTGACGATCGGCACGCCGGTGAAAGTCAGCATTTCCAGTGTCAGCCTGGCCAATGCCACGGTGGATCTGGACCTGGAGGTGATCCGACAGGACCGGAAAAATCCCGAGAAGAGGGAACGCAGGCCTGAGAGAAGGCGCGGCCGCGGTGGGAAAGGGTCCGAGAACGCGAAAAAGAAAAGAAAACGGTCAGGACGTGGACGCGGCAGGTAAGTTCCCCCTTTTTGATGCGGATGAAAAAAGGGGATCAGTCGGTTTTTTCCTTGTCAGCACCTCGGAGGAATGCTATACTTTGCCGCGATATGCATAAACTGGAGGACAAACTGTGATTTATAATTCAAGGGTTTCGGAGGCTGTGATCCGGCGCCTGCCCATGTATTATCGTCATCTGGGAGAACTGAGCCAGGAAGGGGTGGAGCGCATCTCTTCCCAGCAGCTTTCGGAACGGATGGACCTGACAGCTTCTCAGATTCGTCAGGATATCAACTGCTTCGGCGGATTTGGCCATCAGGGTTTTGGATATCGCGTGGAAAGCCTGCGAAGGCATATCGGGATCATCCTCGGCCTGGAGCGCAACTACAGGATGATCGTGGTGGGTGCCGGCAATATTGGCAGGGCCGTGGCAGGATTTGCCGCCTTTTCAGTGGATGGATTCAGTATCGAAGCCCTTTTTGACAGAAATGAAAAACTGATCGGGTCCGAGGTCGGCGGAATCAGAATCCGAAGTGTCGACGAGATGGAGCTTTTTGCGGCGGAGACTCCGGTGGACATTGGAGTCATCGCGGTTCCCGGGCCCTCCGCGCAGGAAGTTGCGGACCGGATGGTCAAGGCTGGAATCAGAGCCATCTGGAATTTTGCTCCGGTGGATCTCAGCCTGCCTGCACATGTATGGGTGAATGATGTTCATCTTCTGGACAGCCTGTGGATTTTGACCTACCGGATGAACGAAGAGGCACTCTTTGCCCGTATCGACGCAGAAAAAAAAGGACGTGAAGGACAGAAGAAGTGAACGAACAGAAGAAAAAAACGTTTCCCTTCATCTCCATCATTCTGATTCTGCTGTGCATCATCTGCTGGCTGCTGGTGACCCGGGAGGGAATGCAGCTTGAAAAACAGTACACAGCCTTTCGGGAGAGGACCTCAGGGGTCGTAGCGGAAGGATTCCTTCCGGGAATCCAGGTCGACGGCATTGATCTGGGCGGCAAATCCATGGAAGAAGCCCGGGCGCTCTTTGCAGCCCGAGCACAGCAGCAGCGGCAGGCGCTGTCTGTGGTGATCCGTTCCGGAGACAAAAAGTGGCGTATCACGTCAGATGAGGTGCCACTGGTCTTCGATGCGGACCAGGTGCTCAGGAAGGCCTGGGTCTATGGCCATTATGGATCGCTTGAAAAAAGGATGGAGGATCGCCGCCTTGCGGAAAAGGGCGTGGTGAAATTTACAACAAGCTATCACCAGGACCGTTCCAGAGTGTCTGAATTGGTGAAGGCCATCTCGGACAGTCTGACCTTCCCGGCTGAAAATGCGAAGCTGGACGCCTTTGATGACCAGACGCACACCTTTACCTTTTCAGAGGGAAAGAAGGGGCAGGCGGTGGAATCCGCCCGGCTGGAGGAAATGATTCTGGATGCTCTGGAAAAGGAAGAAGACAATGCGGTCATCGATGTTCCGGTGATCCCGCTGTTTCCGGAGCTGAGTGCAGCAGATCTGGAAGGTCATTTCGGTCTGGTGTCCACGTATACCACGGAGACCACCAAGGACCGCAACCGCAACCGCAATATCGCCCTGTCCTCGGATGCGCTCAACGGCAGGGTGGTTCAGCCTGGAGAAACCCTGTCATTCAATGGCTGCACCGGGAAACGGACCCCGGAGAAGGGCTACAGAGAGGCCCATGCCATAGCAGGCGGCGTCTACATTGATGATTATGGCGGAGGAGTGTGCCAGACCAGCAGCACCCTGTTCAATGCGGTGATTCGCGCGGACCTTGAGATCGTCAAACGGTACGCGCACAGTTTTCCGTCCTCCTATGTGCCCAGAGGGGAGGATGCCACGGTGAACTGGCCGTCCCGGGATTTTGTGTTCCGCAACAATACCGATTATCCGGTTTTTCTGCTGGCATGGTATGACAATTACAAAGTGACGGTGGAGATCTACGGGAAGCTGCCGGATACCTGGAGCAGCATTGATCTGGAATCCAAAACGACCCGGACGATCAAGCCGGAGCCCGGAATCGAGTATACGCTGGATGAAAGCCTGCCTGAGGGAACCAGGCAGAAGGGCCATGACAAGCACACGGGATATGAGGTGGATACCTACAAGATCTATTATGCGGCGGATGGCAGTGAGATCCACAGGGATAAACTGTGGACGACGATCTATCCGATGATGCAGGAACAGATACTGTACCATTGATGGAAGAGAAGCGAGGACAGATGAAAAAGGGAGATGTACGCCGGGATGAGATCCTGGCCACCGCCTGGCGGCTGTTTTCAGAGCGGGGATATGAAAAAACCTCCGTTCAGGATATTCTGGATGAGATTGGCTTTTCCAAGGGTGGGTTTTATCATCACTTTGACAGCAAACTGGAACTGCTGGAAGCCATTTGTGAGAATGCCGCAGAGACCTCGGCGGAAAAGGCCAAACAGGCCGCCCAGGCAGAGGGCACGCCGATGCAGCGTCTCAGCCGGATGCTGGAACAGGCGGCATTCTGGCAAGACAGGGATGAAAACCAGGTGGCGATGCTGATTGGGGTGGCCTACAGGGAAGACAGTGCGCTCATGCGTGAGAGGATGAAGGTACGGCAGCTGCAAAGCCTTGTGCCGGTGTTTTCAGACGTGATGGCGGAGGGCTGCCGCACGGGAGAAATTTACAGTGAAAACACGGACCAGAGTGCGGAAATGATCCTGCGGCTGTATCAGCAGCTGATTGATGAACTGTCGTTCCTGATGAGAGAAGACCAGACCCGGGAAGAGATTCTCTCCCGGGCAGTCACAAAGCTGAGGTCCTACAGACAGGCGATGGAACGCATTCTGATTGCCCCCATCGGCAGTCTGGAGATGACGGATACGGACAGTCTCAAGCGACTGGTTTTCCAGGTGCTTGCAGCACGGAACAAAAATAAGGAGGAAGCGGGGAACCGCGAAGCAAATCATGGATAAGATCAAGGATATACTAAGGGGAGTCGTCATCGGGGTGGCCAATATCATCCCGGGAGTCAGCGGAGGGACCATGATGGTCTCCATGGGCGTGTATGATACCCTGATCGGGTGTATCAATCACCTGTTCAGTGACTTTAAGGGAAGCATCTCCAAGCTCTGGCCCTATGTTGTGGGCATGGCCCTTGGTATTGTGGGACTGGCCAAGGTTATCACGATGATGCTTGATAAAATTCCGGTGCAGACCGCATTTCTGTTTATCGGTCTGATCCTGGGAAGTCTGCCCATCATTCTGAATCGGATTAAAGGACAGAAGACCGGAGCTCCGGCCATGGTGGCCGGGTTGCTGGCATTTCTGCTGGTGGTGGGGCTGCAGGTCTTCGGAAGACAGGGCGGGAC
>CACYCQ010000095.1:0-3661 GCA_902772995.1 uncultured Eubacteriales bacterium
GCCTCATCCTGTGACCCCCGCGGCAGGAGGACATCCTCCATCTCCCTGTGCTCCGTCCGGAGGGAACACAGTCCCAGTACCCTGTAATCGGTGCTTTTTGCGTCCATGGTGTAGAGTGCCACATTGGGGCCCAGGTTGTCAAAGGACGTGCATCCCTTGATATGTTCGTTCGGTGCGGAGTTCGAACTGATGCCCTTGCCCCGGTTTCCCCAGGAGATGCAGTTGTACAGATAGTGCCCGGCAGGGAGGCTGGTCCCGCCCAGCTTGATGCCGTCCCCGTGCCCCCTCGGCCGGCCGCCGGGGTCAAAGCCGTTTCGGAAGGCGACACAGTTCTTGATGACCACAGGGCTGGTGGTTCCCAGCTCGACCTTTGTGAACAGGTCCCAGCCATCATCGGCATTAAAGCAGGAGATACAATGATCAAAAACGATTCCGGGCCCCACCGTCAGCTTGGCTGCGAAGCCGTCCGCATTGGTCGCTCCCGGATCGGCGTTGTTGCAGGACACGCAATGGGTGACCTGAATGTCGTGGGGCCAGTCGTCCCGGGTGTCGGTATCCTGCAGGGTCCAGATCACGATGCCCGCGTCGCCGTTGCCGCAGGCCCCTGCATGGTGCAGATAAAGATCGTGTCCGCACAGCACGATCCCCGGTTTGAAGTCCGCTGTATTCAGGCAGTCGATGTGATCGATTTCCCAGTGACTGCCTGCAAAGACAAAGCCGGCAAAGCGTTTTTCAAAATCAAAGGCCGCCCGCCCGTTCCCCTCCGCGTGAAGATGAATCGGGTTGCCCGCAAAGCCGCTGATATCCCTGTCCACCACGATGGGTCTTCCCGGCTGATAATGCCCTTCCATCAGGATGATCTCACATCCGGGGGATGCGCAGGCGATGGCGGTATGGATATCCACGGGCGATTCACGGGTGGCGGCGCCGCCGGGCGTACCGTCCGGCGCGGCGTAGAGGATGCTCCTGCCGTTCAGGGGGACGAAGGAAACCGAGAAATCCCTCTCGAGCACCCGATTGACGACCTGATACTCACCGAGCTCATCGGCATAAAGGCTATCCCTCCGGGGTTCAAAGCGAAGCTGCAGGACATTGTTCCCCTCTTCCAGCAGCAGGCGGCAGGATACGAGTTTCCCGGAAGTGACCGTGAGAACGCACTCCTCCTTCGGCCTTCCCCGGCGGGTGATCCGCAGCGTGCCATCGGCATTGGGAAGGCACCGCAGCATATAGACCGCGTGGTTTGAATGCCGTGAAGAAAGGATCCGGCAGCTGGGACTCACCCGCTTGCTCTCCACGGGGGTTTCCGGAGTTTCCTCACAGCCTTTGAAGACCCTGAGGGACACGTCCCGGAAGGTCACTCGGCAGGAGCGTGCGGCAAACATTCCCACGTAGATGAAATCCCGGTCAAGGACGCAAAGGGCATCCGGATCGGGAAAACGGTGCATTCCAATGATGGCGCCGGTCTCGTCCTGCCAGTTCACCTCAAAGCCGGAGGAGGTCCTGCTGATATGCAGAATGACCTTCGTCAGCGGGTGTGCCACCGTTCCGACAACTCCGCCCGTCCGTTCGTTTCCAAAGAGGTTGTAGCTGCCCTCGCCAACCTCCGCGCAGGAGGTCTCCAGCGGAAACATGCGGGAGGACACCCACTTTCTGACGGCAGAGGCGCTGCCCGCTTCCAGCTCAGGCAGGTTTTCCGGTGTAACACCCGTCTTTTCCTGTGCACCGATGCCCAGTTTCATGCTGATCAGCGGGTATTGCCGGTCCGAGACCACCGCGCCCGTCTCCGGATCCAGCCGGTATTCCACCCGGGCGCATGCGGCCATGAGGGAATTGTTCCAGAAGGAGCAGTCCTCACCATGTCTTCCAACCCGGTCGGCGGCCATAAGTCCAAAGCCCTCCTGACCGTTGGTAAAGAACCAGTCCTCCAGGCAGGCGCTAGCCGTCAGTGAAAAACAGCGGTCCGCGGGGACCGGATAATAGTAAAAGGCCAGGCCGTCCGTAGAGGGCAGGTTCAGCTTGCCGCAGTTGTGCAGACTCCAGAGGGAGACGGCCCCGTCGGCATGTCGGCAAAAGCCGTTGTCCGCCTCATCCAGGGAGGCGTTGAGGCCAAAGGCGGCAAAACGCCATTCTCCTGCAGGGGCCTGAGAGGGGTTGCGTTCAGACATGACTTGTTTCTCCGTTTTTAATCTGGACCATCGTGTCAATCCCGGTTTTTTCCATCACTTCGCACACGTCTTCATTGGGACCCAGAAGGGTGACGCAGCAGTTCTTCACGATCTTGAGCAGCACTCTTAACCCGCTGGAGGAGATGTATTCAAGCGCCGAGCAGTCGATCTCCACTTCCCGGAGGTCATTGTCCTGCGCCGTGAAGCTTTCAAGGAAGTCGGGTGAGGAGAGCGTGTCCAGTCGCCCGCGCAGCTGCATGCGCAGCAGATCCCCCTCCCGCGAAGTGGCGATGTCCAGTCCTGAGGCGTGTCGGACGTCTGCGGGCTTTCTCCGGGAGGCTGACACCGTGATTTTCCAGCAGTGCATGGCGGCAAGGGCCTGCCGGAGCACCGCCGGGGTCTGCCCTGCAGGAACGGACAGAAGCTCTGCGTCTCGTATTTCCATGGGAAGCCGCTCCACCTCAAGGCCGTGGGTACGCAAAAACGCGATGGCCTTTCTCTGCAGCCGCTCATGGTCCCATCTGGGGTCGATGACAAGGGTATTGTCAAACTGTCCCCGCATCCTCCATTGCCGCATGTTGTTGGATTTCAGGAGCACATCCATCATCCGGTCCCCGCAGAGGGCCTCCAGGATGTCCATAAAGGCGCGGGGGGCCTCCGGATCCGGGGTCAGCCAGCAGCCGCCGTGAAGGCGCAGGGCCTGACCGACGATACCGCACAGCGGATTGAGCTCCGGATCCGTCACCGTCGAAAGCAGCCCTGCGGAAAGAATGCAGAGGGAACTGCCGGCACTCTCCAGGCTCCGGATAATGGATACGGGATTGGTGGCGTCCACCGGGAAAAAGCTTCTGCCAGGCCCTTTCCAGGCCTCCCCTACAGCATCCAGCACTTCAGATGCGCCCAGTCCGATGTAGCGCAGGCCCTTTGACGTGAAGGGGCGGTGCAGGCAGCTGCAGGGATAATCCACAATGGTCCCGCAGCCGGAGCGAAGGGCGAGGGTCCTGAGGCCCCGGGTCTGCGCCTCAAGGAGAATGCGGCGGGCAGCATCGTGCTCCCTGCCAAAGCCGGTACTCACCGGCAGGGTATTCAAGCGCAGGGAAAGGGCTTCCCTGTCCCCCAGTTCACACAGGCACCCCAGCAGCTCCATGGTCGCCATGGCGAGGGGATTCCGGACTTTCCGTTTATTCCAATTCGCTTCTGACATAGAAATATTTACCAGTCTTTTCAGGGGAAAGATTGTCACAGAAGGTGAAACGGCATTCGGTATCCATGATTTTCCGAAGCTGAGAGGCAATCTGGTCAAGGTCCTCCCGGTGCTGCTCCGGCGTGCCGTCCAGCACAACCATGGCCTCCAGATCGTCATAGGAATGCTGGATGAGCTGGAAGGTCCGGATCCAGGGCTTGGTCAGAAGATCGCGCAGGTGCAGACCGGTCACGCTGGTTCCGTCCCGCCGCCTGAGCATGGACAACCTGCGGCCCATCACCCGCGAGATCGA
>CACYCQ010000096.1:0-10504 GCA_902772995.1 uncultured Eubacteriales bacterium
CTTGGGTTGGTGGTCGCAACAGGACTCGAACCTGTGACCCCATCGATGTGAACGATGTGCTCTACCAACTGAGCCATGCGACCATGATATAAAACTGTCTGTCAACTTCGGAACGTGCATATTATATGCCGGAACAGACAGGCTGTCAAGAGTAAAATCCAATAATAATATATTATTAAATAAATACATGAAGCCTAAAAAAAGAGAATAATAAAATAAAGAAGCGGGAGAAAGAGTTCTCATTTCTCCCGCTGGGGCATTCATGCCGGAAAGTTTTTATCTCTTCAGGAATTTGGTCTTTAGTGCTTCTAAGAATTTTCTTCGTTTTTCACGGATCGCCAGGCGTTCTCCCAGGTCACGGGCACCAACTCCATAGACAAGGTACAGCACAATTCCGGAAATGATCATGATAAAGACGGTTGAAGCACACCGGCGGCCGGAAGCATTGACATTGTATCCCTCACGGCCTTCTTCAAAGCACATGTTCTGGATGACCATGGCATAGCTTTTTCCGTAGCTGGAATGGAAGGTGGCGGACATGTCATATTCCGTAAACAGTGCATTGAAGTTGAGCGCGAACACGGCAAGCACGCTGGGGAGAACAATCGGAAGCTTGACTTTCAGGAAGGTCACGACACTGCTTGCTCCCAGATTTCTTGCGGCATCTTCCAGTTCATCATCAATGGCATAGAATGCCGCCTTGATCATTCGCAGGGCAAATGGAAGCTTGACGACGGTATAGGCCATGACAATCAGGAACCGGACATTCTCCTTCCAGTACATATTCTGACCGAAGACATACCACACGTTTCTGTTGAAGTAAATGCGGTAGGAGTAACAGATCAGAATTGTGGGAAGAAGCCACGGGAAGAGAAGGCAGGATTCCATCACCAGGGAGCGCTTTTTGTTGCGGTGCTTGAAGATATAGTTGACCGCGACAACGACGATGACACATGTCAGCGCAGCAGCGATGGCGGACATGAGAAAGCTCAGACGGATTCCTCCGACCGTGTCAGAGTTGGCAAAAAGGCCGGAGATGGAGCCGACTCTTGTCCGGAGTTTACCGCGGCTGGTCATGTATTCATAATCCTGGCTGCCAAAGTAGTTGATGAGTGTCCAGTTGGAAAAATCGAGGGATTTTGCGCGGATGGAGGTGTAATTCTGGAAAGAGAAGACGACGATCATCACCACCGGCGTCATATAGATGATGAACAGCACATAGGCGTAGATGTGAGCAAGAATGTTGGACACAGGATTGTGCAGCTTCTGCTTGACAAGCTTGGCCTTGGTTTTGCTGACGGACAGATAATGACCTTTTCTTTCATAGTGATTGAGGATCGTCAGCAGAACGATGGTGAACATGGCCAGAATGATCGACAGGAGGGCCGCACGCGCCTGAGGAAACGCCTCATCTGCCGGTGAAGAGCCGGCGAGTCGGACAATTTCGGGATTGATGGAGTCATATCCCAGCAGTGTCGGTGCTGACATGGCGCAAAGGCCTGTGATAAAGGTCATGACTGTCAGGGAGAACAGGGTGGGCAGCAGCGTGGGCATGACGACGCTGAACAGCACCTTGAACGGGGAGGCACCCATGTTCCTTGCGGCTTCCACCGTGTTGTAATCGATTCCCCGGATGGCATTGCGCAGGAAAAGAGCGTGGTTGGAGGTGCACGCGAAGGTCATGGTAAACAGCACGGAACCGAAACCGCTGAACCATTGCTTGTTGATCATGGGGAAAATCTGGGCAAGCCAGGTGGTCATGATTCCGTCCTTGTCGTATAGAAACTGATATCCGGTCACCAGGGCAACGCCGGAATAGATGAGCGTCGTCATATACCCCAGACGCAGTATTTTGGCGCCCTTGATGTCAAAGTACTCCGTCAGCAGAACAATGCTGATGCCGACGACATTGACGGTGACGATCAGGAAGATGGCCAGCTTCAGGGAGTTTCCGACAAACTTCGGCATGGTGCCGGCAAAGAAGAACCGGATCACCGCCAGTGGATCGGTGTTGCCGTTTGCGCCCTTGACCGTAAAGATGGAGGTGAGGGTATTCAGACAGGGAATGACCATGAAGCCCAGAAACAGATAGGCAAAGAGGACGATGCCGAATACCTTGTAGACAGCAGAGATATTAAAGGATTTGTCTTTGCGTATTTCCATGGATTACACCTCATTCCTGGGGGTCATAGGACATGACATCAGAGGGGTGTACACCGATTGTGACCGCCTGGCCGGGCTCATAGATTTTGATGCCGTCGTTTTTCTCGATTACTTTGACCATCTGGCCGGCTGCCTGCACATAATACTTGATGTACAGGCCATAATACTCACGGCTCTCGATGACGCCGTCAAACTGAACGGCCGTGTCATCCTTTGGCTGATTGACACGGATCCGCTCCAGGCGGATAAAGTGATTCTGGGAGGGATTCAGCTGCAGACCTGAAACGATTCCCTGAGAAAGGGGATTGATATCTCCGATAAAGTTGCAGACGAACTGGGTCTTGGAATAGTTGTAGACCTCATTCGGGGTGCCGATCTGCTCGATATAGCCCTTGTTGAAGACCGCGATCCGGTCAGAGAGGGTCAGTGCTTCCTCCTGGTCGTGGGTCACGTAAATCGTGGTGATGCCGAATTCCTTCTGCATCTTTTTGAGCTCGTTGCGAAGCTGCACGCGAAGCTTGGCATCCAGGTTGGACAGCGGTTCGTCCATGCAGATAATGGCAGGCTCTGTCACCAGTGCGCGGGCAATGGCGACGCGCTGCTGCTGTCCGCCGGAGAGCTGGCTGACGGCTTTCTTCAGCTGTTCATCGCTGAGATCGACCTTGCTGGCAATCTCCCGGACCTTCCTGTCAATGGCACTCTTGGATTCCTTCTTGATCTTGAGGCCGAAGGCGATGTTGTCATAGACGGTCATGGTGGGGAACAGGGCATAGCTTTGAAAGACGATGCCGATGTTCCTCTTTTCAATGGGCACGTGGGTGATGTCCTGCCCGCTCATCTTCACGGTTCCTGATACGGGCTCAATAAACCCGGTAATGGTCCTCAGCGTGGTGGTTTTTCCGCAGCCGGAGGGACCGAGGAAGGTAAAAAACTCGCCCTCCCTGACATGAACATTGATGTTGTGAAGGGCTTCAAAATCTCCGAATTTGACGATGATGTCATTTAACTCTATCACCGGAACGCCTCCTCATTCAATAAGCAGAAGGGGGCGAGCCATGTGGCTCGCCCCCCCGATGATGCCTGTATTACTCGGCTTTCTTCTGGGTCAGCTCAGCCCAGTTGAGGTTATCCCAATCCGGCTCGGCGGGAGCTGCGCTGTTGTCAGCCCAGTAGAAGCCCAGGTTGGTCATGATGTTGGTCCACTGAGAAGAATGAGAACCTACATACTCGGCATAGGTCATGTCGGTTCCCGCGACCTTGGTCAGGGAGCAGTTCTTCAGAGTGTAGATGGCAGGAGTCTCGTCAAAGAGCTCGGCGGCAGCGGCCTTGTTGCAGGGATAGCTGTCGAACTCATCGGACCAGGCGATCTGGGTGGCAGCGGAGCCGAACCATTCCGCAAACGCCTTCACGGTTTCGGTTTCCTCAGCGGTACGGCCCTGGCGGTCCAGCACACCGATGTACTCGGCGATGTAATAGGTGCCGTCATCGATATCCACCAGCGCCCAGTTCTCCGGCTGGAGGGTGCCGCGCAGGGGCTTGTCAAAGGTGCTGGCAGCGGCATCGATGTTTCCATACAGGGAAGAGGAGTAGAAGGTGGACACCTGGACGTCGCCGCGGTTGAGAGGATCAAGGCCGTAGCTGTCGCCGGTGAAGTTGCCTTCCGCACAGTATTTCCACAGGGTCTTCCAGCCGTCCAGGGAGATTCCGCCGGCTGGAGAGGAAGGATCCGCGAAGGGATACAGCATGGCGCTGTTGATGTTGGAGTTGGTGGTTCCGCCGACTTTGCCCTGACGATACCACTTGTAGCCGCAGTTGACCAGGTCGGCCCAGTGCTCAAAGTGCAGCGCCTTGCCGTTGGTTCCCAGCTCGTCGTTGCGGTAGAGCATCAGAACATTCTGGATCACGAGGCCGTAGGCCTTTCCGGGATAGGCGTAGTCTCCGACTTCTTCGGCCCAGGAGGGCGTCCAGTCGGCAATCTTCAGATTCTCATACTGGCCGTTGACCAACTGGGACCAGCGGGTCTCGTTCAGGCCGAAGATCAGGTCGCCGTCCTTGTTCTCGTTGGCAGCCTGAATGGCGGCGGTATCTCCGGAGATGACGGAGTTGTCATCGATGGAGATATTGAAGCCGGCTTCCTTGGCCGCGTTGATCAGCCAGGTCGTCCGCTCGCTGGAATTGGAGTTGGAATAAATGCGGATGGTGTAGTCGCCTGCGGCAGATGCGACCGCTGCCAGACTGAGCAGCAGGACAGCAGCCAGAGCGATGGACAGAAGTTTTCTCATGGTCTGTACCTCCTCGTTTTGTTTGGGGAATCATCTTTATCCCCGTTTGGATATATTATAAAGCATATCAGACAAAGAGACAAGTCATAAATTGGTAAAACTGACCGCTACAGTTGACGAAAAACTGGAAGGATTGCCCTACCCCTTGACGCCTCCGGAGGTCAGCCCGGCGGCAAGGTGCTTCTCGATGAACATGAACAGGATGACGACGGGAACGGTGGCCAGCAGCGCCGCAGCAAACAGGTACTGCCACTCGATCATATTAAATGACGAAAACTGGGTGATGCCCACGGTAATGGGCCGGTTGGTCTGGGTGGAAATGAGGACGGTGGAGATGGTGTATTCGTTCCACGCGTTGATGAAGATGAAAATCAGCGTGGTGACAATGCCGGGCGCGGCCATGGGCAGCAGAATGCGGATGAGGGCGCCGACGGTGGTGCAGCCGTCGATGGTGGCGGCCTGCTCCATTTCGGAGGAGATGGAGACGAAGGTGCCCCGCAGCAGCCAGATGGCAAACGCCTGATTGAAGGCGGCATTGATGAGCATCAGTCCAAGGAGGGAGTCGTTGAGGTGCAGGGTGTTCATCAGGCGGGATATGCCCACCAGAAGGACCACAGGAGAGAACATCTGACTCATGATGACAAAGCCCAGATAGGCCTTGCGGCCCCGGAAGCTCATGCGGGCCATGGCATAGGCGGCGGGGATCCCGCAGAGCATGGAGATGCAGGTGGCGCCGCCGGCAATCAGCAGGGAGTTGATCAGATAGCGCAGTACGCCCCGGTCCAGGGTATCCTTCAGATTGCTGAAGACCCATTTGGTGGGGAGAATGTGCAGAAAATGCATGTCCGTGGTCTCCGAATTGCTGCGGAAGGCGGTGATGAACATCACAAAGAAGGGGTAGAGGATGAACAGCGAAAAGAGGATGACGCTGACATACAGCAGAATCCGCAGGAGGACATGACGAAGGTTCAGGTTCAGGCTGAGGATGGAGGCGCACAGGACCATGAAGCACGGCAGGGCGCACAGCCAGATCGCCGGGGAAATCCGGTAGGTCAGGGAGGACAGCAGCGTTTGAAGGGTCTCTCCGGAGTGCCCGCCGAAGAGCAGCGCGTCAATGGCGCTGAGCAGGGCATCCTGGTTGGCCACAGGCTGTCCGGCGAGAATCAGGTCCACGGAACGGGACAGGGAGAGGTTGAGGGTCATGTACAGCAGGGGGGTGATGGCGATGGAAACCAGGGAAAACACAAAGGAGAGGATCCCCGGGAGCCGGTGGGAAAGCGACACGGGACTCTGGAAAAACAAGCTTGCCGCAACGGAAAGGAGAAGGGACAGGGACAGGAGAATCAGCTGGAGCCGCAAAAGGTGTGCGGTCGGGAGATCCGACCTGAGAATGTCCCAGCCGGTCCGGGAATCCGCGGCTGAGATGGAGAAAACGACAAGGGAAGTGGTCACGCCCTTGCTGTTGACCCGTTCGATGACCTGTTCTTCAATGGTGCCGGAGACCCCCTGCTCCTTGTACTGTGCAAGAACCTGCTCCACCTCCCCGCGGATCTGCAGGTATTTCTCATCTCCGACGAAGGTGTTGGGGGAGCGCTTGGAATACAGGCTGCTGTTGAACTGAATCATGGGAAGGCACAGCAGCCCAAGGACCAGAATGAGGGCAAGGGCGAGAAGCAGAGGAACCGTGAAGCGGGAATGGGGAGAAGGAGCCGGCTTCATAGGCTGTCCTCCTTTCTCATGGTCAGCACCATATATGCGCCGGAGACCACGCACAAAATGACAAAGCCGATGACCGACAGCGCGGTGGCCGGGCCCTTTTTCTGGTCATAGAAGGCCAGCATGTACAGATAGGTGACCATGGTATCCGTTTTGTTGGCAGGAGCGCCCTTGGTAATGGTGTAGATAATGGGGAACGAGTTAAAAACATAAATAATATTGAGGACGGTGGAAACCGTCAGGGAAGGACGGACCAGGGGAAGGGTGATGTTGAACAGCTTCTGCCAGAAGGAGGCCCCGTCCACCGTGGCCGCCTCGTAGTAGGAAGGATCGATGGACTGAAGTCCGGAGAGAATCGTGAAGGTGACAAAGGGGATGGTGACGATGATGCCGATGGCGCATTCCCAGACGAATTCAATCTGATAGGAGGAGCGCCAGTTGACGGCATCCTGGATCATGCCGAGATTCAGCAGAATGTTGTTCAGGTTCCCGTACTCCATCTTGATGATGTAGTTCCATACGGACGCCTGGATGACAAGGGAGGCGGCCCAGGGAAAAACCATGATGGACCGGGCGATCTTCCGTCCCCGGAAGGGCTGGTTGAGGACCATGGCCGCCGTGAAGCCGATCAGGGTGGACAGACCGACGACGGAGACCACCCAGATGAGGGTGTTGAGCATGACATGGGGGAAGACCGGGGCGGAAACGGCATCTGCAAAGTTCTGAAGCCCGGAAAAACTGCCGACGACCCCCGCCCGGGAGATTTTGCTGAAGGCGAGGCGAAAGACGATGCCGATGGGGAAAACGACAAAGATCAGCATAAGGAGACAGCTGGGAAGGATCCAGAGATAAGGCTCCCATTTTTTTTGAAAGGTGGCAGATGAATTCATGAAAAAAGCTCCTTTACTGATGGAAAATCGAGAAAAAGGAGGCCGGGCGACCGGCCTCCTGCAGAAGTCAGGGATTATTTTCCAGCGATCTTGGCCTGCAGATTGTCAAGCAGTGTCTTGACATCACCGCCGGTCAGGGCTTCCTGTTCAACAGCGATGACGCCCTGCTTCACATCGTTCCATTCCGCCTTGGTGGTGGGATAGAACTTTGCGGATCCCAGAACATTCAGCCACGCCTCGAAGGACGGGTCGGCCGCAACCAGAGCGCCCACGGCGGAGTTGACGGCGGGGAGGAAGCCTTCCATGGAAACCCAGCCCACATAGTTCTCAGGATCATAGAAGAAGGTCAGGAACTTGCCGATCGCCTCGTTGCGGGAAGCCTGATCCGCGCTGTCCTTGCGGAAGGCCATGATGCGGTCCATGACGCCCACGGAGCTGGAGGAGGCACCCTCGTTGTGGGGGATGGAGGCGGTGGCCAGATTCACGTCGGTATAGCCCTTGTCCTTGATATAGGTGGGCAGGGAGTTGGGAGCGATGACCATGGCGAGCTTCTTGGCGCCGAACATATCCTGCAGGTCATAACGGGTCTGAGTGGCCGGATTCGGATTGGTGAAGCCGCTCTTGACGAGGCCGATGGCATACTCGATGGCCTTGACGTTCTCGTCGCTGTTCAGGATCCATTCGCCCTTGTCATTGACGAAGCCGCCGTTGTTGCCCCAGGTGTAGTAGGCAAATGCCGCCTGGCCTTCGTCGGTGGTCATGTCAATGCCCCAGGGATATACTTCGCCGTTGAAGGCGTCGATGATGGCCTGAGAGGCATCTTCAAGCTCCGCCCAGGTGGTGGGGACTTCCTCGATGCCGGCTTCCTTGAGGAGATCGACATTGTAGTACAGCGCGCGGGCGGAGGCGAGATCGGGCACGGCCCACACGGTTCCGTCAATGACGGACTCCTGAATGAAGGAGGGGAAGAAATCCTTGTACAGCTCTTCGGGGCAGTAGTCGCTGACGGGCAGCAGCAGGCCTTCATTGGCATAGTCTGCAAACACGTCGATGTTCAGGATGTCCGGGGCATTGTTGTTGCTGATGCGGGTGGACACCACGGTGTAAAGGTCATTCCAGGAGACAACTTCCAGATTCAGCTTGATGCCGGGATTGGCTTCCTCAAATTTCTTGACGAAGCTGGTTCCGTTCATGCCGGTTCCAAGGAACCAGTCCTGGGTGCTGGGGCCGTACTGGGCGATGATGACATCCAGGGTGACATCCTCAGCGGAAGCAAATGCCACCAGGCTGAGCATCATGACCAGAGCCAGAGCGAGAGTCAACAGTTTCTTCATGCGGGGTAACCTCCTTTGTAATAATTAGACAGCTACACAGCTGTATTTTGGGTTATTATAACCTGTATGGCGGAAAACTGTAAAGCCTTTTCGCCCTTTCTGCTGAGAAAATCGCGGGCAAAATCGCAGGCGGGAGGGCATCCGGCGCTCTCCGGAGCCATCGGACAGAAGCTCCCTGCAGCAGCCTCCGTCCGGGTTTTGCTGCTTGCCCGGACGCCCGCGGTCCCGAGGGATGAAATCCCGGAGTCCTGTTTTCACAGGCAGCCCTGTCACCGCCATGCCGGGGCATGCGGCGTGTGACTTTGGGGAGCCATCCGCACAGAGGGGCAGGCGGTCTCATGCAGGAAATCCAACCCGGAAGGGACCCGGGGCAGGCCCCATAAAAGGCACGGCTTTTACAGGGCCCTTCCGATCCGGACAACGAGAACCGGGCAGCTTTTGACAGATGCAGATAAGCCCTCATCCGTGTGACACGGATGAGGGCTTAATCTGTTCAGTTTTTCACGAATGGGCCCTGCGGCCAGCATTGCGCATTCCGGGACCGCCCTGTCAGGCCTTTGCAAAACGGAGAACGTTCCAGCTGAGAGCAGGGATCCGGATTTCTGCGCGGCCGTCTTCCACCTTGCCGCCAGGGCCGGCCTTCGGTGCGACATTCATCGGATTTTCCTCGGTGTTGATGGCCTTGACGTCATCATGATGGAGGACGATGTGCTCTTTGATGGTCAGTGCATCGAAGGAACGCAGGTCGATATTCAGGACATAGTCCTCGTTCATGTCGCGGTTGACGCAGAACACCGTGACGTTTCCGTCGTCATCCATGGTCGCCGTTGCGTCAATGTAGGGAACATCCGAATAATCGCTGCAGTCGTAGACCGGCGAATCCACCACCGCACGCAGCGCGGTGCCGCGTCCGAAATTGGAGGCGTGCATATACGGATAAAAAATGGTCTGTGCCCAGCATCCGCCGCCGTTACGGGTCATGATGGGGGCGATGACGTTGACCAGCTGTGCCATGCAGGCGATCTTGACCCGGTCCGCATTGCGAAGGAACGTGATGAGCATGGAGCCCACCAGAAGCGCATCCTCAAAGTTGTAGATATCCTCAAGCAGCGGAAGCGCCGGACCCCACTTTTCGCGTTTCCAGATTTCATCGTCCTGCTCGCGGGAATGATACCAGACATTCCACTCGTCAAAGGAGAGATTGACCTGTTTCTTCAGGTGCTTCTTTCCCTTTACGGCATCGCAGATGGAGACAACCGTATGGATGAACGCATCCAGGTCCATCGTCCTTGCCAGGAAGCCCGGCGTGTCCGCCGTGGGATTGCCGTAATAGCGGTGCAGAGAAACATAGTCGATGTTCTCATAGCACTCGTCCAGCATGGTCAGTTCCCAGTCGCCAAAGGTCGGCATCTCAGAGGAGGAGGAGCCGCAGGCCACCAGTTCGATGGTCGGATCGACCCACTTCATCATCTTGGCGGCTTCATTGGCAACGCGTCCGTATTCATAGGCTGTCTTCCGGCCCATCTGCCAGGGACCGTCCATCTCATTTCCGAGACACCAGAGCTTGATGCCCAGCGGATCCTTCTTTCCGTTGGCGATCCGCATGTCGGAGAATTTGGAGCCGCCCATGTGATTGGCATACTCCACGATATCCCTTGCCTGTTCCGGACCTCTCGTTCCGAGATTGATCGCGTACATGACTTCGGAACCCGCCTTCTTTGACCAGTCTGCGAATTCGTGCATGCCCACCGCATTGCTTTCCGTCGTAAACCAGGCGAGATCCAGACGTTTCGGCCGTTTGTCTGCGGGACCGACCGAATCTTCCCAATTGAATCCGGAAACAAAATTGCCGCCCGGATAGCGGACCAGCGGGACCCCGATCTTCCGGACAAGTTCAAGGACGTCCTTGCGGAATCCCTGCTCATCCGCCGCAGGATGCCCCGGCTCGTAAATTCCCCCATAGACCGCGCGCCCGAGATGCTCTATGAACGAGCTGTAGATTCTCGGATCAATTGCGCTGATCTGATAGTCCTTATCAAGAATCATTTTTGCCTGCTTCATCTCTGATCCTCCTTCAGTTCTGCCCGGGGGCACACATCCCCTGCGGTGCCCTGGCGCA
>CACYCQ010000097.1:0-5085 GCA_902772995.1 uncultured Eubacteriales bacterium
ATGGCGGTTCATGCGACTGTTGATGCCTGCAGCGTGATGCTCTCCGGGTCCGGCCTCCCCCTGGTAGCGATGGAGGGGATCGTCGGAGGGCTGAGCGTGCTTTGTGCCCTGCTGGCCAGGCGGATCTGGCTGCAGCGCTCCGGAAGTGCGGAAGGAAAGTGATTCTCCGGCCCAGATGCCGGAAAAGAAAGGAAGGAACGAAGATGAAGAGGACTGCAGGTATGCTCCTGGCGCTGCTGCTGCTGGCGGCGGTCATTTTCGGGGCGGCGGCCGAGATTCCCAAGGTTCCGGGAGGGGATTTTGAAGCTCACGAGCTGGTGCTGGAGGGCGAAAAGAAAATCACCCTGTACACAGGGCCGGGAGAGGTCTTCAAGACCCGGAATCAGCTGACCCCGGGAACAAAGGTGATGAGCTTTGGCACGGAGGACGGCTATACCCTGATCTGCTACGAGGCGGGAAAGCACCAGTACCGGTTTGCATGGGTACGGGGTGTGCTGGATGAACGTCTTTCTCCGGCGAAGCATGAAAAGACCCAGGTCATCCGGAAATCCTCCATGACGGATGATCCCCTGGGCAGACAGAAAATCTTCATCCATCTGCCTGTGGGACAGCCCGTGCGGGTGCTGGGCCGGATGGGCGAATGGAGCTATGTGGAAACCGAAGGCGCGGTGCGGAACCGGGGATTTATCCAGAGCGAGAGACTGGGCGCCAGGGTGACTGCCGTGGAGGATATGCTGTATCCCTTCAGGGAGGATGACCGGATGGGGTACATGGATGCCAAAGGAAAAACGGTGATTGACGCCGCGTACCGCTTTGCCGGCGAGTTCCGCAACGGCTATGCTGTCGTCGTTCTGGAGGACGGCAGCGAGGGCATCATCGACCGGGAGGGCAAAACGGTCATTGACCCGAAGGAGGGATGGTCCTTCTCTGAGGGGTATGACGGGGGCTACTACGGGGGCCGGGATACCGGCGTGATCATTGGCTACCGTACGGTGCACGTTTCTGCAGGCGAGGAGAAGGCGGAACAGCCGGAAGAGAAGGTGGAACAGCCGGAAGAGAAGGTGGAACAGCCGGAAGAGAAGGCGGAACAGCCGGAGGAGAAGACCAAACAGCCGGAAGAGAAGGCGGAACAGCCAGAGGAGAAGGCCGGTCAGCCGGAAGAGAAGGCGAAACAGCCGGAGGAGAACGCGAAACAGCCGGAGGGCAAGGCAGGGCAGGAGGCCGAGCGTGAGGAATATGCCTACTTCAACCTTCCCACAGGGCTTTTCCTTGAAAATGCCACCGGCGAGGCACCCTGGATCCGCCCGGAGGATGAGGTCATCCTTATGGCTGACGGTCGTCTGGTCAACCGGAACACGGGACTGCAGGTGCTCAGGGTGGATCCGTCTGAGGTACCCGCAACCGGCATCACGGTGATGCGGGAGAACCGGGTGATCGTGGGAAATGAAACAAGCGGGTTCCGCATGATCTCCTCCTCAGGGAGAAAGACCCAGCCCCCGGCAGGTCTCAAATGGATGGCAGGGGTGAACTGCAGCGGGGACCGCGTGGCCCTGGTCAGCGCAAAGAGCGGCAAATGGGGCTTTACGGATTCCAACGGACGGCAGATTGTCAGGACCCAGTATGACGAGGTCGGCACCTTCTCCGATGGATTGTGCAGGGTGCGCAACGGGAAGGAATGGAGCTACATCGGAAAGACCGGGAAAAAGGTCAGCGCGCTGTCCGGATTCGAAGAGGCCTGGGACTTTGAAATGGGCGTGGCCGTGGTGAAAAAGGACGGGCAGCGCCAGCTCGTGAACAAAAAGGGCAATGTGCTGGCCTCCGGACTTGATTGGTTCGTACTCGACAGGGAGAACCAGCTGCTGCTCATGCGCTATCCGGACGGACTCAAGGTCATGACCACGGAAGGAACGGTGGTCTTTGATTCGCCGATGCACCTGCCGGATGAGGAGGAACTCGGATATTCCGCCTCATTGTGCGCCCCCGGATTCACCGACGGACTGCTGCCGGTCATGGATTCCGCTTCCGGAAAGATGGGCTATGTGAACCTCCTGGGACAGGTGGTCATTCCCTGCACCTATGATCTGGCGGCGCCCTTCCGGGACGGCCTGGCGTGGGTCACCTCCGGAGATACGGAGCGCTATATCAGCACGGCCGGAGAAACGGTGCGCGAATTTCCCGCGGCCAGGGGCGTGCAGGACGGGGAACAGCAGGGGAATGCGGTCTGAAAGTTCATGGCAGAAACGGGGCCGGTCTGATGACCGGCCTTCCGTTTTTTTGGGCCGAGCAGGGGCTGTAAAAATGCGGCTTGAATCAAAAACAGGTCAGACAGTCAGATTTTTTAAAATATCCCCACGAATGGGCCTTGATTTTGAAAGTTTTTGGCGGAGAGAACTTTCGATTATTCATTTTTTGAAAAAAGCCGTTGACATTTGCACCCCGGGAGAGTAGGATACGCCCATCACTCACTGACGGGAGGAAACAATGATGAAGAAACTGATGACACTTGTACTTGCAATGATGCTGCTGGCTGTGGCGGCCCTGTCCCTGGCGGACGGCTATACCATCGTGACCGACACCGCCTTCCGTCCCTTCGAGTATACGGATGAAACCGGGGCTCTGGTGGGCATTGACGTGGATATTCTGGCTGCCGTCGCCGCCGATCAGGGATTTGAGTATACCCTCACCGCTCTCGGCTGGGATGCGTCCATCGCAGCCTGCCAGGCCGGACAGGCGGACGGCATGATCGCCGGTGCATCGATTACGGATGCCCGCAAGGAATCCGGCTGGATTTTCTCCGACGGGTACTTCAGCGCCACCCAGTCCATGGCGGTCGGGGCCGATGCCGGCATCGCCGGATTCGACGACCTGAAGGGCAAGACCGTGGCGGTCAAGATCGGAACCCAGGGCGCGGAGTATGCGGAGAGCCTCAAGGAGAAGTACGGCTTTGACATCATCTATCTGGAGAGCTCTCCTGACGTCTACCAGTCGGTCATCAGCGGAATGGCTGTGGCCTGCTTCGAGGACAGCCCCATCATGGCGGATTACATCAAGTCAAACGGCGTGCCCATGAAGCTGGTGGACGGCACCGCCAATGAAGGCGCCGACTATGGATTCGCGGTCTTCTCCAAGGACAAGCAGGATCTGGTGGACAAGTTCAATGCCGGCCTGGCCAGCATTCGCGCCAACGGGACCTACGACAAGATCCTGGCCAAGTACCTGGGCGAATAATTCATACTCTGTCAGAATCCGGATCAGTTCAAGAGGCAGAGGGCACTTCTGCAGGAAGTGCTCTCTTTCTTTCATGAAAAAGGGAGGCCATCTTCGTGGGAAAAATCATCACCGTATACGGTCCTCTGCTGCTGCAGGCCATGGGGCATACCCTGTTGCTGGCATTGTACGGACTGTTCTTTGCCTGCATCATCGGCATGATTGTCGGCATCATGAGCGTGCTGCGCAGCCGTATATGCCGCGTTATCGCGGGGATCTTTGTCAATCTGATCCGCGGCGTGCCCATGATCGTACTGGCCTATTTTGTCTATTTCGGCGTACCGTATCTGTTCAACACCATCCTGAACATGGGCGGGGTGACCTTAAGTGCCCTCCAGGCGGGCACCATCTGTCTGTCCCTCAACTGCGGCGCCTATATGGCGGAGATCATCCGCGCCGGGATCGAGTCCGTTCCCGCGGGTCAGATGGAGGCGGCCCGTTCCCTGGGCCTTCCCTACTGGCGGTCGATGCAGCGGGTGGTTCTTCCCCAGGCCATCCGGACCATGATCCCGTCCATTATCAACCAGTTCATCATCACCCTCAAGGATACCTCCATCCTGTCGGTCATCGGATTCCCGGAACTGGTCAATACCGCGAAAAACGTGGTGTCCAAGACCTTCATGTCCTTCCAGACCTGGGCCATCGTGGGCATCATGTATCTGATCGTCATTCTGATACTGCAGCAGGCGGCCAAGGCCGTGGAAAGGAGACTGAAAAATGGAAAGAGGAAAGTATGAGTTTCCGATCCGGGTCTCGCACCTGTACAAGGACTTTGGTGATCAGCGGGTGATCCGGGACATCTCCCTGAATGTCAGGGAGGGGGAGGTGGTGTGCATCATCGGGCCCAGCGGAAGCGGGAAATCCACCTTCCTGCGCTGCCTCAACCGCCTTGAGGAGAGCACGGAGGGAAAGATCGTCATCAATGACGTGGAGGTCACCCGGCCCGGTGTGGACATCAACAATGTCCGCAGGCAGATCGGGATGGTCTTTCAGCATTTCAACCTCTTCAGCAATATGAATGTGCTGCGCAATCTCATGCTGGCTCCCGTGGACCTGAAGGTGGCCAGCGTCCAGAGTGCCCGGCAGACCGCACTGGCGATGCTCGAGCGCGTGGGCCTGTCGGAAAAGGTGTCGGCGTTCCCGGATGAACTCTCCGGCGGACAGAAGCAGCGCGTGGCCATTGCCAGGGCGCTTTGCATGAAACCGGATATCATGCTCTTTGATGAGCCCACCTCCGCGCTGGACCCGGAGATGGTGGGAGAGGTGCTGGAGGTCATGAAGGAGCTGGCGGCAGACGGAATGACCATGATCGTGGTGACCCACGAAATGGGCTTCGCCAGGGAGGTGGCGGACCGTGTGCTGTTTATGGACGGGGGCGTTGTCCTGGAGGAAGGCACGCCCGAGGAAATCTTTTCCCATCCGCAGCATCCCCGCCTCTGCGATTTCCTCAGCAAGGTATTGTAGATTTTATTTACACACATACACTCTGTTTGCATTTTGCAGACAGGGTTTTTTTGTATAGCGGCGAAAATGTTTGTGATCAGGTCTTGCAGACGGGAAGCCACGGTGATAGAATAACTATCATCATGGACGGGGCACGTTTGAACCGGAGGGAACAGGAGGGCAATGCATGCATAACCCGAAAAAGGACGCGGCAGGCATGGCGGAAAAGCGGAAGCGGATCCAGGATGCGGCCTTCAGACTGTTTGTTCAGGCAGGCATTGAATCCGTTTCTCTCGAGGAGGTGGCCAGAGCCAGCGGAGTCGGCATTGCAACGGTATACAGGTACTTTGGAAGCAAGCTGGATCTGGTGATGGC
>CACYCQ010000098.1:0-3271 GCA_902772995.1 uncultured Eubacteriales bacterium
ACAATTTGTGTCGCATCAAAAATATTCTGCATTGTATTATTATTTCGGAATGGACACGTGAAAAAGGTTACTGATATAATACGGGAAAGAAACCGGCTCCCGAAGAATCTGCAGATGCGACTGCACAGGGACAGAGGAATTTTGCGGGAATACCGGAAGGACATTTAAGGAAAGGGGGAATGATGTGAGAACACTCATTGGACTGATCATGCTGCTGATGGCAGCCGCACTGGGCGTGTGCGCCATGTTCAGCAGGCAATCCGAAAAGGAAATTGCACCGAAGGTGACGAATCTGCTGATCAGTCTGCTTCCTCCTGTCATTGGAAATTTCCTGATTACCGTTGCAATTACCGAGGAACTGTCGGTCTTTGGACGGTATATGTACATGGTGGGCATTGATCTGACCATGTATGCGCTGTTGGACTTTGTGCTGCTGTACTGCGGATTGAAATGGAGACGGTCCCTGCACACTCTGGTGATCGGCGCGATCACGGTGGATATTGTGCAGATTCTGTGCAATCCATTTACGGGACATGTGTTTGCGCCGGATGTGATGGAGGCATACGGGGCGCCGTATTACAATGTCAAATCCTATATTGGAAGGAATCTGCATCTGGGGCTGGTCTATATCCTGCTGGGCGCCTCCTTCGTGATCCTTCTGGTCAAGATGTTCCGCGCCCCGCGGATCTATTCGGAAAAATACTCTCTCATCCTTCTTTTGCTCGTAGGAACCGGCATCTGGGAAATGTTTTATCTCTTTTCACGCACGCCTGTAAAGCGCACCGTGATCGCCTACGGGATGTTTGGACTGCTGGTGTACTATTTTTCTCTTCTGTACAGACCGGTCCGGATGCTGGACCACCTGCTGGCCAATGTCACTTCAGGGCTGACGGATGCGCTGTTCTTCTTTGATGACAGTCAGCAGTGTGTCTGGGCGGACGAGCATGGGCTGCGCATGGTGGACCTTGATGAACATAATCTGGGTCACTGTGTAAACAGGCTGAACGAACTGTTCCCGGGACTCAGACTGGACCAGAGCGACTGGAGGTGCCAGAGGACCCTGGGAGAGCGGTATTTCAACCTGGTCAAGCATACCGTGCTGGATTCCGGAGGCCGGCTCATCGGCTCCTTTCTGGTGCTTCAGGACGAGACGGAGCAGCAGAAGGCCTTCCAGAAGGAGCGCTATCTGGCCCACTATGATTCGCTGACCGGGCTGTACCGCAAGCAGTACCTGATGGAGAGAATCCGGGAACGCCTGGATGCGCATCCGGAGAGGAAGTATTATGTCGCCTACCTGGACATCAACAATTTTAAAATGATCAATGATGTCTTTGGTTCGGAATTCGGAGACCATGTGCTCAGTAGCCTGGCCGAATCCCTTCGGGAGAAACTGCCCCCTGACTGTCTGTATGGACGACTGGGAGGGGATGTGTTTGGCATCTGTCTCAATGATCAGGAATTTGATCCGGAGCTGGCAGAACTGAACATGAGCTCTTTTACCGTTGTCCGTGACAATATCTCCCAGCATCTTGAAATCCACCAGGGTGTCTACGAGGTGACCGATCCCAGCCTGGACGTGTCGCTGATGTTTGACCGCGCCCATATGGCGCTGGATACCATCAAAAACGATTTCAAGCGGCACGTGGCCATTTATGACGAAAAAATGCGCGAGAAGGTTCTCATGGACCAGCAGATTACCCTGGAGGTACCGGAGGCCATTGTGAAGCGTCAGATCCGTCCATATCTGCAGGCCATTGTGGACCGGGATGAAAGGGTCATCGGCGCGGAGGCGCTGGTACGGTGGATTCATCCGGAGAAAGGATACTTGTCACCCAGCAGTTTTATTCCTACGGTGGAGCAGTACGGAATGATTGCGGATGTGGACCGTTACATGTGGCGATGCGCATGTGAGATCCTGAACCGGTGGAAGAAAATGGGCCGGGATGACCTGTTTATCTCCATCAATGTGTCCCCGAAGGACTTTTTCTTCATGGATGTGCTTGAGGAACTCAAGGCCATTGTCCGTGAATATAACGTCTCCCCCTCTCATCTGAGGGTGGAGATCACAGAAACCGTCATGATGAACGATGAAGTCAACCGTTTAACCATGCTGCGAAGTATGCAGGAGTGTGGATTTCTGGTGGAAATGGATGACTTTGGCAGCGGGTATTCGTCGTTGAACATGCTCAAGGATATGCCGGTGGACATCATCAAGATCGACATGATGTTCCTGCATGATATGAAGGCGTATTCCCGCACCACGACGATTCTGCGCAACGTGATCAACATGATGATCGAGCTTGGACTGGTTCCGCTGACGGAAGGCGTTGAGACGCCGGAACAGTATCAGATGCTGGCCAGTATGGGATGCAAACTGTTCCAGGGATTCCTGTTTGCCCGTCCCATGCCTGTGGAGGAATTTGAGGAAACCTTTATATGTCCGCGCAGGAATCCCCCTGCTGCAGAAGCCTGACAGGAAAGGTTTCCGGGGTTGATGCCGAAAACTGTTTGACAATGGTGCACAATGTGCACCATTGTTGTTTATTAAAACAGTTTTCGCAGAAACAGCATGGGCACGGATCCGGTTGATGAAATGCCCCATCAGGATTCCAATTGTTCCAAAAAGATAATGGAAAAGGTTAAGGTCCATTGGAAAATGTCAGGCTCCATCAGGCGGGAACCGGCAGTCACCAGGATCAGAACATCAACCAGAATCAGGACAAGCGTGGACAGCGTATCCGTGATGTAACTGACCGGGACAATCAGCAGGGTGCAGAAGATGATGGCGGACCGCACATGAGGTTTGAGCAGGGGATTGCCAAGGCCCGCGCCAAGCAGCGCAATGTTCAGCGCGATCATGACTGCCGGTACAAGGTGCAGACGCTTTGGGCAGACATGGAGCCCGAGAAACAGAGAGATGCCGCAAACCGGAGGAACGGTGATATACACGGGGAGGCAGTTGGTATATTCCGGATCAAAGCGGGAGATGATCAGACTGAAGAACCAGAAGATGAGCTGGACCGTTGCCCGGAAAACCACGGATTTCCGGTTGTCCTCCAGAATATGTTCACGGACCGTTTCATTGCTGCCCCGGAATACATCTGCAAACAGCAGTTCGTTTTTGACCTTTGAAAGCAGTTCTTTTCCTTTCTCTGTCCTGAATGATGCAAACTGCGAGCAGCTGCCGTGAAAATGCCTTCCGGCCTTTCACTCCGTGAGGAGCAGATGTTCTCTCTTTGATGAAAACGCAGGACAGGGCTTCCGTCTTCTC
>CACYCQ010000099.1:0-4931 GCA_902772995.1 uncultured Eubacteriales bacterium
ATTCTCATGCCCATCAGCAGCCTGCCTTCCGCCTACGGCATCGGCACTCTGGGACGCGAAGCCTATGCTTTTGCGGATCAGCTGAAAAAAGCCGGCCAAGACTACTGGCAGATTCTCCCTCTGGCCGTGACCAGTTATGGGGATTCCCCTTACCAGTCCTTCTCCACCTTTGCCGGAAACCCCTACTTCATCGATCTGGAAAAGCTGATCGATGAAGAACTGCTGACCCAGGAAGAATGCGATGCCGCCGATTTCGGCATGTCCGAAACCTCCATCGATTACGGCAAGCTCTATGAAAACCGTTACGATCTGCTCCGCAAGGCCTACGAACGGGACCTGGCCACCCGTCAGTCTGAAAGCTATCGCGAGTTTGCCGAAGGGAACTCCTGGTGGTTGGAGGACTACGCCCTGTTCATGGCCCTCAAGGATCACTTTGGTGGAAAACCCTGGCTGGAATGGGACGAGGATATCAAGATGCGCCATCATGACGCCCTCAGCCGGTACTGGAACGAACTGATCCAGGATATCCACTTCCAGATCTATCTGCAGTACCGTTTCCGGGAACAATGGAACCAGCTGCATCAGTATGTCAACAGTCTGGGAATCAAGATCATCGGTGACATGCCCATCTATGTTTCCCAGGATTCCGCGGATGCGTGGGCCAGCTGCGATCTGTTCATGTTTGACGAGAACCGCAATCCCATCCTTGTGGCCGGCTGCCCGCCGGATGCCTTCTCTGCGACCGGGCAACTCTGGGGGAATCCCATCTACCGCTGGGAGAACCACCGCAATCAGGGCTATCACTGGTGGATCACCCGCGTATGGGGTGCCCTCCAGCTCTATGACGTGGTCCGCATCGATCACTTCCGCGGTTTTGATGAATACTATACGATCAAAGCCGGAGAAAAGACCGCCATGCACGGCCAGTGGGTCAAAGGGCCCGGGCAAGAGCTTTTTGCGGCCATCCGCCAGGCATTTGGCGATGCACCCATCATTGCGGAAGATCTGGGGTATATCACCCCCAGTGTCCGCAAGCTGCTTGCAGACTGCGGCTATCCCGGCATGAAGGTCCTGCAGTTTGCTTTTGATTCCCGGGAGCCCAGTGAATACCTTCCCCATACCTATACCCGCAACTGCGTGGTCTATACCGGCACCCATGACAATGATACCCTTGTGGGCTGGTATACCAAGGGGCTGAGCAAGGAGGACCGCGCTTATGCCCATGATTACCTCCATCTTCCTGAGAATGCCACCCCGCAGGAACTGTGCTGGGAGTTTATCCGGGCTGCCATGATGTCCGTGGCGGATCTTTGCGTGGTGCCCATGCATGATTTCCTTGAGCTGGACAGCGAAGCCCGCATCAATTATCCCTCCACCGTGGGGACCAACTGGAAATGGCGCATGAAGAAAGATGCCTTCACCGACGAGCTCGCCGAAAGAATCCTGCATATGACGCGTCTCTATGGCAGAACAGCGCCTCTCCCCCCCAAACCCGAAAAAACCGAGAAACAGCCTCAGACAGAAGCGGAATAATCTCTTCCCGCTCCGGCACGCAGGACTTCCTGTTCCCCGTGACTGCAGTCTGGCCGGTAGCTTCCAGACAGTTCCCCGCAGGCAGGCTCCCACGCACCGCCTTTGTGTCCCTATACCATCATCACTCTATGTCCCGCATCCTGCAGGGCACAGACCTGATTCCGGGAGGAAACGATCATCAATGGAAAAACGGATTAATGTCACCCGTTCCTCAATGCCGTCCATCGAAGAATACTTTGAGGAACTCAAGCCGGTCTGGGACAGCAGATGGCTGTCCAACCGCGGTGCGGCATCCCTCAAGTTTGAGCAAATGCTGAAAGACTACCTTGAGGTAGAACAGGTCTATTGTTTTGCCAACGGACATGTGGCTCTCGAGGTAGCCATCAACAGTCTGTTCCTTGCCGCCGGTTCAGAGGTCATTACCACCCCTTATACCCACTGTTCCACCACCCATGCCATTGTCCGCAATGGACTGACTCCGGTATTTGTGGATGTGGAGCCCCGGACCTTCACCATTGACCCGGATCTGGTTGAGCGCGCCATCACAGACAAAACGGTTGCCATCGTTGCCACTCATGTCTACGGGTTTCCATGTGATCTGGAACGTCTGGCAGACATCGCACAGCGTCACCATCTGTTTCTGCTCTACGATGCAGCGCACGCATTCGGGGTACGGTATAAAGGAATCGGCATTGGCAATTTCGGAGACTTTGCCATGTTTTCCACTCATGCCACCAAGGTCTTTCATACCATAGAGGGGGGAATTGTCACTTATCCCACAAGACACAGTGCCCTGTTTGAACCCCTGGACAAGCTGGTCAATTTCGGTTTTTCTTCTCCGGAGGATATCGATTACGTCGGTACCAATGCCCGTATGAATGAATTTGAAGCTGTCATGGGGATCGTTAATCTCCGGCATATCGACGAGGAAATTGCAAAGCGCAGGACTGCTGCCCTGCATTACTGGAAGCGTCTGGAAAACACGCCCGGGATCATTCTCGCCAGACCAAGTCCCGATACGGAATGGAACTATGCCTATTTCCCCGTGTTTTTTGACGGTTATCATCTGGATCGCAATCAGATCCAGGCAAAGCTTGCAAAGCACAACATCTATGCGCGCAAATACTTTTATCCGATTACAAATGAAGCCAGATGCTATGCAGAACGGTTTGGCAGTGTGGATGTCCCCGTAGCCAGAAAAGCGGCAGAAACCGTCCTCACCCTGCCGATGTTCGCCGATCTGACCGTGGAGGATGTTGACCGCATTTGCGATATTATTCTTGAATAATTGTATTCAACGCGATATACTTCCTCTATTTTTCCTGCCGGCAATTCAGGCAATCCATCCGGAATCAAAGATGGGTTGCCTTTTTTCAAAGGAGAACTCCCATGCATGCTTTTATCATGACCGCTTATCAGCGTCCGGACATCATGCGCAAGGTACTGAGTGTCTTCAGTGCCTGTGGTCCATGTTACATTCATCTGGATAAGTCTGCGGGTCTGGAAAATGAACTCCCCTCTTTGTCTGCCATCCCAAATGTCACTGCCGAAAGCATCTACCGCACCAACTGGGGAAGCATCAATCATCTTAATGCTCTTCTGCGCGGTGCACGCCTCATGCTGAAAAATCCTGAAGTCACCCATGTCCATCTGATGAGTGCCCAGGACATGCCGACCAGAACCATGAAGGATTTCAAGGCCTTCTTCGAGGGAAATGACCAGATTTACCTGCAGAACCTGGTTACTGCAGATTATCCTGAACTGGTTCAGCGATATGAGCATTTTTACTTTATGCATCTGTTTAACTACAAAGACCCCAGTGAAAAAAACCAGAATTTTCTTGGCCGTCTTGACCGGATTCAGGATTTTTTCCATATCAAGCGGAAATTGAACCTCCCCCGCAAGGGAATTGAATTCAGTTCCATGCCCCGGGACGCCATCGAATTCGCTCTCAGCCAGAAAAAATTGCTGAGAAAAATCCGCTATACCTACATCCCGGAAGAGTTTTTCTTCCAGAATGCCTTCTGGGACACTCCCTTTGAAAAGCGTGTCACTGGAAATGACGTCCGCTTCACCATCTGGGATGATCCCACCCGCGGCGCTCCTGCCTTTCTTGACCTCCGTGATTTGCCAGCAATCAATGCCAGCGATGCGGTCATCTGCAGGAAAGTCATCGATCCGGAACTGATTTCGGTACTTGAGCAGCGCTGGTACAGCGAAACCTGATTTCCTTTGGTTATCGCATCTCAGTTGCAAGAATAAAAAAATGCCCGCCGCAATCTTAGCGACGGGCATTTTTTCAGTTCTTTTGATCAGCCGCCAAAGGTGAACTCAACCTCTTCCTCCTCGGGAATCGGAGTGACCTGGACCTGGGGCTGCTGCATCTGCTGGCCACCACGACCGGGTTTGGGCGTGCGGGTTGCTTTCGGAACACGGGTCGGCTTGGGTGTTGCCGTGGGCTTGGGTGTGGCCTTTGCCTTGGCTCCCTGAATCATGGTATTGGTCTCCACAAGCACCGGCTGCTCATTCTGGACAACCTGGATAAAAGTCTTGCCGGGACGCATCACAAGCTCATTGCCATAATCGTCCAGGAAAATCATCCGGCTGTTCATGGACTGATATTCATCAGCCTGCTGTGCATGGGTTCTGACCCAGGCACCGCGGATAAACAGGCCATTCTGGAAAATCTCGGCTGTTCCCTGTCCCACCTGATCAATCACAGGACGGTTTCCTTCAATGGGCCAAGTGATAGTTGTCCGGACAATAATCACATTGTCATACTCCAGAGGCATTCCGGTCTCCAGATCATAGGATTCGCTGCCATTGCGCCAACGGACATACTTCCGGGAAAGAGGATCATAGTAGTAGTCCACCACATACTCTTTATTCTGATAGGTGATGTTCAGATGCGAAACATCAATGCCATGGTCCAGTCCATTGCCAAACAGGAACGGATGGGCAATAGATTCCCGGGTAAAATAGGGCAGAATCTCATTATACTTGAGGACCATATCGCCGGAGTTCTTGTGCACATACTGCTTGCCTTCGCCATAGCGCAGGAAGTGGCCCATATAATTGCCCTGATGCTCGGCAAAGAAGGGGAACTGCCAGCGGCCACCCTGATAAGCCTGCGGCATGACATCCTGGATATACTCACGCGGGATAACCTGCTTGCGCATCTGCTGTCCAGCCTTCTGGGAAGTATCCTCAGGCTCGCCGGAGAAGGCAATGGCGGCATCCCACATCTGGCGGAATCCGATCCAAGGCATACGGATGGAACGCAGGGGACCTACCCAGATTGGCGTGTCATCGCCGGCAAACATGACCAGCAAACGAGTGGGGCCGCTCTTGTAAAGCGGCAGTTCATAGGTAATCGCAGCCTTGCCAACGCCCCACTG
>CACYCQ010000100.1:0-4432 GCA_902772995.1 uncultured Eubacteriales bacterium
AGGTTCATGCCGAACGTCCACAGGTTGGCCGGTGCCGGCAGCCTTCTGACATGGGTAAAGCCCTGGCTGGCCGCAATCGTCACCGCCCGCTCCATATGGTAGTTGCTGGTCACCACCACCAGTTCCTCCGCAGGGTTGACCATCCGGGCCAGGTACATGAAATTCTCCCGGGTCTCTGCGGCCTTTTCCTCAAGCCGGATCCTTTCCTCCGGAACGCCCTCCGCCATCAGCAGCCTTTTCCCCACCCGGGCCTCCGTTTCCCCGTTTTCACCCGCGTTCCCGCCGGTGACGATCACCTGCGCCCCCGGGACCCTGCGGGCATAACCGGCAGCTGTATGGACACGCAGCTCAAGGTCCCGGGGCGGTTTTCCGTCCTCCAGGGCCATGCCCAGCACCGCGACCGTGCTGCAGGGCACCGCATCTGAAGTCAGCCCGTCCGCGATAATGCTTCCCAGGAACACCATGGATACGACGCCGTAGACCATCAGCGCCCCCTTCAGGATTCTCCCGATCAGCTGTCCGATGCGGCCCGGGAGCCTGATGCCGCCCAGACGAATGACCAGCGCCAGCAGAATCCATCCGGCGCAGAAGACCAGTTCATACCTGAGGACGAGAATGACGTCATCCCTGAGCACCACACGGGAAGCCCGCCGCAGCATCTGCACCGTCAGCAGCACGGTAAAGCCGATCGTCAGTATCAGCAGCACGTTTCCGAAATACCTGCGGAGGCGGGTTCTGTTGCTTCTGTCCGTTTCCATCTTTCCCGTGATCTCCTTTCCTTTGCTCTACAAAACCGGCCGGATCCGGCTGCCCGTCTCCGTGCCTTCCACCACCAGCTTCCGGGGGATGCTTTCCTCCAGCTTGTGGACATGGGAGATGATCCCGATCTGCCGGTTGCCGCCCGCCAGCGCGTCCAGAACGGAAATCGCCCGATCCAGCACGCTGTCGTCCAGGGACCCGAATCCTTCATCGATATACATGACGTCCATCTGCAGCCCTCCGGCCCTGGCCGTGGCCACATCCCACAGGCCCAGCGCCAGCGCCATGGACACCTGGAAGGATTCACCGCCTGACAGGGAACCCGCCCTTCGGCTCTCCCCCGTCACATTGTCCAGCACGTCGATGTCCAGTCCCGCCGCGCGGCTGGCTGCGTTCCCGCCGGTACGGTGCAGCAGCTCATACTTTCCCCCGCTGAGGACCGACAGCCTGAAATTGGCGGCCCTGAGGATATCCCGGAACGCCGCGCCCATGACATACCGGTCAAAGGTGAGTTTTCCGCCCTCCTCATTGCTGGTGCCGTTGGCCAGGCGCGAAAGGAGCTGGATCTCCCGATAGGCATCCTCGTCCCTGCGCAGCAGTGCCCGGACCCTTTTGACCAGATCACGCACCTCCCTGTGGTTGACCGCGCGCCGGTCAACCTCCTTGGCCTCCTTTTCACGGACACCCAGCTGCTCCTGGATCCCGCGGAGCGCCAGGTCCATGGCAGGCAGGTCCGCATAGACAAATCCCTCCGTGGACTTCTGAAGGTCCTCCACGCTCTGTCTTGCAGCCGTCAGGTCCTGGTGGAAGGCATTGATCTCCTGGCGGCGCCCCTTCAGCCAGGCTTCGCCATTGGCGCTTCCCACCGGCACCAGGGCTTCCTGAGCGCTCTTCAGGGAATCAAAGCCCGCATCCTCCACCGCCTGCTCCAGCTCCCTGCGCACAAGCGCAAGCTCCTCATCCTGCCTGCGCACAAGCTCCTGCGAGGTGGCCAGGTTGCCCTCCGTGCGGGACAGGCTGTTGGAATCCTTCTTCATCTGTTCCCGGGCCGCGGTCAGGGCATCCGACAGGTTCCTGCGTTCCTTTTCCCAGCCCTTCAGCGTCTCCCTTGCCGCATCCGCCGAAGCATACTGCAGATGCTGCTGCTTTTCCTTCAGCTGTGCCGAGAGCTTCGCGCATTCGTTGCCGGCATTGCGGAAAACCTCTTCCTTCTGCTGCTGCAGCGCCTCATCCCCCTGAATCCGGGCGGTCAGCTCCTCCGCCTCCTTCTGCAGGGCGCTGTCCTGTTTGACCTGCCTGTCCGCGCTCTGGTACTGCGCCCTGAACTCCTTCACCTTCGCATCCAGCCGCAGGGCCTCTTCCTTCAGAAGCTCCCCGCTGCGAAGCTCCTCCCAGGTCACCCCGGGGTTGCCAAGGCACTCCGCCGAATTCTGCACAAATTTGCCGCGGAGCACTTCAAGGGCGGATCTGGCGCCCTCCAGCTGCCTCAGGCTTTCATTCTGCGCCTTCTGGGCGGCCTCCATTCTCTCCCGGGCCTGCTCCACCTGTTCCCGGGTGGGCGCCTCTTCCTGCGCAGCCGGCAGCACATGGCCCCGGTGCACCTGCTGACCGCATACCGGGCACAGGGTCTGCTCCTCGGTCAGGAGGGTCTGCGCGAGTTCCGCGCGAAGCTGCTGGGCCTGGCTCCCAAGGAACCTCTGGTAAAGCTCCCTGTGCCGCTCCCCCAGCTTTTCAGCCTCCGCCTGTGCCTTCCGGCACGCCTGAATCTGCAGCGCCAGGTTGTTTTCCGAGGATAGCACATTTTCGCGTTCAACCTGCAGACCTGCCTTCTTTCCGGAGATTCTGTCATACGCCTGCCTGGCCTGTTTTCCCTCCTGGGTCCATTTTTCCTTCAGCACACCGGCCTCCCGCAGGGGGATGCGCTCCTGAGCGATATCCTGAAGGCGTGTTTTGCCCTTTTGCAGCCGCGTTTTCACCGTCTCCAGCTCTTCCCTGCTGCTCTTCTCCAGCGCCTGCTGGCTTTTGAGCTCCGCCTCCAGCAGGGCGCAGGCATCATACTCCGGAAGGATCCTGGTCAGTCCGGTGATCTGGGCCGCGAGCTGGTCAATCTTCGGCTGGGTCCCCTCCGCCTGTTCACATGCCCTGCGGCTTGATTCCAGCTGCTTCTGCTGGCTGAGGACATCCCTTTTCAGCTGATCCATGCGGCGCTGTGCGTTGCGCTGTTCCTTTTCCTTCTCCGCCAGCCGGGCAATGACCGGAGAGACCTTGTGAAGCGCCCGGTCCACAGCATCCACGGCCCCCTCAAGCGCCCTGATCTCCCCGTCCCTTTGCGCCAGCCCGGCCACCCTCGCCTGTTTGGTCCGAAGATCGTCCAGACTCTGGTTCTGCCTTTGCGCAACGGCCCGCTCCTGGGCCATCCGGGTCTGCTGCTCACGGGTTCTGAGGCAGGCCTCATTCAGCCTGGCCAGTTCGGCTTCATCCGCTTCAACCAGCTCCGAGAGGGATTCCTCAAGTCCCGGGTAATCCGGGGCAAAGCAGGCTTCCCCCGCCTCATCCAGCCCCTCCGGCATCATGAAGCGCCCCTTCATCGTCCGCTCGATCTCCGCCCTGTATTCCCTGCGCTCCTCCTGCATCCGCTCCTCACAGCGCTTCAGCCGCTTTTCAAAGCGCACATAGGGCAGATTGTCGAACAGCTTGCCCAGAATCCTGTTGCGTTCATCGCTGCCCGCATCCAGGAATTTCCTGAATTCCCCCTGGGCCAGCATGACGATCTGCTGGAACTGGACGCAGTTGAGCCCCAGCATTTCCTCGATGCGCCGGGTCACATTTTCGCTGCCCTCTACCGGGCTTTTCCCGGCTTCATGCAGCAGGGCCTTCTTGTCCGGTTTGTCGTCATACTCCTGCGTCCCGCGCTTCTTTTTGAAGTGCAGCGTGCGGACCACTTCCTGCCGCCCGCCGCCGTGTTCAAACACCAGGCGGACGCGGGTGTCCACGCCCCTTGACACAAAGTCGCTGTGCATCATTTCAGGCTGGCGGTGCTGCCCGCTGACCTGGCCGTAGAGGGCAAAGAGGATTCCGTCAAAAAGGGTGGTCTTTCCGGCACCCGTATCGCCGGTGATCAGATAGATGCCCGTGCCGAAAGCGTCAAAATCCACCGTCGTGGCCGCCGCAAAGGATCCGAAGGCCGTCAGTTCCAGCGTAACCGGTCTCATGCGCGTTCCTCCTCTCCCCTCAGCAGTTCCAGCAGACGGGTGATGTCCGCCTCATCCGGCTGGTCCGCCTTTTCATCATCCGGCGCATGCGCCACCTGCCCAGCCACCTCCCGGGCTATGCGCTGCTGCAGCGCCGTCATGGGCTGGCCCATCCGCTCCTCATAGAATTGAGAAAACAGCTCGTCCACGCCCATGGCGCGGATCTTTTCATGGGCCGGCCCCGCGCCGGCCGCACCGAGTCCGAAGGTGCTGAGCATTTCCAGCACCTCGCTGTCCTTCGCCCGGTAGGCGCTGCGCAGCGAGGCGTCGATCTCCGGGGTCTTCCGGCTTCCCTCAATGATCACCTGCAGGTATTCTCCCCGGGGAGCCGCTTGCGCATCCTCCAGGATCTGCTCCACGGTGCCCTTGACGCTGCGCAGCGGATGCAGCTGCCTGACCGGCAGCACGCGGATCTGCGGCGG
>CACYCQ010000101.1:0-3715 GCA_902772995.1 uncultured Eubacteriales bacterium
AGCAGGTCGATCCGGGGATAGGGCGAGGTCCTGTAGCCCCGGGACATGGCGCCGGTATTGATTTCAAAGATCTTGTCCTCCCGCACCAGCGCCCTCACCGCCTCCATGGCGGCGCTGCGGATCTTCGGGCTGTCCGGGTCATACAGGGGATCGGTTTCCTCAAACTTGGAAATCAGGTCCAGATGCGCCACGATATCCACCTCCGGACGGCTGCAATGGCGCACCACCTCTTCATAATAGGCCTGCGCCGCCCGGTCAGCGCTTCCGCCGAAGCACTCATTCACCAGCCTTCTGCTGATCTCAGGGGACTCATCCACCGACAGGGGCACCTCGCCCCCGCCCAGATAATGAACCGCCCCGATGACATAGTCAAAGGCCTTCAGGTCCAGTCCGCGGCTCCTTGAATCCACTTCAATTCCGGTATATACATGGAACGGCGCCAGTTCCCGGCGGAGCACCCCCATTTCCAGGGAAAAGGTCTGCGTGCCCCGGCCGCTCCAGTCATTGGGAAAAGGCAGGGGAGAATGCAGGCACACCCCCGCGCTGCGCAGCCCCGCCTTCCTGCAGGCAAGCAGCATCTTTCTGCAGGAATCCTTTCCGTCGTCGAAGGTGGAATGCATATGCAGATTCTGTGTCCAGGCTTTCACTTCATCTTCTCCTGTTTGACCTTTTTGTCGATGACGTGCCGGGAGGCCATCTCCGCCTTCAGATCCTCCAGGGAGATGCCCTGGTCGATCATCAGCACCATCACATGGTACATCAGGTCCCCGATTTCGTAGATGGTGTTGGCCCGGTCCCGGTCCTTCGCGGAGATGATCACCTCCGTGCTCTCCTCGCCCACCTTCTTGAGGATCTTGTCCGTCCCCTTTTCAAACAGGTAGGTCGTGTAGGAGCCTTCCTTCGGATGGGCCCGCCGGTCCGTGAGCATGTCCATGAGCGCCTGATACGCAAACGGCTCCGGCGTCTCTCCCTCAAACACGGTCTCCTCAAAGCAGGAATCGTTTCCCAGATGGCAGGCGGGGCCGTCCTTCACCACCCGCACAAGCAGCGCGTCCCCGTCACAGTCCCGCGTGATGGAGACGATATGCTGATAGTTTCCGCTGGTCTCCCCCTTCAGCCAGAGCTGCTGCCGGGAGCGGGAATAAAAGCAGGTCAGTCCCTTTTCCATGGAGATGCGCAGGCTTTCCCGGTTCATGTATGCCAGGGTAAGCACCCGTCCGCTCTGCGCATCCTGTACAATGGCGGGAATCAATCCCCGCTCGTCAAACTTCAGTGTGTCCAGATCCAACATAACTCCTCCTTACCGTCTCACCGGTATCCCTTCCCTGTCCAGACAGGCCTTCAGCTCCGAGATCTCCACTTCGCCGAAATGGAAGATGGAGGCCGCAAGCCCCGCGTCCACGCCGGGCACTTCCCGGAACAGGGTGACAAAATCCCGAATCGAGCCCGCGCCGCCCGAGGCGATCACGGGAAGGGAGGTCACCCCGCAGACCGCGCGCAGCATGGGCAGGTCAAAGCCCTGCCTGACCCCGTCCGTGTCAATGGAATTGAGCACAATCTCCCCGGCACCGTCCCCGGTTCCCCGGCGGATCCATTCCAGGGCGTCCAGGCCTGTGTCGACCCGTCCCCCCTTGGCAAAGACCCGGTAGCTTCCGCCCACCCGGGCGCAGTCCACGCTGAGGACCACGCACTGGCTGCCGTATCGCCGGGCGGCTTCCCCGATGATCTCCGGGCGGGCAATGGCCCCGCTGTTGACGCTGACCTTGTCCGCGCCGCTGGTGAGCACCCGCTCAAAATCCGCAAGGGTGGAGATCCCTCCGCCCACGGTCAGGGGAATAAAGATCTGCGCCGCCGCACGGCGCAGCACGTCTGTAAAAATCCGCCGTCCCTCATGACTGGCGGTGATGTCATAGAACACCAGTTCATCCGCGCCGCTGCTGCTGTAGCGGGAAGCCAGTTCCACCGGGTCCGATACGTCGCCCAGCCCCTGAAACTTGACCCCCTTGACCACCCGTCCGTCCCGGACGTCAAGACATGGGATAATCCGCTTCCTGATCATTTCGCCACCTCGATTGCCTGCCGCAGGTCCACATCTCCGGTATAGTACGCCTTGCCCAGAATGGCCGCGGAGAGCCCCAGCGACCTGAGCTTCCCGATCTCCTCCAGGGAGGAGACCCCTCCTGAGGCCGTCAGATGAAGCCCCGGGAACATTTCCAGCATCTCCCGGTAAAGCTCATGATTGCTGCCCGCAAGGGCGCCGTCCTTGGCGATGTCCGTGCAGATGATCCGGCTGCAGCCGTCCTCAAGCAGACGCTCCAGGATGTTTTTCCAGTGCAGGGAGCTGGTGCTTTCCCATCCATGCACCGCCACATAGCCATCCTTGCAGTCCACGCTCACCGCCACCTGTCCCGGGAAGGAGCGAAGGATTTCCCGGGTGGTCTCCGGCTGCGTCACCGCCACCGTGCCCAGGATCACCCGGGCACACCCCGCCTTCAGGAGCTCCTCCGCCGCCGCAGCGCTGCGCACGCCGCCGCCCGCCTCGGCCACGAGTCCAAGGCTGCAGATTTCCCGGATGATCTCCCGGTTGCGGCCCTTTCCGTCCCGCGCCGCCTCCAGGTCCACCAGGTGCACCTCTGTTGCGCCGCAGGCCATGAAATCCCTGGCCACACCGGCAGGATCCTCGGAATATACCGTCATTTTGCTGTAATCCCCGTGCAGCAGCCGGACCGCTCTGCCCCCGATCAGGTCAATGGCCGGAAGTATGATCATCTCGCTTCCCTCCCTTTTGCCTGCCGGCAGAAGGCGGCCAGAATGGCCAGCCCGGTTCTGCCGCTCTTTTCCGGATGAAACTGGGTGCCAAAGATATGGCCCCTTGCAGCGGCCGCCGTCACGGGAATGCCGTAATCCGTGGTGGCCGCCAGGGCGTCCCCGCAGTCCACCGCGGAATAGCTGTGGACAAAGTATACGCAGTCGCCCTCGGCAATGTCCTCAAAAATCGGGCACGCCCTCTGCACCAGGTGCAGCTCGCTCCACCCGATGGCCGGGATCTTGGTCCCCCGGGGAAGGCGGGGCTCCATGGCCGTCACGCGCCCGGGCAGCAGGCCCAGCCCCCTGTGAATGCCGAATTCCTCGCTCTCCTCAAAGAGCATCTGCATCCCGAGGCAGATTCCCAGCATGGGCTTGTCCCGGGACATGGCGCAGATCTCCCGGTCCAGTCCGCCGCAGGCCAGCTTCTCCCGGGCATCCCCGAAGGCGCCCACCCCCGGAAGGATCAGGGCATCCGCCCCTGCCAGCACGGCGGGATCCCCGGAGACCGTCACCGATTCTCCCAGCATCTGCAGGGAGCTTTTCAGGGAGAACAGATTGCCCACCCCATAATCCACAATGGCGATCATGCCAGCACCCCCTTCGAGGAGGGCACCTGTCCCTGCCAGCGCTCATCCATGCTGACCGCCTCACACAGGGCATGGCCCAGTCCCTTGAACACCGCCTCGGCGATATGATGGGAATTGCGTCCCGCCAGTTTGCGGATATGCAGGGTCATTCCCGCGCTGCGGGTCATCCCCAGAAAGAATTCCTCCACGAGCTGGGTGTCAAAGGTCCCGATTTTTTCCGTGGGGAAGCTGCAGTCCATCTCCAGGCATGCGCGGCCGGACAGGTCCAGCGCCACCAGCGCCAGCGCCTCATCCATGGGCAGCAGCATGCTGCCGTAGCG
>CACYCQ010000102.1:0-7884 GCA_902772995.1 uncultured Eubacteriales bacterium
GATTGCAGCGGTATACAGCGGCGAGGCATCCGGCATCAGGGCCCAGAGGTTCATGGCATTGATGTTCATGACACGATTGGCGTGCATTTGTGAAAGATAGGTTCCATAGGTCGAGGTGACAGAACGTCCCATCAGGATAGCGGGAAGGCCTGAAAGCAGATAAACTGCGGGAACCCAGAGGGCATGAAGAATGGAGAAACGGCGCTCCCTGAAGTAGAGAAAAGCAAAGAAAGGAAAGATAAATGCCGTCTGGAGCTTGAAGGACAGGGCAATCCCAAGGAAAATCAGGCCGCGGTGAGGATGATCAGACAGAATGTGCCGGACGGAGGCAAGAGTAAAGAAGGTAAAGATGGCATCGCACTGTTTCCAGAGCGGACCATTGATGAATACCGTAGGCAGAAAGAGGAGTGACACCGCCATCAGTGCAGAGTGAAACGGCGTTTTATGAAACAGGTTCCGGCTGATGAAAAATACCTCCAGAACCATTCCGGCTTCGAAAAGGCAGGACACCAGACCGACCAGAAGATAGGACGGAAGAGAAGACTGTGCGATGAGGGCAAGGATCAGGTTATAGGGAACATAGTAGTCGCCAATCTGCTGTCCAAGACCGGCAAGACCCAGTTCCCGGTACTGGCTGATCCATGGGGACAGGTAAGCACCCCAGTCCAGATGGTCATCCGTGATATCCAGAAGGGATGCGCGGAGCAGGCAGGCAAGCAGAATGAGGGTTCCAAGCAGCAGAGGCTTCCACGCACGTTCAGCTGCATGATGGAGAAGACGGTCCAGTCGGGTCAACACAATCACCTCAGAGTGCAGGAAACCGTGGAAAGAAAGGCGTGTCCAGAAGGGAATCCTGCGGATTATTCGGAATTTAGACCTGATTCTATCGACAGGGAAAGATGATGTCAATGCCATTTGTGAAGACAGGGCACAACCGGGGTGCAGATACGTTTGATGATTCGGAGGATACAGAATCCGTTTGACATGGCACCAAAGTGTTTCTACAATCTTTGGCGAAGTATTGTTTGCCAGGCAATGCCCGGAATGCGGAAAAAGGGGGAAATGCATGAAACTGCTTTTTCGATATCTGCGCAGATATGGAATATGGGCGCTGCTGGCGTCCGGGTTCATGGTGGCGGAGGTCTTTGTGGACCTGCTGCAGCCCCGGATGATGGCTACCATTGTCAACGAGGGTGTTCTGGGACTGTCCAGCGGCGGAGTGCCGGACATGGAGCTCGTCATCAGGACAGGAATCTGGATGCTTGTGGTCGTGATGGGCGGGGCATTGTTTGGCATTCTCTCGGCAGTGTTCACAAACATCACAGGACACGGGTGCGGCAATGAAATCCGGAAGCAGTGCTTTCGAAGGATTATGCACTTTTCTTTCGAACAGACGGATGATTTTACGGTTGGTTCCCTGATTACCCGGGTAACCAATGATGTCACGCAGTTCCAGCAAATGATCATGCAGCTGATCCGGGGACTGGTGCGGTGTCTGATGTTTTTTGTCGGGGGAACGGCAGCCCTGTTGTCCCTTGATCTCAGCTTTGGCGTGATCCTCTCCGTGGCGTTCCCGGTGATTCTGATCGATATCATATTTGTCGTCTGGCGGACCAACCCGTTGTTCACCATGCTGCAGAAATGCCTGGACCGGCTCAACGGAATTATCCAGGAGGATGTGGCTGGAATCCGCGTGGTCAAGGCGTTTGCTCAGGAAAAGACGGAGAAGGCCCGTTTTGAAAAGGCCAACCGGGAACTGGTGGATACTCAGTTCAACGTCCAGATGATGCTCTCCTTTCTTCGCCCGGTCATGAATATTGTTCTCAATCTTGCGGTGGTGGGCATTCTCTATGTGGGAAGCATCCAGGTCAGGGAAGGCGACATAGCTCCGGGAACGGTGATGGCGGCGATTACCTATATTTCCCAGGTGCTCAACGGCATGATGATGCTGGCGATGATTTTCCAGACGCTTTCCCGCGGCCTGGCATCCGCGGGGCGCCTGCAGGAAGTGCTGGATACACCCTCAGAAATCCGGCAGGAGGAGATCGGTTCGAAAGAGGACGGCAGCCATGGCTCCGTGACCTTTGAGCATGTGAGCTTTGCCTATGCGGACAATGGCGTGGACGTTCTGCATGACATCTCCCTGAGCATACATCCGGGAGAAACGGTTGCGTTGATCGGATCTACAGGCTGCGGCAAGAGTACGCTGGTGCATCTGATTCCACGGTTTTATGACGTGACGGCGGGCAGGGTACTGGTGGATGGAAAAGATGTCCGCGCCTATGACCCTGTGCTGCTGCGGGAGAAGGTAACCATCTGTCTGCAGAAGAGCGAACTGTTTTCGGGAACCATTCGAGAAAACCTGATCACCAAAGAAGGGTCCCGGAATGAACAGGAAATGATACGGGCTGCTGCCGCCGCCCAGGCGGATGAGTTTATCCGCCAGCAGCCCGAAGGGTACGATACGCCGGTTGCCATGCGGGGCATGAGCCTGTCCGGAGGCCAGAGACAGAGGGTGGCCATCGCCCGCGCTCTGCTCAAGGGCGGAGAAATCCTGATCCTGGATGACAGCACCAGTGCGCTGGACCTGAGAACCGAGGCGGCACTGTACCAGGCACTGAAGAAGGATTATGCGCATCTGACCCGGATCGTGATTGCCCAGCGGGTTGCATCGGTTCGTACGGCGGACCGGATTGTGGTTCTTGAAGAAGGTCGGATTGTGGCACAGGGATCCCATGAGGAACTTCTTGCCTGCAGTCCGGTGTATCAGGATATCTGCAGGTCTCAGCAGGGAGAGGGGGAGAAGCTGTGAGTCAATCCGTTCGGGTTCCGTCTGCCCAGCCTGGGTTTGGTCGAGGCAACCGTGGAAGAATGGGAGCCCCGGTGGAAAAGCCCAAAGAGGGAAGACAGTCCGCTGCCCGGCTTTTCGCCTATTTTCGCCCTGAGATGCGGTATGTCCTGCTGCTGGCGGGAGCGGTCACCCTTGCGGTGGTGGCAGGCGTCACGGCGCCGCGTCTTCAGTCTCAGGTCATTGATGATCTGGTACGGGGATCTTTTGAAGAGATTCCCGGATACCTGGGAATCATGCTGCTGACTTATCTGGTCTATGGGGTCATGACGCTGCTTCAGGGATTCTTTTCTGCCAGACTGTCCCAAAGGGTGGTTTTCCGGCTTCGGAAGGAACTGTTTGACAAGGTGGTTTCCCTTCCGGTTTCAACGATAGACGGCCATAGCCACGGAGATCTCATGAGCCGCATGACCAATGACGCGGAAAATGTGTCCAGTGTGATCTCCAGCAGCCTGTCATCCATGTTTTCCGGAATTCTGACCCTGCTGGGCACCGTGACCATGATGCTGGTACTGAGCGTGCCCATGTCGCTTCTGACACTTGTCACGGTATTTCTGTCGGTCGCCCTGACCCGGGGAATGACGCGCCTGATGAGAAAAGCCTATGTCCGCAGGCAGACGCTTCTTGGGGCAATCAACGGCATCGTCGAGGAAAAAGTCACGGCCTCCCGTACAGTGACGGCATACAATCTTCAGGAGGAGACCATTGCCCTTTTTGAAAAAACCAGCGACGATCTGAGGAGGACCGGGATCTTTGCGGACATCCTGGGCAACATCATGGGACCGCTGATGAACACGATCAACAACTTGTCATTCGTCATCGTAGCTGCCTTTGGCGCCCTGCTGACCCTCAGGGGACAGATGACAGTGGGGGTCATCTCCGCATTTATCGTCTATTCCAAGCAGTTTTCACGCCCGGTCAATGAACTGGCCCAGATGTATGGACAGATCCAGACCGCCCTCGCAGGCGCGGAGAGAATCTTTGAACTGCTGGATGATGAAAGCGAGGACCAGAGCGGGAATGAAGCTTTTGAAGTCACCCGGGGCGTCATCGAATTCGAGCATGTGAATTTCAGCTATGTCCCGGGGAAACCCGTGATTCAGGACTTCAATCTCCGTGTGGAAGCCGGCAGGAAGATCGCCCTGGTGGGATCGACCGGTTCGGGAAAAACCACGATTGTCAACCTTCTGATGCGGTTTTATCCTGTGGACAGCGGAAGAATTACAGTGGACGGAGTGGATATCCGGGAGATCGCATGCAGCCGCCTCAGGGATGCGGTGGGAATTGTGCTGCAGGACACGGTGCTCTTTACGGACACCGTGCGTCATAATCTCAAGTATGCGGATCCCTCCATTTCTGACGAGGATATGATGGAGGCTGCCAAGCTGTCGTATTGTGACAAGGTTGTGGAAGGACTTGCAAAGGAATATGATACAATACTGAGCGGCGCGGGCAGCGGTCTGTCCCAGGGCCAGCGGCAGCTTCTGACCATAGGCAGAGCATTCCTCAGCTACCCGAGAATTCTGGTGCTGGACGAAGCCACGTCTTCTGTGGATACCCGAACCGAACAGCATATCCAGAATGCCATGGTGCAGCTGATGAAAGAGAGGACAAGCCTGATTATTGCCCATCGGCTGTCCACGATCCGGGATGCGGATCTGATTGTGGTGATGGATCATGGACATATTTGTGAAACTGGAAACCATGAACAGCTCCTGGCCAGAAAAGGAGACTACTATCAGCTGTATATGACCCAGTTTGAAGGGAATGCCACCTGAAGAACATCATGACGCGTTGAAGGAAAACCGTGAGTGGCCAGAGACGCGTCCATCTGCATGGCATATACGACAACCCTTTCTGTACGGCCGAGGAAGGGCGCTCTGCCGGGAAACGAAACGGGAACCTGCTTCCAGGAATGGCAGGCGGGACCCTTGCCGGTGCAAGAGCTCAGAGAATGATAAAGAACCTGAATGGAAACCGGTCCGGAGGGCCAAACGGACGGGTGCCGTAAAGGACGGATGATCCGCCTTGGCGATTCAGAAGAAGGTGCCGGGGTGATCGTCCCAGGTGGTTTATAGGTAAGGATTTGCTGATTTATGAAGATGAATATCAAAGGATTGTCCCGGCACATTTTGAGAATCGCCGGGTTGCTGATTGTTTCATCGCTTCTGGGAATCGGACTGCTGATGCTGTCACTGTCACTTCCGGGTCACTGGAGGCTTGTGAAAACCCAGATGAGGTCATTGGAGACTTTTAACTGTGAGGGCCTGTATCCCATTGTTTTTCGGCCGTATACGGCAACCAGGGGGGATACGTTTACAGATGGAATTATGATGGGCAGTGTATTGTATGATGGTGGAGAGAGTCCGCTTGAAAAAGCTGTAAAGATCTACCGGTACAGCTACACGGAAGTCGAGTCCAACAATGTTGCGGAAATTCTGACGGGATATAATCAGAATCAGGCGGCGACACTGTCGTATGGACGCTACTGGCACGGATACCTGTCTTTTCTGAGGCCCCTGTGCATGCTGTTCAGCTATGATGATCTGAGAATGCTTGGATGTGTGATTCAGGGAGGACTGATTATCTGGATTGCCCTGGAACTGCACAGAAGACGAAAAACGGCTGTGGTTCCCTTCTTTATCTGCGTGATTTCTGTGACCCCGATGGTGACGGTTTCAAGCCTTCAGTACATGCATGTATATATATTGGGGTTGCTGGCTATGCTGACGGTGCTGAAAGCCGGGAAATGGATTGACCGGAAGAAACTGTGGCCTGAGTTCTTTGCTTTCATTGGAATTCTGACCAGTTATATTGATCTTCTGACTTTCCCGCTGGTTGCATTTGCTCTGCCGCTGATGGCCTGTTTTATCTCGGACAATGAAAAGCTCAGTCTTCGCTTTTTCTTCATCATGGCGATTTCATGGGCGGCGGGATATGGTGTTTTCTGGGCAATGAAATGGGTCATCTCCTGGCTTACGGGTTACGGTGAGGAACTTGGAAGCGCGCTGGACAGTGTTGCCCGGAGATCCAGCAGGCCGGAACAGGGAGCGGCGAACAGACTTCAGGCAATTGTTCTCAATCTGAGGGTGTTTCAACGGCCTGGATATATCGCGGCTTTTCTGGTGGGAGCAGGGGTCATCCTTGCCCAGTGTTTTAAGTCCGGAAGGCGTTTTTCCGCACAGAGAATGCTGCCCCTGCTGATGCTTTCTGCAGTACCGTTTGTCTGGTATATTGTCCTTGCCGACCATTCAAATGATCATTCGTTTTATACATTCAGAGAACTGGCTGTGACGTTTTTCGCTCTGGCGGCGATCCCGTCCCTGGCATTCAGAGAAGATCAGGAGAAGCAGATATCGCAAGGAACCCGCTGACATCCGCGCCCGGATGAGGGAAGCGTGACCGCTGGTGATCTGTCCAAAAATCGAAAGGAGCCGGAAAGATGATATATGCGACATCAGACCTTCACGGATATGCACTCAAGGATTTTCAGACCCTGCTCAAAAAAGCCAGATTCCGGGATAGTGACTTTCTGTTTGTCCTGGGGGATGTGATCGATCAGAACGGTGACGGAGGGGTGGAAACCCTGCAGTGGATGTCGTTACAGCCCAATATTGAGCTTCTGATGGGGAATCACGAGTACATGCTGCTCGCCTGTGCGTTCGCCTTCAGAAACGTTAACGAGGAGACTGTACGCAGTCTGACTCCGGAGCAGAAAAAACGGCTGAAACACTGGATGGATATTGGGGCGGCACCGACCATTGCATCCCTGAGAACGCTTGCACAGGAGAATCCGGAAGCGGTGAATGACCTGCTGGACTACGTCAAAGAAGCGCCCATGTATGAGACTGTCGAAACGGCCAGCGGCGATTATCTCCTGGTTCATTCGGGACTGGGCGGCTTTTCTCCTGACAAGAAACTCAAAAGCTATACTCCGGGTGAACTGCTGTGTCATCGTCCCAAAGCCGATGAACGGTACTTTGAGGATGTCATGACGGTCCTGGGACACACGCCGACACTCTACTACGGGGCACCGGGACGAATGTTTGAAACGGATACCTGGATGGATATCGACACCGGGGCCGGAAGGGAAGGGGTCCCCATGCTGCTCCGATTGAATGACAGATGTCCGGTGTATGGCGATTGAACAGACCAATTATGACCCCTTGGCAACAGATGAACCCTGCGATGTCCGCCCCGGGAGAACACCGGGTCGGAATAAATAGATGATAATTATTGAATAATACAAAATAAGACTGAGAAACTCTTGAAACCGTACAAAAAAAACTTGACAGGGAAGGCACAGACCGATATAATCCCCTTCGCGTATGTGTCCTGTAGCCCCGGGATGCATGCATACACCGACGGAGCGTATGACCAGCGCGACGTCTACCTGATATCCCACAGATATCATTGAGGAGGAAATTCACGTGAAAACGTTTATGGCAAATGCCCAGACCGTCGAGCGGAAGTGGTATCTCGTCGACGCTGAGGGTATGACGCTCGGCCGTCTGGCCAGCCAGGTAGCAGCCGTTCTGCGCGGCAAGAACAAGCCGATCTTTACTCCGCACTGCGATACCGGTGATCATGTGATCGTGATCAATGCGGATAAGGTTGTCCTTTCCGGAAAGAAGCTCGATCAGAAGAAGTACTACCATCATTCCGGTTATCCGGGCGGACTCAAGGAGACTCCGTACCGCCGCCTGCTTGCTGAGAAGCCTGAGTTTGCTGTCAAGCACGCGATTGTTGGTATGCTGCCCAAGGGACCGTTGGGACGCCAGATGGCCAAGAAGCTCCGCATTTATGCTGGCACCGAGCATGAGCATGCTGCTCAGATGCCCGAAGTGCTTGAGCTGATCAAGTGATGCAGGAAGGAGAGACACATTTATGGCACAGGTTCAGTATCAGGCGGTTGGCCGCCGTAAAAAGGCCATTGCCCGTGTTCGACTCGTTCCGGGTGACGGCAAAATTGTGATTAATGGCCGCGGTATTGATGATTATTTCGGTCTTGAAACCCTGAAGATGACTGTCCGTCA
>CACYCQ010000103.1:0-4560 GCA_902772995.1 uncultured Eubacteriales bacterium
ATGCAGGAGAAAAGGAACGACACGAAACGGAAATAGTGTCGATTTGTTGCTCCGCTGATTCCAATGATCATCTGCGTTGCCAAATCTTGATCGATAAACCAACACCCAAAGAGTATTTCTGCCTTCACAGGATTATTCCTGCAAACAAATCTATGCACCCTGAGTGCGGAAAGTCTATGCGGATCAGCACGCAACCCCATACAGCATAACAGATTGGAGGTGATGAACACGATAAGTCAGATTGTCATACAGGACGAAGCCCAGGAGCGTCAGCCAGATGCCACCTTTACCCAAGAAATCGATGGCCGGCCCTATCATGTCCGGGTGTTCTTCCCGGAGGGAACGGCAGCAACCCTCCAGGAGAAGATTGAACAGATGCTGCGCATGGAAATGATGAAGATTGCAGACGAGGGAGCTGGTTAATGCCTGCCAGATTCCAGGATAGTTTTTCATGCTCTCTGCCGTAGATTAGCAAAAAGTACTTGACAAATTGTTTCAGGAGAAGACAGCCTGTATGGACGGGAGGCGCATCGCAAAAAGGCTTTGGGTGTCAGAAACCGCAGGAGATACACAGCGATGTTTGGGCAAACGTTCGCCCCTGTCAGAAGATCATCACGGGATGCAGGTATGGCCCGTGCCATATGAACCGCATCCGCTGATCTGCTCCTGTCGCCGTGATCTGCTTTGCCATCTCAGTTCATGCGCCGGGTCTTTGCACCCTGCCGGCGAAGGAAGGGCTTCGCGCGTCCGGCCAGGCCCCGCCGCGGTCCGGGACAAAGCGCCCCGCCTCCCGCACGATTGCAGGGGGGCCGCCCGCGTGCGCAGCGGGCATCTGAAGCGCCGTCCTCCCGCCCGGCGCGGCTTACCGCACCCTGATCGCGCAGAGGCCGTGCTTCCTGCAGCACGCGACGATCTTTCCTGATCCGCGGTAAAAGAAACGCGCCTGCGCATTTCCTTCCGGATACAGGGTCCGGATTTCACAGCGGTCCATGGTCACGTATGCGGCAAAGGTGAGATAGTGGTCCTTGCTCATGGGATGGTCCGACGTCACATACAGCTCGTCCTCCACCCGCTCCACCCGGAGAGGGTGCTCAGGGTCCGGTTCCTCCTCCTCCATGGCCGGGAGCTGGATGCCGCAGCAGGAAATCACCGCGTTTCCCCTCGCGAGGATGACGTTCCCGCACACGGGACAGATGTAAAAGCAGCTTTTCAGCATGTTTGACGCCCGGTTGCCGTTGGTGACAGCCTGACCGCACAGCAGCTCCGCAACCGACACGTGCAGGGCCTTTCCGAGCGGTTCCAGCAGGGACACGTCGGGAAAACCGCGCCCGTTCTCCCACTTTGACACCGCCTTGTCGCTCACGCGGAGCATCCCGGCCAGCTCCGCCTGCGTCAGGTGCTGTTTTTCCCGCAGCGCTTTGATCGCCGCGCCTGTGACATAGTGATTCATGGTTCCTCACTCCTTTCGGGGAACAGCATAACCCCGGGGGCGCGGGATCACAACCTACGCTCCGTAGAGTCCCCTCCAAAGCCCGCGTTCCCCGGGAAACGCCCGCGAACCGCACCGCCTTCCCCGGCCCGGGCACGCAGAAACGGAGAAGAGATCCTTTGCGGTTCTCTTCTCCGTCTGGTTCTTTCATTTTCCCGGGTGCAGACCTCAGGTCATGTTCAGCACGCCCACGGCCACGGCCACCGTCCCGTACACCGGATTGGTGGCGATCCTTTTGGCAAAGGCGCGCACCTTCGTCCCGTCCGGCATGGTCTCCTCGATCAGCGCCGGCTCATCCGATTCGGTGCAGCTCCTCACGCCGTCCATGATCTGCTCTCCCTTTCCGGTGGGATAGGCGGTGTACTCGACGCCCTCCTCCATGAGATCATATCCGAAGAACTGCAGCATGAAGGACCGGAAGGACTCGTTGCTGCGCACAAAGCGGACGCCCTCGCCCCAGATCTCCAGGATGGCCATGGGCATGGAGTTGAAGTAGTGCCCGATGCTGTCCTCGCTGTCCTTGGCGATCATGCTGATGTCAAACAGGTTCACGCGGCCCATCCGGTCAAAATATCCGGACTCCGAGGGGTTTTCAAATCCGATCTGGTTCCCCGTCATGTAACGTTCAAGGATCTTCTCCACCGGGATCGGGCGGCAGAAATAGTACCCCTGCAGCTTCGCGCAGCCGATCTCCTGCAGAAAGCGCACCTGCTCCTGCGTCTCCACGCCCTCGCAGACGGTGTCCACCCCCAGGGCGTTGGCCATGCGCATGAGCTCCGTCAGGAGTATCCGCCCGTTGTTCCCGTTGTCCATCTGCTGCATGAACCGCATGTCAAACTTCAGCAGATCGAATTTGAGCGACTGCAGCACATCCAGGGAGGAATAGCCGCTGCCGAAGTCATCCATCCACACCGGGAAGCCCATCTCCCGGAAGCGGGCGATATGGCCCTGCATTTCCTCAAAGCTGCTCCCGATCACGCTCTCCGTGATTTCGATGGTGAGCCGGCTGTGAGGGATGCCCGCCGCATCCACGCGCCTGCGGACCTCCTCCACGATGTCACAGGAATCAAAATCCGAACGGGACAGGTTGATCGACTGGGGGACGATATGCAGCCCCTCCTCCCGCAGAAGCTTCAGCTTCTCCAGGATGCGCTCCAGCACATACAGGTCCAGCCTGTAGATGAGGTGGGCGTCCTCCAGGATCGGGATGAACTCCGCAGGGGAAAGCATCCCCTTCTCCGGATCGATCCACCGGGCCAGGGCCTCCTCATCGCAGACCTTTCCGTTGAGCGCCCGGACGATCGGCTGATAATACACGGTGATCCACCGTTCCCTGAGCGCCCGGTCAAAACTGGACAGGATATACTGCTTCCGGTCGGTCTCCTCCAGCATGCGCTGTTCAAAGAACCGGAAGGCCGAGGTGAAATGCTTCTTCAGAAGGTCGCAGGCCAGCTTGGCCCTGTCGCATGCGGTGCTGACCCGGACCCGCTCCATCCGGACCGGATAGATGCCCACGCGGACCGTCGGCGGCCTGCCGGCCCCGGTTCCGCGCCACTCCTCAAAAAACTCCCCGAGGGACTTCTCCAGCCCCTCCTCCGCCGCGACGGCGGCGAAATGGTCCTGGCCGACATGGCTGCAGTTTTCCGCGCCGAAGTACTTGATCATCAGGCGGGCGAAGGATCTGAGCAGCAGGTCCCCGCCCTCGAACCCGAACTGCCGGTTGTAAAACTTCATGCCGTTCAGGTCGATGTACAGAATGGCCGGGGAAACCCCGTCCCTTTCCATCCCTTCGATCCTTTGTTCGCAGGTTTTGAGGAAGCCGCTGATGGTCTGCAGCCCCGTCAGATGGTCAAGGCTGCCGGCCTGGGGATGGCCGCCCTCCGCCTTCTTCCCTCCGGCATCCCGGTCCTCCTCCTGCGGAGCGCTCCCCTCGTCCGTGTACCAGACCTGGGCAAGGCGGTCCCCCGTTTCCGTGGTCACGTGCCTGCCCACGGAGTGGATCATCCGGTATTCCCCGCCGCGTCTGCTCCGGACCCTGTAATACAGGTCATAGGGGGCCTCTTCCCTCGTAAACCGGATGGCGGCTTCCGTCACCCGGGACAGATCCTCCGGATGTGTGTAGGCATACATGTCCCGGTCCATCTCCAGGCATGCCTTTTCCCGGCTGTCAAAGCCGAACACCTCCAGAAAACCGTCTGACACCATCAGGGTGTTCACATTTCTTCCGACCTTCTGATAGATGGCAAGGGGCACCCGGAGGTCCTCAAGCGCCGCCCTGGCCTGCGGTGAAAACTCATATCGTTTCATCGTGTCCATATCGTGGTTGCTCCTCTTTTCGGGTCAGGTCTGTGGGGACGTACTGTGCAAATTGTAATTGTGCGTACAGAAATGGTCAAGGCCTTTTGGAGCGCGGGGCGCAGCGGGAATGCCTACCGGGAGCGCTTCTCCCCGGCGAGCATCCGGTCCCACTGCAGGTACTCGGTCCGGATCATGGCCGTAAAGCAGGCGAGGCCGCCGATGACATTGGAGACGGGCTCCGCCAGGAAAACCCCGTTCACCCCGAAGCCCAGGCGGGGCAGCAGCAGGGTCAGGGGGACAACCATGATCACCTTGCGCAGCAGCGAAAAGAAAATCGCCTTGCGCTTGCGGCCCAGGGCCTTGAAGGTGCTCTGGCCGCAGTACTGGAAGGACTGGAAGATGAATGCCGCAAAATAGATCTTGAGGCACCCGGCCGCCACCTCGTTGAGGGCGGGATCGCTGCTGAAGACGGCGATGAACATGCCCGGCGCCACGAGGATCAGGACCCAGATCACCGCGGTGTACAGGAACGCCCAGCCCGAGAAGATCCGCACGGTCTCCTTCATCTTCTCCAGCCTGCGGGCGCCGTAGTTGTAGCTGAGCACCGGGCTCGCGCCCTCCGTGATCGCGTGAACCGGCACGTCGAGGATCTGCCGCACGCTGTTGATGATGGTGTACACCGACACGTACAGGTCCCCGCCGTAGGAGGAGAGCATCTGGTTGCACACCACCGCCACCAGGGAGTTGGTGAACTGCATGATGAACGCGGTCAG
>CACYCQ010000104.1:0-2031 GCA_902772995.1 uncultured Eubacteriales bacterium
CACGTGGACGTATGATTGTGTGCTCTCCTCCAATGCCGCGTAGATTCCGAAAAACACAAAACGGGACAGATCTACTACTCTGTCCCGATATTTTTATGTGATGTAGGTTTATTACTCAAATACTTCTCTTCGTATTCCTTCCACGCAGCTTCCTGTTGCTTCCGTGTTTCCTCAGGAGTCACACAGATCCATGGCTTCGCCCAGCTGACCGACGGAAGTATTGGACTTCTGCGCCGTCACAGCCATCTGGTCGGAGAAGGTTCCCAGCTGGTCCATGGAAAGGCCCAGCGCCGCCATGGCGTCGGTCGCCAGGTCGGAAGTGTATGCGAGGTCCAAACCGCCCGCCCAGGCAAGGGCCAGTACCTGCGGCAACGCTGCGCAGGCCTCGTCCGCGTCATATCCGGCCAGAGCCAGGTAGTTCAATGCCTGAGCGGCTTCAGATGCGGAGTAGCGGGTCGTGCGGCCCATTTCCTGCGCCGTACTGTTGAGCAGGGCGATCTGCCGGTCAGCCTCTTCCGAGGAGCCCGCCACAAGGCCCATGGTCGCCTGCACAGTCTTCAGGGAATCGTCAAAGGACGTGAAAGTGGTGATGCAGGCGGTGCCCAGCGCCACGATGGGCGTAGTCAGCTTTGTGGTGAGTTGCTGCCCGACCTGCGATACCTTTTTGCCGACGTTCTCCAGCTGATGCAGCAACATCGTCACGGTGTGACGGCCTGTTTGGTCTGTTCTGCGGGTTCCTCTCCGAGGAGTTCCATGATCTTCGGTTCATACACTGAAACAGTCGCGCCGGTAATGGAAAGCTGGACAACGCCGTTTTTCCCGACCATAAGGCTTGTCGGGACGCCGGGAAGCTCCTCAAAAAACTCCGTTAACTCCTTTGGCAGGATCACATTGAGATATTCCACATGGTGCTCGGCAAGGATCGATTTGGCCTCCTCAACGATGCCTTCTTCATTCCCGTCGCCCACTATCCCGACAACGCGGCAGTTTTTCGCCTGCAGGCGCTTGTCGATTTCGTTCAGCTCCGACAGTTCCCCTTTGCAGGGCCCGCACCAGGTTGCCCAGATGTTGAGCATGGTAATGTCATTTCCGGCGAAAAGCTCCTCACTGGAGACCCTGTTGCCGTCCAGATCAGTGGTTTCAAAGGAGAGGGGCATTCCGGCGTAGGGATCCTCCTTCGGCACGGGTTTAATCAGCGTGGCCTTGGGGATCGCTTCCCGTAAGGCATCAATGACGCGGCGGCACTCCTCGGCAAATTCAGGTCTCATGCTCTTGATCCTTTCCTCAAAATCCACGGAGGAATCAAACATGTAAAACAGGTAGCCGTCCGCCTCGCCAATTTTCGTACTTGTCATACCCGGTTCATTGATAAGGACCTGTTTAATCTCGTCCTCGATTTCACCCATTGTCCGCGCAGCAAACACATGAAAGGGGAAGACGATCATTTGTCGTTCATATTGTGCCAGGCGATTTGCCTCCTCCTCAGGCGTGTCTGGACCGTCGATGATCTTATCGAGATCCATCAGCTCCTCCTCCGTTAAACCGATATAACGCCATTCTGTCACATAATGATCGGAGCCGTAGGGATATTCACTTTTGAGAGTCATATGTAAGAGCCCTTTGAGATTATTGAATTCCGCGGGAAGAGTGACCTTTACTCCGCTATGGGGAGCGTCCATGACCAGTTCCCCATCAGCCAGTACCGCCGGGACGATGGCCAGCAGCAGCGTGACACAAATCAGAAAAGCGAGTATTTTTTTCATGCTCTTTCCTCCATAAACAGAAATTCCTTATATTATTGCGAATCCCGGGGGATGATCCATATCTTCGGCAGCAGACATGCCTGACCCTTTCGGGCAGATCCTATGCCGGGCACAGCCCGAATATCCTCCGTCACATCCGCTCTGTCCCGCACTGTGTAGCGGCGCTTGAGAGCCATGCGCCCGAACACTGCAAATCACCACAGGCATCTGGTCTCCCGGATTGTATTCAGTCAAGCAACCAGATTCTCACAGGGTTTGCTTATTATAC
>CACYCQ010000105.1:0-5443 GCA_902772995.1 uncultured Eubacteriales bacterium
ATGAAGCAGATTACAGAGGAAGAGCTCCGGTCTTTTGATATCCGGAAATGGTATGATCTCACGGATCAGGTGGCGATTGTTACCGGAGGCGCCTCCGGCCTTGGGCTGGCGATTACAAGGTGCCTGGTGAGCGCGGGTGCCCGCGTGGTGGCCATCGGAACCCGGCCCCCGGAAGCGGCGGCACAGACGCTGTCCTCCCTGGGAGAGGCGGTGGAGTACCTGCAGTTTGACATTACGGACACCGCCCATACGGAAGAGATGGTGGCGGGAATTGCCAGGAAGTACGGACGCATTGATATCCTGGTGAACAATGCGGGGGTTCACTGCAAGAAGTACGTGTGGGACATGACGGTGGAGGATTACGAGAAGGTTCTGGATGTCCATCTCGTGGGTGCCTTTGCCCTGACCCGGGCCGTGGTTCCCTACATGAAGGAAGCCGGCAGGGGCAGGCTGCTCTTTGAGGCGAGCATGACCAGCTATATCGGACAGCCGATGGTGGCCGGATACAGCACCGCCAAGGCCGGATACCTGGGCCTGATTCACTCACTGACCGCGGACCTGGCGGAATATGGCATTACGGCCAATGCCATCGCCCCGGGCTGGATCGAGACGCCCATGTTCCACAAGGCGGTGGACAACGATCCGCCCAGGATGGCCAAGATCATGGGACGCATTCCTGCCAAAACCGTGGGAGACCCCATGGATGTGGGAATGGTGGCGGCATTTCTGTGCAGCGATGCGGCACGGTACATCTCCGGCAGCTGCATCCCTGTGGACGGAGGAGCCCTGATCGGCTTCTGAGGTGAGTATGAGAATCGAGCGGACATTCGATGAGGAACTGTATCTCACCAGTGAGACGGGGCGGTATCTCTATCACACATATGCGGAAAAACTGCCCATCATTGACTACCACTGCCATCTGAATCCCAGGGAGATCGCCGAGGACAGGGAGTTTGAGGACCTGGGCGAGATGTGGCTCAGCGGCGACCATTACAAGTGGCGCTGCATGAGAACCTTTGGCATTGATGAAAAGTACATCACGGGAGAAGCCAGCTATTACGAAAAATACAAGGCGTTTGCGGGAATCCTCCCGCGCCTGGCGGGCAATCCCATTTACATCTGGTGCGCTCTGGAGCTCAAGCGCTACTTTGGCATTGATGAACCCCTGTCTGCGGAAAACGCGGACCGGATTTATGACAGGACCCGTGCACTCATCCGGGAGAAGCACATGACCCGCAGATGGTGCATGCAGCACTCCGGCGTGAGGCTGGTGTCCACCACCGAGGATCCGGTGGATGACCTGCGTTATCACAAGCAGATTGCCGCCTCCGGCTGCCCGGTGCGGGTGATTACGGCCTTCCGTCCCGACAAGGCCATGTTTATCGAGAAACCCGGGTTTGCGCAGTACATTGCTCAGCTGCAGGAAGTCAGCGGGGAACGCTTCTCCACCTTTGAGGGGATGCTGCGCGCGCTTGAGGGTCGTCTGCAGTATTTCCGGCAGGTCACCGGAACCACCGTCAGCGATGACGGAATTCCCTATTTCCGCTATGTGGAATGGACAACGGAAGAGGTGGAGGATATCTACCGGCGGGGACTTGAGGGACAGAAGCTGACGCAGGAAGAGGAAGACAAGTACCGCACCGCCTTCCTGTTCAACATGGGACGGATGTATCACCGCAACGGGTATGTCATGCAGCTGCATATCGGCACCTATCTGGATGCGAATACCACCCGGGTGCAGAGGATCGGGCAGTCCACCGGCTTTGACTGTGCCGACGATTCCACATCCGTGATCAGTGTGGGCCGCCTGCTGGATGCCCTGACAGCCATTGAGGAACTGCCCCGGACGATCCTGTATCCGCTGGACGGCACCAAGATCGAAACCTGGGCAATCCTGGCAGCGGGATTCTGCGACAGCGGAACCCGGGGGAAAGTCCAGCTGGGTGCGCCCTGGTGGTTCAATGACACGGCCTACGGGATCCGGCGACAGCTTGAAGCCTGTGCGAACCTGTATCCCGTCAGTCTCTCCGTGGGCATGCTGACCGACAGCCGCAGCTTTATCAGTTATCCCCGCCATGAACTCTACCGCAGGGTGCTGTGCAACTTCCTTGGCGAAATGGTGGAGCGGGGAGAGTACTTCTCCTCGGAGGAGGAACTTGCCGGGATCATCCGGGATGTGTGCATCGGGAACGTGAATGACTTCTTTGGCTTCCATGTGGAGGGAATCTGAAATGCAGGATAAGCGTCCGACGGTAATCATCTGTCCAGGAGGGGCCTACGCGTGGCGTTCTCCCCGTGAAGGCATGCCTGTAGCCAGGGAGTTTGAGAAGGCGGGATTTCGGACGAGGGTCCTCGAGTATGATGTTCGGGAGAAACCTGAAGATCCGCCTCTGGGACTGCGCCCGGTTTCCCAGCTGTCTTCGGCAGTGGGGACTGCCCGTCGTGAAAGCGGAGGGGCACCCGTTCTGGTATGCGGTTTTTCTGCGGGCGGCCATCTGGCGGCAACTTTGGGGGTTCATTGGAAACAGATGAATCTGGAGCGGCCGGATGCCCTGATCCTGGGATATCCCGTGATCACGGCACATCCGCCATTCTGTCATGAAATGAGCGTGAATAACCTGTGCGGAGAAAACGAACGTGACAAGTTCTCGCTTGAAAAACAGGTCACGGGAGATGTGCCGCCTGTCTTTTTATGGCATACCGCGGCGGACGAGAGCGTTCCTGTGGAAAACAGTCTGCTCTTTGCCGGCGCGCTGAGCCGTGCAAAGGTTCCTTTTGAACTGCATATCTACCCCTACGGAGGCCACGGCCTTTCCCTGGCGACAGAGGAAGTGGCGGAACCGGAAAAGAATCGTTTCCCGGACCCGCATGTGGCGGGATGGATGGATGCCTGTGTGCGCTGGAGCGCAGTGATGTTCCCGGATGCAGGGATCAGGGAACCTGGTTAAACCGTGAAAACCCAACAGCATCAGGGCCCGGCAGCTGCCGGGCCCTGATGCTGTTTGCAGGAGGGATGATGATGGCTTGGACAGAAGGAGATCCCCGTATCCATAAACCGCATGCAGGATGCAAAATCGTCCGCTGCAGACTATTGTCCTCTCTGCGGAAAGAGAGACAAACCGGGGAGAAAACAGAAAAAATAATAATCAAACAGGTATGCAGATGCGAGGAATTCCTGTATAATCAAGGTGTCCATTGGACAAATCACAAACGAGAAAGGGGAATCACCATGCGCAAATCAATCCTGAGGGTTATCTCCCTCGCCATGGTCTTCGCCATGCTGCTCAGCTGTGCTGCGCTTCCGGCAATGGCGGACATCACAGACGGAGTTTACAGCGGGACAGGTCAGGGCAATCACGGGGACGTGATCGTCGAAACCACGATTAAAGATGGCGCGATCGCCTCCGTCGTCATCAAAGAGCATATCGAAAACCCGGATGTGGCGGGCAGGGCACTGACGGACATCCCTGCAGCTATCGTTGAAAACAACGCTTACAATGTGGATACGGTCACCGGCGCGACGGTCACCTCCACCGCCATTGAAAGCGCGGTAGCGCAGGCAATCGAAGCGGCCGGCGGCAATCTGGCGGATTTTGAGATGAAGGCCAAGGAAGCTGCTCCCGGGGAAACCGTGAAGCTGTCCTGTGATACCGTCGTTGTCGGTGCGGGTGCCGCCGGCATGGCTGCTGCGCTCGCATCCCAGCAGAATGGTGCGAAAACCATCCTGGTTGAAAAAGCCGCGAACATCGGCGGCGTCTCGATTATCGCCGGCGGTCCCATGGGAATCGATTCCAAGGATCAGAAGGAAGCGGGCGTTGCCGGCACCTTCACCATTCAGCAGGTGTGGCGCAGCTGGATGGACTACAACTGCTGGCTTTGCGACGGAACGCTGTTCTACAATCTGTTCAAGGACAGCGGCCGCACGGTGGACTGGCTCGAAGAAAACGGAATGGCGTTCAACTTCATGGGCACCGAGCAGGCCGCCCATGCCGATGGTTTCCCCACCTATCACATTTACGCGGACCAGGAGAACAAGATGGGTGAATATCTTGCCCTTCTGGATTCCTTCTCCGCTGCGGGCGGAACCTATTATCTGGAGACCGCCGCTTATGAACTGAAGGCTGAAAACGACACCATTACCGGCGTGCTGTGCCGTCAGGCGGATGGCACGATCCTGGATATCGACTGCACGTCCGTCTGCCTGTGCACCGGCGGATTTGCTGCCAATTCCGATATGGTGGAGGCTGAGGTCGGCTTCCACCTCGAAACCTTCACGACGGGCACTCAGACTGGTGACGGTGCCCGTATGAGCCAGGCCATCGGCGCCGGAAAGGGAAAGACCATCCAGCAGCTGCACGGCGTGACCAGCTTCTCCGGCATCCAGACCGGCAGCGGCATGGACAGCATTGCAAAGGCGATCTATCTGCCCAACTGTATCTGGGTGAATACCCGCGGCAGCAGGTTCTGCCCGGAGGACCTGAATTACGATACAGCTCTCTCCTCCAACTCGACCTTTGATCAGGGCGAATACTATTACGCCATCATCTCTCAGGAGATGGCCGCAAACCTGCAGGAAAAAGGCGCGCAGTTCTACGGTGTTGATACCGATGTCCGCTATGAGCCGACAGTTCCGCTGTTCTCTGTCACGGAAGGCTGGACCGGCTTTGTGGATTCTCTTGAGGATGGGTGTGCAAAGGGCATCGTCTTTAAAGGCGATACGGCTGAAGAGCTGGCCAAGGCTATGGGCGTCAACGCGGACATGCTCGCGGCTACAATCAGCAGCTACAATGCCTGCTGCGAGAAGGGCGCCGATGAGCTGCTTGGCAAGGATCCCAAGTATCTGACAAACCTGGGCGAGAAGGGATACTACGCCGTGAAGGCGCGCCCGATGAGCCTTGGCGCTATCGGCGGCGTGCTCGTCAACTCGAATCTCCAGGTCATCAAAGAGGATGGCACGGTGATCACAGGCCTGTTCAGCGCCGGCAACGACGTGGCCGAGTTCTACAACAATTCCTATCCGCTGATCGAGGGCGTCTCTCTGGGTTCCGCTTTCAACGGCGGACGGATGATCGGTGAACAGGCTGCCGCTCTTGTCGCGGCCAAATGATCCCTTCATCTGAAGACCGGCATCATACGCATCCCGTGACGCATATGGGAAGTCGGAACATCGCTGAAAACAAGGCATACCGCATTCCCTGAAAAGTGTATATGGAGGGACCGCTGCATGGAATATGCAGCGGTCCTCTTTTATTTCTATACTGTAAACATCCTGATCACAGGATAAATGATGTTACAGATGGGTGTCGATTGGGAGGATGCCGAGCCCTCCTGATGCCATTTCCGAGAGATCCGTTTGATCGGGGCAACGGCCGGATCCTGTGAAACCGGTATCATCGTGGCGCATTCATCACCTGTTTGCAGTGACAGTATACGGGAGGGAGAC
>CACYCQ010000106.1:0-7699 GCA_902772995.1 uncultured Eubacteriales bacterium
CAGGTCCAAACTGGAGGCGGCGAAGCGGCTCGTTCCGGATGGCGGCAGGATCATTGAGCTTGAAGGGGCGAATCACGCCGGATTTGGTAATTACGGGAACCAGAAGGGGGATGGACGGGCCGCCATCCCGTCTGAGGAACAGCAGCGCAGAACCGTGGAACACCTTGTACAGGCCTTTGTCAGGAACCCCTGCCCGCCGGAATGAATAGCCGGAGGGCCTTTTTCGAATGGCTGCATGTCAGACTGCACGACAAATGACTCCACATCCGGCCCACAAAAGCGGATTCCGGGAAAGGGAACAACCGGAGCAGGCTGGAGAAGAGAAAACGAACTGTCCAAATATAGACAAAATTGTCTTGAGAAAATCCGAATTAGACTATAATGAACAATGTGAAGAGGGGCTTACGCATGCCGGGCAGCGACGGTGCCGGCAAAGCGCGACGGCTGTCTGACACGAAGGCGGTTTCCGGAACAGGGGCCCGGGAACCGCCCCGTCTGGGTGCCTTGAATTGAGAAGCCAGGAAAGGGAGCGGAACGCATGGGAACAAAGAGCAGGTCCTTCTTTGACGGAAGATTGCTTCAATTGATCGGATGGAGGATGATGGGGTTTCTTGTGACCGTCCTTACATTGGGAATCTGTTTTCCCTGGGCATTCTGCATGGTGTACCGGTGGGAGGCCAAACATACGGTTATCGAAGGTCACCGTCTGGAATTTGACGGCACCGCGATGCAGCTTTGGGGAAAGTGGATCCTCTGGTGGTTTCTGACCCTGATTACGCTTGGAATCTATGGGCTTTGGATGGGCATCAAGGTGAGAAAATGGAAAGTGTCCCACACACGGTTCATGATCTAAGGAGGAGACAATGAAACGATTTGTGGTCCTGCTGCTGATGGCGGGATGTCTCGTGCACGGAAGCCTTGCCGTGGCGCAAAGCACCTATGGGGATATGCTGCGGGACCTGGGCGGCCTGATGGATACCCTCGACGCGCTGGATACACAGGAGGGGAACAAGAAGGAGAAGAAGCAGGAGAAAAAGCCCGCCGTCCGGGATCCCCGCAACCAGGTGGAGGTGACCCTGCCCACGGGAAAGCGCGTCAAGGTGGACAAGTCCGTGGAGGAAGCCGCGCAGGCGTACTACCAGTACTGTGAGCAGTATGTCGATGCCCTGGAGCGCAACGATATGAAAGGCATGACCACCATGCTCAGCGCCTATACAAAGGCCATGGAAAAAGTGGAGGAAATGGAGCCGGAGATGACCCGGGAGGAAGAAACCTACTGGCTGGACATGCTGAACCGGACAGGCATCATGATGCTGCAGTCCGCACAATAGGACGAAAGACCTGACCGTATGGCCAGGTTTTTTTCAGTTGAGGGCGGAAAAATGCTTACAGGATGCGGCCGAAAAAAAATATTTTTTTAATTGTCAAAAGATTCGGACAGCAAACGGTTGAAATGGATGATGCGAGTCTATATGATAGTATCATCGGAATATTTGGGATCGCCGAATATGGACGGGGAAGGTGCTCTCCCCGAAAAAGAAGTGAAAAACAGGAAGAAAAGGGCGATGGAGAGGAAAGATGTCCCAAGGGACAGGGCAAGGCGGTGCTTTATCAGCAGGGTCCGGACAAAGATGGCGGTGGAGGATCTGCTGTTCCTTATCCGGGAAAACGGATATGAGATCATCCGGTATGGAACTGCATCAAATACCCCGGCGGTGCAGAAACTGGTCCGGTCCCTGGGCGTTGAAGACGTGTGCCGGGAAAAGAAGGCGTTTTCGGTCCGCCGTGGGGATGCAAGACTTGTATTTGTATCGGATGACCTGTGTGATGATGACCTGCGCGTTACGCTGGCCCATGAACTGGGACATCTGGCCTGCGGCCATATGGATGAGGTGTCTGCAGCGAGCGCGACCCTGGTGGAACAGGAGTATGAGGCGCATGAATTTGCCCGTCATGAGAATACGGAACAGTACGGGTAGTGAACTGTAGCAGGGATGATGCGGCAGTGGATTCAGATGAATGAATGCAGATCGGCAGCCGGGAAACGGAGGAAACAGATGGAGAGTATTACGAAGCTCAGACTGCTTTACCTGTACAGATATCTGACGGAACATACAGATGAAAGCCACATGGTTTCCACCGCTCAGCTGATCAGCATGCTGAAGGAAAACTACCAGATCGATGTGAACCGGGTAACGCTTGGAAATGATCTTGTAATGCTGATGGAAGCGGGATTTCCCGTGAGGATGGTCCGTGCCAAACAGAATCAGTACTACTACGAGGGAGCTCTGTTTGATGAAGACGAACTGAAGATGATGGCGGATGCAATTTCCATGTCGCCGTTTATCCCGAAAAACAAGGGGCAGACACTGATCAAAAAACTGGCTGCATTATCTTCGCCGCTTGAGATCAAACTGACAAAAAGAAACATCTTCTCACCCGGAGGCACCAAGGATGACCAGCTTTACCGGAAGATGGAAATGGTCAACGATGCAGTCAACGGAAAACGGAGAATCATGTTTCAATATAAGGAATATAACGCTGAAAAGAAGCAGGTTCTGAAGCGGAATGGCCGGTTTTATGTGGTCAGCCCTTATGCAATCGTATGGGATGGAGAATACCTGTATGTGGTTGGCCACAGCCAGATGAGAGACAAAATCCAGCATTTTCGGCTGGACAGAATCCATGAAATCCCCACTCTGATGGACGATGAGATCGTCCCGCCGCCGCTTGGATTCAAAGTGGAAACCTATGTGAAATCCATGGTACGGATGTATGGTGAGAATCTGACGGATGTCTATCTGAAATGTGCGAACTACGTCATGAACTCGCTGGTGGACCACTTTGGTCTGCAGATGAAGGTCCATATCCTTGATGAAGGACATTTTATTGTAAGACTGCAGGTGAGGGTGTCTCCGACGTTTTACAGATGGGTCTTCGGCTGGGGAGGCGATGTGAGTATCATGGGACCGGAATATGTTGCCCAGGAGTACAGAACGATGTGCAGACAGGGATTGGAATAAAAGGAAGATGCACATCATCACATCAGATGACACCTGTACGGTCAGCGAAGATTCCTGATGCTGTGACTGTTTGTGCCGGGCTTGACACCTGAAGAGGGACGCGCGGATGCCACCCCTTGTCCGCATCGGAGATGAAGACCCTGTATCAGCACTTTCTGAAGGAATCTGGAAGAATGGAAACATATGGGTTTCCAAAGAAGACATCTCCAGCTGTGGGATGGCAGCAACTCGACCGCCCAAAGCGATACAAAAAAGTATTTTTCTCCTTGGAAAGAAGCGTTGAAGGAGCATTCTGGTGGATGCCGGTATGGGTGAACGTTTCAGTGGCTTTACGGACAGGCATATGCTGAAAGCCAGTCCGCCAAATGTGAAAAGATTAAAATGTGATGAGGATGAATCCAGAGGAATGAGGGAACCATCCGGACAATCCATCCCGTCATGAAGGCGGGAGACCAGTGAGAACCAATCTGTTGGTAAGGGCGTGCCCATCATTGGAGGTTCTCATGTCAAACCCTTCAGGGCGAGTCTGAAGGGTTGCGGGAAAACAGGGAAAGCGTTCAAATATCAGCATAAGGGCGCTGCGGTATGACGGAAGAATGATGTGTTGGTATGTCACTTCTGCTCCTCAATCCTGTTCAAAAGATGAAACAGGACTCAGCTCGATGAAAGGAAGAGGTCATGCTTTCGATACGGGAAAAGACTCTGGTTGGAAAGACGGAAGGTGGGGATACTCATACATGGTTGCCGCTGTGGATGCATTTAAAGGATACGTCGGAGGTGATGCGTTTCCTCCTCAAAGAGTACGTGCCTGACGGGATTCGGGCATATCTTTCAGGAAGCAGGCCATCAGAAGATCTTGAAAAGTTGTGTGTGTTTCTGGGCGCTTCACATGATCTCGGGAAAGCCACCGCGGTTTTTCAGACGCGCGTCATGAGCGGAATGTCCCAACCCTGGAAGGAAAAAGCAGTCCAGCGAGGGGTATATCAGGAAGGACTCAGGTTTCCGGATGCCGAGTTGACAAAGCATGCGACAGCATCGGCTGTACTGCTGGAGAACGAAGGAATTCCGGATGCCATCGTTGAGATTGTGGGCGCGCATCATGGAATCACCAGAAACAAAGAACCAAAGTATAAAAAAACCTATCAATTAGGCATGCTGAGGCGTAACTACTTCGGACTCGAAAACAGGTATTACCAGGAGGCGCAGAAGTCCCTGACAACATGGGCCATGAAGGAAGCCGGCATTTCACAGGCGTCCGATATCATGATCCCATCAGAAGGTGGCGCACTGATCCTGTCAGGGCTTCTGATCATGGCGGACTGGATTGCCAGCAACACGAAATACTTTCCACTGATTGACGAGATGGAGGAGCCGGACGAGACGATCTATCCTGAACGGGTACGGCAGGGGATCGAGCATCTACGCCTTCCGGGTCTGTGGAAACCAACGGATACCTTTGGAATTGATGAGCTGTGTCAAAAGAGATTCTCTTTTGCTCCGAATGAGATCCAGCGTGCGACTGCCCGGACTGTCCTCGAATGTGAAAATCCGGGGATTCTGATACTGGAAGCACAGATGGGGAAAGGAAAAACAGAAGCCGCCCTTCTTGCTGCCGAGATGATGTCATGCCGTGCTGGACGGGGAGGGCTGTTCTTCGGCCTTCCGACACAGGCGACGGCAAACGGGCTTTTCCCGAGAATACTTCAATGGGCACAGAATCAGGAAGAACAGGGACTTTTGAGTATCCGTCTTGCCCATGGCTCCGCGCAGTATAACGACCTCTTTACAAGCCTTTCCAATGAAATTGATTTGGATGGTGATGGCGGGATGGTTGTTCACGAGTGGTTCAACGGAAGAAAACAGGCGCTTCTGTCTGACTTTGTAATCGGAACCGTGGACCAGGTGCTGCTTGCGTCCCTGAAACACAGGCATGTGATGCTTCGGCATCTTGGACTGGCGGATAAAGTCGTCATTATCGATGAATGCCATGCATATGATGCATACATGAACGTCTATCTGACCAGAACGCTCTCATGGCTCGGGATCTACCGTGTCCCTGTGGTTATTCTTTCAGCCACGCTGCCCTGCGCGACGAGAGAAAGCCTGATAGATGCCTACCTGAACCGCAGAAAACGTGAAGATCCCGATGCGGCATGGCGAAAGACGGAAGATTATCCGCTTGTAACATGGACGGACGGACAGACGGTTCATCAAAGAACCATCCCCTGTCAGGATGATCAGAAAGAGGTTCGGATTCATCTGACAACAAGCGGGAAGAGGGGGGAGATTCTCCGGCAAAAACTCAAAAAAGGCGGGTGCGCAGGGGTTATCTGCAATACGGTGAAACGTGCCCAGGCGCTGTATAAGGAGCTTGAAAGGTTCTTTCCTGGCCGTGTTCTTCTTTTTCATGCAAGGTTCCTTCCTGAGGACCGTGCAGCGCTGGAGAAGAAACTGCTTCATGCCCTTGGAAAACCCGGAAAGGATACTGACCGTCCGGATCAGCTGATTGTAGTTGGCACACAAACCCTGGAACAATCATTGGACATTGACTTTGATCTGCTGATCACGGATCTTTGCCCGATGGATCTGCTCCTTCAGAGAATTGGACGCCTTCACAGACATGGGGGACGGCAGCGACCTGCAGATGTCAGATGTCCGGAATGCTGGATATGTGGGACAGAAGAGAGCGAGATGGAGGAGTCAGCACTGATCTATCCGGAATACCTGCTGAAACGGACGCAAATGCTGCTCCCGGAGACGGTGAGGCTTCCCTTTGATATAGCACATCTGGTTCAGACAGTGTACCGGGAGGATGAGTTTCCTTCTGACCTTGCTGAGATGTATGAGGTATACGATAGGGAACGCAGGGAGTCAGTATCAAAAGCGGAAACCTTTTGTCTTCGCAATCCGGCGGTAAGACAGGAATCCAAAACCATCCGCGGATTGCTGGAGATACGAATTAATTCTGATTCGTTTCATAATGAAGAGGAAGAATCGGCAGCCGTGAGAAAAGGAGAGGATTCGATCGAGGTCCTTCTTCTCACTGCGTATGAGGATGGAATCGGACTTGTTCCCTGGCATAGCCCCGGCAGAAGATTTATGCCGGATGTACTCAACCGGGAGGAAGCTGAGCTTATTGGAAGGGAAAGAATACGATTGCCGCATTCTTTTTCAAAACGGTACGGGCAGACCATGAAAGAACTGGCAATAATGGGCGAAAGATTGAAAAAATGGAGAGGAATCCCGCTGCTACATTCGGCATCGTTTTTGATTCTGGATGCGAATCTGGAAGCCCGTGTTGGAGGCGTTCGAATGACATACTCTCAAACCGAGGGACTGATCTGTGACAAGGAGGGATGATATTGATTCAGTTCAACCTGGTGGATGAGCCCTTTATCCGCGTGATAGGTGTAGACGGATGCATGCATGAAGTTGGTCTGAAAGAGGCGCTTTTGAATGCACATCGTTATGCGGATATCGGAGGTGAGATGGCCACTCAGGATGTCGCCGTTCTCAGACTGCTGCTGGCGATTGTACATACAATTATGACCAGGTTTGATGCTCAGGGAATGAGTGCAGACATTGGTGACGAAGATGAGGCTGTCGAACGGTGGCAGGAGATCTGGCAGATGGGCCATTTCCCTGAAGAACCGATCCAATCCTATTTTGAGCGCTGGTATGAGAGATTCTGGCTTTTTCACCCGCAGAGACCCTTTTACCAGGTCCCCGATGCGCATGGACTCACGGCGGAAAATGTTCTGGAGAAATCAGGACTGAATGATCCTGAATGCAACAAGTTAAAGACAAATCAGACGTTTTTTGCGGCAAAGCTCAACGGGGAGATAGGGGAGAGCGCGAACAAAGTCCGACTGTTTTCTCCGAGGTCCGGACAAAAAAAACGGAGCCTGTCCTTCGCGGAAGCTGCGAGATGGCTCCTTGTCCTTCAGGGGTTTGACGATGCCTCGGGCAAGGAAAGCAAGGAAAACAAGGAAGATGAAAAGAAGCAGGATGAGCGAATCGGTGTCGGATGGCTTGGAAAACTGAGCCTTGTTCATGCTACGGGAAAGAATCTGTTTGAAACTCTGATGCTCAACTGCGTACTGCTTTACAATGGAGAGAAACTGTATGAGAAAGATCTGCCGGCTTGGGAAAAGGATACGGCAGATTTCAGGGAGAGACATCTTATTGCAGTGCCGGACAATTTCGCGGAGCTTTTGACGCTTCAGTCCAGGCGGATTCTATTGATCCCGAATCAGCAGTCTGTAGTGGGATATGTTTCCTATGGAGGAGACTATTTTTCAATGCAGGGAGCATTGAAGGAACAGTTCACCATGAGGGAATATCCGAAAAAGAGTAGAATGGGGGTTGTAAGCTATCCTGTTCCCAGAGGACGCGATATGCCGGCGCAGATGTGGAGAGAAATCTCTTCACTGTTAATCGAAGGGGCGGAGTCAAGCAAAAGAGAAATTCCCCCCGGTGTTGTTCTATGGATCAAGCGACTGATGGAACACAATGATTCTCTTGGGAGAGTGGCTTTTCAGTATACGAGGATGAAGTATGATACGAATAACTGCTCTCCTGTCGACTGCATCTCTGACAGCTTGTCCATATCCAGTTCTTTGCTTGCAAAGCTACACGAAAATTATCTGCTGAGAATCACAGAGGAAGTCAGAACC
>CACYCQ010000107.1:0-8317 GCA_902772995.1 uncultured Eubacteriales bacterium
ACGCTGATTACCACGCTGCTTTCATACTTTGACGAGAAGGCGGTTACCCAGATGTCCAACGGCATCAACCTGCTGATCGTCATCATTGTTCTCCTTGTCAATTTTATTGTAAACAAACTGACCGGCGCGTCCATTGACAAGGGTGTAGGAGGAAACTGACCATGCCAAGAATCCTGTTAACAAACGTGACCAAACAGTGGGGGAAGTTCATCGGTGTCAACGACATGACCCTGGAGATCGAGGACGGTTCGTTTGTCACGCTCCTCGGTCCGTCCGGCTGCGGGAAGACGACGACGCTGCGCATGATTGCCGGACTGGAGACGCCGACCAGGGGTGAAATCCGCTTTGACGACACGATCGTATTCAGCAGTGAACAGAACATCAATGTTCCTCCCGCAAAACGGGAAGTGGGCTTCCTGTTCCAGAACTATGCCCTGTGGCCGCACATGACGGTCTACCAGAATATTGCCTTCGGGCTTGAAACCCTGAAATGGGAGAAAAACGAGATCAAGGACCGGGTGGCGGAAATGCTCAGGACCATGCGGATCGAGCAGTTTGCCGAGCGTTATCCGGCGGAGCTGTCCGGCGGACAGCAGCAGCGCGTCGCCATCGCGAGGACACTGGCCCCCAAGCCCCGGATGCTGTTTATGGATGAACCGCTGTCCAACCTGGATGCCAAACTGCGCGGGGAAATGCGTACGGAACTCAAGCGGCTGCACAAGGATACGGGTTCCACCTTCGTCTATGTGACCCATGACCAGCTGGAGGCGATGACGCTTTCCTCACGGATCTGCATGATGACCGAGGGCAGGCTTCAGCAGTACGCGCCGCCTCTGGAAGTCTACAACCATCCCGCCAACATGTTCGTGGCCGATTTCGTGGGCAACCCCACCATGAACATTGTGGAGGCAAAAGCGGCAAAGAGCGGCACGGGTACTGCGGAAATCGATTTCCTCGGACGGAAGGCCGTGTTCCAGGCTGAAAACGATTTTGAGATGAAATCCGAAAACGTCTCTGTCGGCATCCGGCCGGAGTTCCTGGCGATTTCGCCCGCAGGCGACATTGAGGGCCTGGCATATTCCACCCTGCCCGCAGGCATGGAAACGACCGTGAAGATCAAGGTGGGACAAACGATTCTTTCATCCGTCGTCTTCGGCGCGATCGACTACGAGACAGACACGCCGATCCGCTTCAGCGTCGCCGGCGCGGGCATCCTTCTGTTTGACAGGGAGAGCGGGGATAATATCGCCATCGGGCGCCTCGCCATCCGGCAGTAAACGGATCAGAGGGGGAAGAGGCATATGACCTATGGGATCCCGACGCTCATGGAGTATTCCGATACCGACGTGCTGACCCGTTTCTGTGCGGAACAGGGATTTGATTTTGTGGAAATGAACATGACCTTTCCCTGGTTCCAGCCGGACAGCGTTGATGCCGACACGATCCGGGTCCTAAAGCGGAAATACGGCGTCGGTTTCACCGTTCACCTGCATGACCAGGTCAACCCCTTTGAGTTTTCCCCTGAGTTGAGACAGGGATGTCTGCAGAATGTGATCTGGGCCATGAGACTCGCCCGCGAACTGGAGCTTCCCCGCATCAACATGCACCTGCTGCCCGGAACGTATTCCAGCATCAACGGGACTAAAACCTATCTCTACGCCCATTGTCAGGAGATGTACCTGGGCTATGTGCGCGCGTTCAGGGACCTGGTGGAGAAGGAGCTTGTGGGCTGCGACACCGTGTTCTGCATTGAGAACACGTCCGGTTTTCAGCCTTTTCACAGGGAGGCAATCCGGCTGCTGCTGGAATCGGGGAAGTTTGGCCTGACCTTTGATATCGGTCACAGCTTCCGCAGCGGGGGAGCGGACGAACGCTTCCTCCTGGAGTACATGGACCGGATCTGTCACTTCCATGTTCATGACTGCGACGCAAAAGCGAATCATCTGGGGTTTGGAGAAGGACAGCTGGATGTCAGGCGCTACCTTGATCTTGCAAGGGAGCTTGATGCGACGGTGGTCGCGGAGGTCAAGGAATCCGGCGCCCTGATCAGGTCAAGGCAGTATATGGTCCGTAACGGACTGTGGGAAACGAAGGACGAGAATCCATAGTTCCGAAGGGGAGAGGAAGAAGAAATGAAGTACATGATTGTCACCGGCCAGAGTGGCGCTGGGAAAACCGCCTGTGTACGCTATCTGGAAGACAAGGGGAATTTCTGCATGGACAATATTCCGCCCATGCTGATTCCGAGGCTCATCGACGCGTTCGATTCGACGACCGCTCATCATGCCGGTGTTGCCATTGGCATCGACGTGCGAAGCGGAGAATTCTTTGACGCACAGACGGTATCCAATATGCTCCGGGAGCTTGACAGGCTCGGCCATACGGTGGAGGTCATCTTCATGGAGGCCAGCGATGAGACCCTGCTGAACCGCTATAAGGAGACCAGACGGGAGCATCCGCTGTGCCAGGAGGGAATGAATCTGACGGATGCGATCGCGGAGGAAAAGAACCGCCTGCAGCCTCTGCGGGAAGTCGCAAACTATATCATCGATACGACGGGAATGAACTCCCAGTCCATCAAGAAGGCACTGATCGACGCGCTGGGCAGCGGTCAGCAGGAAACGCCTTTCCGGGTGGATGTAATGAGCTTCGGATTCAAACGCGGGCTGCCCCGTCAGGCGGACCTGGTTCTGGACGTCCGTTTCCTGCCCAATCCGTTCTATATCGAAGAACTCCGGCAGCACTCAGGCAGGGACGAGGATGTGAGGGCGTTTGTCATGGATCACCCGGTGACGGTTGAGTTCATGCGGAAATGGAAGGAAATGCTCACGTTCCTGATTCCCCATTACCGGGAGGAGGGAAAACACAGGCTTGTGATTGCGATCGGCTGCACGGGCGGTGCGCACCGAAGCGTGGCGATTACCGAGGCGATAGGCGCCTTTTTGCAGGATCAGGGATATCCAACAGAGATCAGCCACCGGGATATGATACTGGAACAGTCCAGGTGGACAAAACCTGTGGAAGGCGGAGAACCGTAAAGGCGCCATGAGGGTTCTTTGATACGGCAGCCTCCGGCATGCGGGAATCCAGGAACAGAAATGGATAACGTGTGGACTGCGGTGCTTGAGCCTGGGCAGAGAACCAATTGTGAACGGCATTTACGATAGACCGGAACAGCAATTGGTGTAAGTCCGGAAGAGATGGTCATCGGACAGGAATAATTGTCTGAAGAAGGGAGTATCCGGGGGATAAGCCGTGATCGTTTCTTCCTTGTATACCGCGAGAAAAACGGGCCGCAAATCCATATTGGATATTGCGGCCCGTTTCCTGTTCTTCCGGGAGAATCATCTAAACTGCGGTCATTGGTCGGATTTGAAATGGTTTTCGTGCCGAGTAACGTTATTTCGGCTGCATTGCGCGATTCAGTTTCGTCAGGTAAAACACGAAACATGCGACAGCAAACACAATCCCCACAGGGTAGCCGATGCCTGAGCCCAGATGGAAGCCCTCGTTCGCCATCAAAATGTAGGTCATCGACACGGCGGACATGAACACCGCGGGCAGGGCGGTCACAAGGCTCATTATCTTATTGGCATGTGTTTTCAACAGATAGGCCGTGGCGACCCACAGGCTGATCATCGCCAGCGTCTGGTTCGACCAGGAGAAGTAGCGCCAAAGCACGTTGAAGTCCAGCTGGGTGAGCACAGCGGCGACAGCCAGCAGCGGAATTGTCACCACCAGGCGGTTCTTGATGGGCTTCTGTTCCAGGTGGAACATTTCGGAGAGAATCAGACGCGCGCTGCGGAAGGCCGTGTCGCCGGAGGTGATCGGGCAGGCGATCACGCCCACGATGGCCAGCATGCCGCCCACCTTGCCCAGCATGCCGGTGGAGATGTCGTAGACCACGCCGGACTGGCCCAATTTGCTCAGCGCATCGTTCAGGCCGCCTGTCGCGCCGTAGAAGGCTACGCCGCCCGCAGCCCACACCAGCGCGATGACAGACTCAGTGAGCATCGCGCCATAGAAAACCTTCCTGCCCACATTTTCAGACGTGATGCACTTGGAGATCATCGGTGACTGGGTGGCGTGGAAGCCGGAGATCGCGCCGCAGGCCACGGTCACGAACATGTAAGGCCACACGGGCAGGCCCTGCGGATGCAGGTTTTGAAGTGTCAGCTCAGGCACATGGTAGCCTCCGATGATCGTGCCGCCCAGTATGCCGACCGCCATCATGATCAGTACCGTGCCGAATACGGGATACAGCTTGCCGATGACCTTGTCGATGGGCAGCAGCGTCGCAAGCACGTAGTAGATCAGGATCACGACCACCCACAGCATCGCGTCATTCTCCATGGGCGTCAGCCCTGCGATCAGCGCCGCGGGGCTGGTGACGAACACCGTACCCGTCAAAAGAAGCAGAAGCACGGAGAACAGCCGCATCGTCCATCTCGCGCCGTTTCCCAGGTAGATGCCTGAAAGCTCCGCGATGGATTTGCCCGCGTGTCTCTCGGAGATCATGCCGACCATATAGTCGTGTACCGCACCGCCCAGTATCGAGCCGAAGATGATCCACAAAAACACCACCGGCCCGAAGCAGGCACCCATCAGAGCGCCAAAGATCGGGCCTGTGCCGGCGATGTTTAGTAATTGCACCAGGAAAGCCCGACCGGTCTTCATCGGGATATAGTCCACACCGTCGGTCATGCTGTTGGCCGGGGTGGTCCGGTTGTCTGGCCCGAAGGTCCGCTCCACCAGCCTGCCATAGGTAAAGTAGCCTATGATCAGTACGGCAAAAGAAAGAAATAAGCTAATCATGTTTTGCTCCTTATATTTATTGCATAAGGCTATTCGGTTTGTTGCTGACTACAGCCCTTTCTGCTGTATCGCGTCTCTCGGGCGGGCTCCGTCAGTGTGGTGTCGCAGCCTGTGCTGACATCCGCATGATTCTCCGCCCCGTCCAGGTGCTTCAGCTGTGCGGCCTCCGGGTGGAAGTTGCAACAGGGTACAGTTTGTCTGTCATAAGAACCAATATGCGATGTGGGGATGAAGGGGTGTCCAGAGGATCTGAGGACAGTTATGACCAGTGCTATGATGGATTTGGGGTGTATCCTGGGCGGAGGGGGAAAGATAGACATAGAAACACTCCATATGATTATTATACCACAGATTCCTCAAATATCAGGCAATTTTTATTCAATCCGCGTCCTGGAAAGATATGTGCCCGGACAGGCCAGGAATAATGGCCATGCTGAACGGGGATTACGGTCAAATGCACTTTCCCGGTCGCAGGGGGAGGGCTTTTTCTTCTCCGGTCGTTTCCCAAATACTTCTATGGGTAAGTAAAAAACTAATAGGCAAGATGTGGTATAATAAAAATGAAATGTGGATGCGGTCAATGGATAGGAGAAGTTGCTGCTGGTCGTACCTTTGGTGATTCTGTGTCTTGCAGGCGGCGCCGCTGCAGATGGTAAGGAAAAAGCGAAAGCCACTTGCTATAGGCTGAGACAGTTCCAACCATCTGATACCCTGTTTGATATGAGTATGCCCATTCAGGGGGCAATTATAGAGAGATACGGACTGAAACAGTGTAGAAATTTCCCCTTCAGAAGAACAGTTTGATCTAGATCTACACTCTGAGACAGTGGATTGAGACGAATCCGTTGCCCGGTTGTTTGAAATCCGGAAAAACAAAAACGACGAGCTACAATAACTGCCTCCGCCTGAAGCCACAATCCGGCTGAAAGGCGAATCCAAACACTATTTCGTGGATGAAACCTTTCGTGTCCGGATTGAACCCTGTCAGAGGAAAGCTTCTAAAACAGATTTGGTCCATGCTGAACTGAATCAACCCTGTGGTATGGATAAATTCTTCAAGAGTCTTTGTCGAGTACGTATCGGATGAAGTCAAGAGCGCGTCCTCAGTAGTGTGCGCTGGACTTGTGTATCGGGACAAAATCATACGGATGATGGATTCAGAGGACTACCGTGTAACATACGATGTGTTTGCCGTCTGCAGGAAGGGAATCTATCCCGCGGTGGTGATAGTTCCGCCGATGAATGTGAGCGTTGAGCAGTATTTTTTCATCATTGCAGAAAATCCGTACTGCAACACCTTGCGCAGCATCCCTATGTGGAAGCAGAACGTGCAGGGTATCCAGAACCAATTGAGCTGATTCAAGTTGAAAAGCGAAGACCTGGATGACCCAAAGGAAGCAAAAACAAGCCGAAACAAAAGGAACTTTCGCCGTTTGCAGGCTTTTTTTATCCTTTATGATGTGAATTTACATACAAAGGAGTAACAGATGTTCCACAAGATATCCAAACCGGCTTCCCGGTTGACAAGCAAGCTGTTCAACAGCGTTTTAAGCGTGACGGTACTCACCAAGTTCAATAGTTCCACTGTCGCAGTCATTGATGCCATCATTACGGGACAGTTTCTGGGAAAGCAGGCAGTTGCTGCAAATGGTATTGCCGGCGCATACTTTTTTGTGGTTACCCTGGTTGCCAGATGGTTCGTGACGGGATGCCAGAATCTGTGCGCTGAGGATCTCGGAAAGGGCAATGTCGATTCTGCTTGTAATACGTTCAGTGTCACTATATGCCTGACAACCGTCTTGACAACAGTCATTGCAATTCTGGGTTTGCTTTTCCCAGGCAGGACGGCAATCCTCTTCGGAGCGGGGGCATCATCTTCAGAAATACTAACCCTGACAACGGATTATCTGAGAGGACTTTTTCCTGGTGCACCATTCTTTGGTATATCTATTATATTAATTCAGATGCTTCAGATGGACGGTGACTCCAAGCGTGTCAAACTGGGAACATGGGCAATCGTATTTACGGATATTGCAGGAGATCTGTTGAATGTGCTGGTTTTTCACGGCGGTATGTATGGAATGGGACTGGCAACGAGTATCAGTCAGATCGTGCAGTTTCTGATACTTTCCTCACATTTTCTAATCCTGGACAGAACGCTCCATTTGCGGTTTGCTGGAAAGAGGTCTTTAACAATTGTTCGCATCCTCAGAACAGGATGGCCACAGGCGGTAAACTATACCGGCCTGCTATTGGCGCCGGTGGTTCTGAACCGGTATGCAATGAATACTGGCGGCGATGATGCAGTGGCTGCACTTACCATAATGCGTAATGCAGGCAGGATACTTTGTATTTACGGTGAAGCTGTCTTTGGCGCTGCAATGATGATGGGCAAAACGAGTGTAAGTGAAGTCAACAAACGGGCTCTCCATGATGTCGAACACATTGTGTTGCGCCATATTCTCTGCGGTATCACGTTTGTCGCAGTAATCGCGGTACTGGGCGCTCCGGCCATTGTTTCACTGTATCTGCCTGAAGGTGGAGTGGTGCGCAGTATGGCCATCACCGCAATTCAAATATACGCGATCAGTTTGCCTTTTCAGGCTCTCGTATCGGTATGCGGCGCGTATTTACTGGTCTTCGGTTATATCGCTTTGTCCTCAGTTGTGAACATATTCAGCAGCTTCCTGTTTCCAAGTGTTTTCTGTATGCTTCTGGGACAAGCCGAGGGCATGATTGGTTTCTGGGCTGGTTTTCCAGTTGCGCAGGCCGTTCTGTTGCTGATCATCTTCGTGGGGCTCCAGGGCGATCATGGGGTCTATAGCAAATGCCGGGAGATGATGAATAATCCGGATGTGGCTATCAAGGAAGCGGAGATCACAAGCGTCCTTGACATCGCTGTGTTTTCTGAGGACGTAAGGCGCTTCTGTATTGACAACGGAATTGATGAAAAATGCGCCGGACGGCTGGCCTTATGCCTGGAAGAACTCGGATGCAATGTGCTTGAGCATGGCTTTGATCCGAAGAAGGAAGAACATCTGGAAATCCGGGTGATCGTGAAAAACAATCAGATTACCCTTCGCATACGGGATGACTGTCGTCCATTCAACTTCAAAAAACTGATGGATGAATGGAAGCAAGATGAAACAGTTCCGGAGAAGAACATAGGAATCCGTATCGTTCGAGGTGTAGCAAATGATGTGATTTACACGGGCACACTGAGGACGAACAACCTGATCATACGGTTCTGAGGAAATACTGCATAATTCAGGAGGCAGGCCGGCGAAAGGCTTTTCTTCAGAAGCAATCCGGTGATCAAGTACACATCCTTAATCACACTGGTGTGTCAAAACACAAAAGGAGATCAACGTGTTAATCTATTTAAACGGTGAGAACAATATGGTTATGCTTCATGTAGACAATGGGTAAGCTATTTTTCGAGCAGATCCTCAATGGTGCAGCCGAGAACTTTGGAGATACGGTATAGTGTTTCGGCGCTGGC
>CACYCQ010000108.1:0-4336 GCA_902772995.1 uncultured Eubacteriales bacterium
AATAGAATTTGCCACGGCCCGGCAGTGAATCCGGGACAGCAGCAGTTCGGGCCCTGACAGTCGTTTCCGGCTGGTGGCGCGGATGAAGAAAAGGAGTACGGAGAGGAATGAAGGAAGGAAAAACGGAACTCTTTGAAGTGTCCGGAACGCAGGATGCCGTCGATGAAAACGCTGTCCGGGACAAATACAGAATCCTGACGGAAGCCCTGATCGAAAACAACGTAACCATCACCACGATGGAGAGCTGCACCTCGGGACAGGTGGCTTCGCTGATTACGGACACGGAAGGATCTTCCGCGGTGATCAAGGGAGCGTTTGTCACTTATTCGAATGAGGCGAAAATCCGGCAGGGGGTATCAGAGAAGATCATCTGTACCTATGGGGTCTATTCCGCACAGACGGCTGTTGCCATGGCACACGTGTGCAGGGAGGCGTATGATTCGGATATCGGTGTAGGGATAACAGGGACCTTTGGCAATGCGGACCCCGGCAATGCCGACAGCGTCCCCGGTGAAGTCTTTTTCGCCATCGCCACCAGACAGGGGACCCGTGCATATCACTGCAGGGTGCCGGCGCAGGTTTCCCGCTTTGCCTATAAACTGTATATGGCCGATGTGATCGCGGATCAGCTGATTCCCGCTGTCAGAAAGTGAGGAATGCGTTTCCCTGTGGCGGTGTTTGCAGCGGGTAATCAGATGTCAGAGGGGATTGCCCCCCCTTTGGCCGTTGCCAGGCCGTTTGGTCAGGGCAAAACCGTGAAAAGGCGTGCCTGATCCGTCCCTTTCCGTACATCATCTGAAACGGACTGTTCAGACGCAGACCGGCATACAGACACAGGCGGTGTGATACCCGGTTCAATTGCCGTTCCTGTTCTTGCAGAAGGGCGCAGGCGTCCGCGATAGAATGTCCGGTCAGACGGTCTGATTCAGTGAGCCCGATTGCCGGGATAAACGGAAAAGCGAGCTGCCTTGTCCTTTTCTGCGCAGCTGCACAAACCGGAACGGCACCGATGCTGGAAATCTGAATATGGATATCCTTTGGATTTGAAGTTTGAAGTAGGAGGTAATGGGTCATGAAGGCAATGGGAACATGGTTTCAAAATGACGCGCAACGGCCTCTGGTCTATGGAGAGGTGGAGCTGATCAACCCGCCCCGGCAGCGGCTGCGTGGAGAACCGCTGAAGGAGGGCGTTCTGGTGCAGCCCGTGATGGTTGGCTTCTGCGGAACGGACTTCGAGCTGATGAAGATGGGCCGGAGGGGGGAACTGAGCGCGAAATTCCCGGCGGGGCAGAACCGGCTGATCAACGGTCATGAAGGGATCGTCTGGGTGCCGGAGCAAAACCGGTTTGCCATCGTGCTTATTCGAGGGGGCGACAGCGTAGATCCGACCCGGTATACCGAGGACGAAACCTACTTTGAGTACGGCTGCGATCAGGCGGACGGCCTGTTCTGCGACAGCATGTATGTGAACCCGGACATGCTTCTGTCCATTCCGGAGGGGTATGCCAGGGACGGGAAGATTCCGCTGGACTTCGCCAAAAAGATGGTATTCCCGGATCCCTATGCATGCATGCTGTTCCAGCTGGAGAGGATGGAGGATCTGGGCAGTGCCCACTGGTTCCGGCAGACGGCACGGAGGCGTGGATGCGACCTGGAGACGGCCCGGCGGTACGCGGCGGACGAGATTTTTGATCGGACGGTGATCTTTGGTCTGGGAACCACCGGGATGTTTGCCGGGGATGTGATCCGGCAGGCGCATCCGAATGCGAAGATCCTTTTTGTGGCCCGGAGCCCCGAGGACGGCTTGAAGGTCCGTTTTGCGACGGAACAGGCCGGGGCGGGCTATCTGCGCAATACCTTTGCGGATCCTGCAGACTGCGCCGGAGCGATCATCGAGGCGCTGGGAGGCAGGGCCACCTGCTTCATTGGCGTCAGCGGGACAAACGCGGAGCATGAGATCGCCTTCGCGCACAAGGCACTGGGGTGCAACGGACTGTACAACTCCTTCTCCCTGGGGCCGAAAATCTGCTTCGACACGATGCCTTTCGGGTTTGAGAACCATCTGATCTTCGGCTCGATCAATTTCCGCCAGGATCATATGGAGCGGGCGATCGATCTGCTTGCCCGCAGCCGGTATGACGAGATTGTGGAGCTGATCGACCGGGAGGAGTTCGCCGCGGATCCGATCGGCGCCTACGAGAATAAAATCTACAGCAAAGCCGCGCCGATGAAAACGGCCGTGATCTGGAACAGGGACAGGGTGAGGTGAATGACTGGCACAAGGCGTCCGGAAAAGCGGAAAGCTGAACGCGCGACGTACGGGTTTGGAAGTCAGGCGTACGGAGGGGAAGACAGATGATTGACGCGCATGTGCATTTGTGGCTCAGGCAGGATGGACGGGTCGACGGGATGCCGGTGTATGATCTGGGAGGCGGAAAAAGCCAGTTTGGACGGGAAGTCCGCCAGATGCTGCCGCCGTATATGACGGATGGGGTAAACTGCTCGGAGCGGCTGATTGCGAATATGGATTTTGCCCAGGTGGCTGCCGCGGTGGTGACCCAGGAATATATCGACGGGAATCAGGACGCGTATCTGCGGCATGTTCGAAGGGCATACCCGGAGCGTTTTCGGGTGACGGCGCTGTATGAGGAAAAGCCGCTGGGCGACCTGTCCGGGGTGGACGGGATCAAGATCTGCGGCGGCAGGCTGGCGGATCCGGACCTGACGAAGTGCGCCGACCTGTTTGATCGGGCCGAAAAAGAGGATCTCTTCGTCGCCATCGATATGGCGGATGGGGATACACAGGTTGCTTCCCTGCGGGAGATGGCCCGGGCACATCCGTCGGTGCGGATCTCCATCGGGCATTTCGGAATGGTGACCCGGCCCGGCTGGCTGGAGCAGATTCGGCTGGCCCGGCTGTCCAATGTCTATGTGGAAAGCGGCGGGATCACCTGGCTGTTCAACAGCGAGTTCTATCCCTATCCCTCCGCGGTGCGGGCGATCGCCGAGGCCCGGGACGAGTGCGGGATGGAGAAGCTGATGTGGGGATCGGATTATCCCCGCACCATGACGGCGATCACGTATCGGATGAGCTGGGATTTTGTTCCCAGGTCCTCGCTGCTGACGGAAGCGGAACAGAGGATGTTCCTGCATGACAACGCGGAAGGGTTTTACCGGTTCGGAAAGCTTCAGGATATGCCGTATGTGCACCATATGGCTGAATGATCCCGCAATGGTGCCGCATGGCAAAGCGCACAGCCTCCGTATGGACATGAAGCCGCGACGGATGAGGCGTGCCGGATATCACCCAAAGCTGCGGGTGGGTCAGTACACTCTGACAGATGTTCACCTGGCATTCGGATGCCTCCTTCATGACTGGGAGAGATGACGGATAAAGGTGAAAATAAGTTATGATATGGCATGAATGTTTTTGCTCTCACTTGTGAGAAAAAAAGATTGACAGTGGGCAGGATGGGGACTATAATACGCTCGTTCGATCGAAAAAGACATATTCCTCAGTAGCTCAATGGCAGAGCATTCGGCTGTTAACCGAAGGGTTGTAGGTTCGAGCCCTACCTGGGGAGCCATATCAGAAGAATCCGAGCCGAATTTCCATTGTTGGAGGTTGGCTCGGATTTTTCTCTTATTCACGCTTTGGCGGCTTCCTCTGAGGCTGCCTGTCCTGAGCTTTTTCAAAATGAATGGATTCCGTGTGATATGAATGCCTTATGGGTGATAAAACAGATCCCAATGTGTGATCAGGGACCCGCCCCGGGGCACCGCGGCAGTCACTGACCATACGGCCGGTTCTTGTCACCTGCAGTATTGAACCGCCGTATCCTTCATTTGCGGCATGTACGATACAAATCTCTGACAGGAGGGTGAACTGATGACGGAGCATATTCTTGAAAATGAGGAGCTGCGGGTAACCGTTGCGGATGCTGGAGCGGAACTGGTGAGTGTTTACGACAAATCCAGAAAGCTGGAACGGATCTGGACGGGAAATCCGGAGATATGGAACCGGCATGCCCCGGTTCTGTTCCCCTTTGTGGGGAAGGTGGCGGGCGGCAGATACCGCATAGGCGGGCAGGAATACACAATGAAGACCCAGCATGGCTTTGCCCGGGACAGGAATTTCACCTGCCTGAGTGCCTCTGCACAGGAGGTGGTGCATCGCCTCTGCGCAGATGAGCAGACGCTTGCCATCTATCCTTATTCCTTCTGCCTGACCATTCGCCACCGCCTTGATGGAAGACATCTGCAGGTGGAATGGACGGTTGAAAATGACGGCAAAGAGCGGATGTACTATTCCATTGGCGGGCATCCGGGCTTTCTG
>CACYCQ010000109.1:0-10192 GCA_902772995.1 uncultured Eubacteriales bacterium
ACCTTCTTTTTCTTGATGGTGCGCTCCCTGCGCTGGTAGCCCATGGCCGTGTTGACCGGCTTGCCCCGCTCGTCAAAGTACTCCCATTTGACGACATATCCGCCGGCGTAGGTGCACCTCACCTCGGCATAGCCGTCCACGCACATGATCTTTTCCCCGTCCGGCCCCAGGTACCATTCCCGGGCGGGCTTGCCGGTGCGGAAGTTCACCAGGATGCGCCCGCAGTAGCCGGCATCGTTTTTGAGGGGGTCCCCGTTCTCATCCAGATAAAACTCCGTGAAATGGTCCGTCCAGGTCCACTTGATCTTCGTCCCCGCTGGGGGCATGGTCTCCTTCACCTGATCGGAGATGATCTTCCCGTCCGCCACGCCGTAGCGGCGCCGGGGCTGGAAGCGCAGCAGCGTCGCGTAGCCCTGGGGGCCCCGCATGGGGTTCCCGTCCGCGTCAAAGTAGCGCACGCCCACCAGCTCGTTGTTGCGCCCGATGATGCGCTCCTCCACGGAAAAGCCCGCGTTGGGGTTGTTGACGGGCTTCCCGTCCGCCCCGAAGTAGGCCGTCCGGGTCCGGTGCTGGCGGTTCACAAAGGTGTTCTCCACCCGCGCGTATCCGGCTTTTTCATTATAGTACAGGCTCCCGTCCGCCAGGGTGTACTGGGCCTCCAGCACATGGTACCCGCTCCTGCGGAAGGCGCCCTTTTCCTCCACGGAATCAAAGCGCGCATAGGGGGCGTTCACAAGCTTCCCCTGAGGGTCGTAGAAGGCCTGCCACTGCATGCGCTTTCCGCTGTAGGAGGCCTCCATCCGGGCATACCCCTCGGGACCGTTCACAAGGTTTCCCTTCACGTCCCTGTAACGCCGAAGCCTCATGGACCCGTTGGTCTCGTAGGCGGATTCCACCCTCTGGTAGCCGTTCCTGCAGTTGACCGGCCTGCCGGCCGCGTCCAGGTATTCCTCACTCTTGATCCACTTCTTGTAATACCTGTATCTCACCGTGGCATATCCCAGGTCGTCCGGGACGACGGGGTTCCCGCCTTCGTCCACATAGGTCAGGGACATGAGGAAATTGCCCTGATAGATCTTTTTCGCCTTCAGGTTGCTGGAAAGCAATCCGCCTTCCGCGCTCCCCTTCGCCGGGGCCCGCCTGGCGGCTTCCGGCGCGCCCTGCGCGTCCTCCTCCCCGGATGCGTCCTCCCCGTCCCCGTCCTGCCGAAGGGGCGCCCCGCCCCCGTCATCCTGAGGGGTCTCGAAATCATCCTGAGGGGTCTCAAAGTCATCGTCAAATGAGGGATCCGTCCCGTCCTCCTCAAAAGACTGGTCCAGCTCCTGCCCGGCTGCGGGGTCCTCCATCTCCTCCGGAGAAAACTCCTCCGCCGCGCAGGCGGCCGCCATCGCCAGCATCAGCAGGATGGCCATGATTCTTTTGCTGTTCATCGTGCACCTCCCGGTCGTCTGTCCCATCAGGGCCGCGCCCTGGGCGTCTGCTGCAGTTGTGCCCGTGACCTCAGTCCCTTCCGAACAGGTCCCGGGTGTACACCTTGTCCCGGCAGTCAGCAAGCACCGGGTCCATCCGGTTGGCCAGGATGGTGTCGCAGGATCTCTTGAAGCGCTCAATATCGTTGACCACCAGGCTCCCGAAGAAGGTGGCGCCGTCGGGCAGGGTCGGCTCATAGACGATGACCGTGGCCCCCCGGGCCTTGATGCGCTTCATGACCCCCTGGATGGAGCTCTGGCGGAAATTGTCGCTGCTGGCCTTCATGGTCAGGCGGAAGACGCCCACGGTGATGGGCCGCTCCTTCTCCGCGTTCCACATGGAGTTGGTGGAATAGTAGCCGGCCTTCTCCAGCACCCGGTCGGCGATGTGGTCCTTGCGGGTCCGGTTGGACTCCACGATGGCGGCGATCAGGTTGGAGGGCACGTCCCGGAAATTGGCCAGCAGCTGCTTGGTGTCCTTGGGCAGGCAGTAGCCGCCGTAGCCGAAGGAGGGATTGTTGTAGTGGCTGCCGATGCGCGGGTCCAGGCACACGCCCTCGATGATGGCGCGGGCATCCAGGCCCTTGAGCTCGGCGTAGGTGTCCAGCTCGTTGAAATAGGAGACCCGCAGGGCCAGGAAGGTGTTGGCAAAGAGCTTGACCGCCTCGGCCTCGGTGGTGCCCATGACAAGGACCGGAGGCTTTTCCAGGGCGGCGCGGGAGAGCATCTTTGCAAAGAGTTCGGCCTTCTCCCGGCTTTCCCCGTCACAGCCCACGATGATGCGGCTGGGGTGGAGATTGTCGTAGAGCGCCCTGGACTCCCGCAGGAATTCCGGGCTGAAGAGGATGCGCTCCGTCCGGAATTTTTCCCGCATCTTCGCCGTGAATCCCACGGGCACGGTGCTTCTGATGACCAGGGTGGCCGTCTCGTTGAGGGCAAGCACCGACTCCAGGACCTGCTCCACCGCGGAGGTGTCAAAAAAGTTGAGCTGCGGGTCGTAATTGGTGGGGGTGGCCACCACCACCAGGTCCGCTTCCCGGTAGGCCGTCTCCCCGTCCAGGGTGGCCGTCAGCTGCAGTCCCAGCTCCCCGTGGCGGCGCAGATAGTCCTGGATCTCCGCGTCCACGATGGGGCTTTCCCACCGGCGGATCTTCTCCACCTTCTCAGGGACCACGTCCACCGCGGTCACCTCATTTTCCCGGGACAGCAGCACGGCCAGGGACAGCCCCACATAGCCCGTGCCGGCAATGGCAATCTTCATCCGTCGTTTCCTCTTTTCTGCCGGGAGCCGAAACTCCCCGTATCGATAATGATAAGCGTATCATATTCGGCCTGCAGGTTCAAGCGCGTTTCCCTCGTCCTTTCCGCAGGCCAGGGCCCTAGGGAAAGACTCTAAACCTCTGCGGCTTTGATGAGCGCATCCCACTCTCCCCGGAATCTCCCTGCACAGCCTGCAATAGGCCATCGCCGTCCGGCAATGACCATCAGGGAAGCTCCGCTACTGCCCGGAAGCCGCTCTCTTCCATCTTTCTGAAGGAGAATTCATCCGTCTGCCTTCAGGCAGAACACTGCGTAGAGAGGAATAGAGCGGATGCCGTTTTCCATCCCGAAATTCTTCTCAGATACACGAATGGCAACATCTGGTCCAAACTGTTTCACGTATTCCTTGAGGCTGCTGGAAACCGTGTTTTCCGAACTCTTGACTTCAACGGGAATCAGGCGGTCCCCCAATGTGATGATAAAATCGACTTCCTTCGTTCCTTTGTCATTTCGCCAGTAGAATGCCTTGAAACCGGATGTCCTGAGCTGGCAGTAGACATAGTTCTCGGTCAGCCCTCCCTTGAAATCTTCAAGCTCCTTTTCCATATAGAAAATATCGTTTGGACGGACATCCTTCTGTGCGCAAAGCAATCCCATATCTGCATGGTAAACTTTAAAATCATCAATATCTTTGTAATTGTCCAGCGGCTTTCGGATTTGTTCTGTGCGGTACACCTGATGCATGAGATGCGCAGTCACCAGCCATTCGATCGCGTTTTCGTATTCCGCCGCCCTGGCACCACTCTTCATCATTTTGTACTGAAAACGTTTATTCCGTTTGGAGAGTTGCACCGCGATGGTGCTGTAGGTCAGCCTCGTCTTTTTAATCTCATTTGCACTTTCCTGGTATTTGCTCATGTCATCCAGATAATCCATTTGGATCGTATCCTGAATATGTCTCACCTGGATATAGTCCTGCGTTTGAACAAACCTGGCAACCGCCTCCGGCATCCCGCCGATGACAAGATACTGGCGATATCGGCGGAGGGCGGCTTCATGCAGTGCCACCGGCATGGGACTGTTTTCCTCGAAGCAGGATCGGATCCGAAAGACAAGCTCCTCCTCGCCCACAGCCAGCAGGAATTCCTCCATATCCATGGGGGTCATGGTGCAGCGGTCCACCTTTCCCACCGGGAAGGCATTCTGTTTGCGATTCACAGCAACCCCCAGCAGACTCCCTGCGCCGATCACATGGACCTGCGGAGCTTCTTCACAAAAGTATTTCAGCGAAGTCAGTGCTCTTTCGCACAACTGAATCTCGTCAAAAACAATCAGGGTACCTCCCCGGGTGATTGTCTGACCGCTGAGGTGAGAGAGGATCGGCAGCAAATGAGAAGGGCTGATATCTTCCTCAAATGTCTTTGCCAGCAGAGGATTTGTCTGGAAATTAAAATAAGCGACGTTCTCATACATTTGTCTGCCAAACTCCAGGACAGAAAAGGTCTTGCCGACCTGGCGCGCCCCCTGAACCAGAAGCGGTTTTCGGTAGGGATCCTGCCTCCAGTGCTGCAGATATTCGGACACTTTGCGATACATATCTGATCCTCCTTATTTTCTGATTCAATAATTATAATCCTTGTGCTTGAGATGACGGCATAAACCGATCCGGAGAATAGACCTCTCGCCGACTCTAATGGATGAAACCATTTCTGTTTCCTGTGATTTGATTGCCGTGCATACACATGGTTTTGAAGGATGGAACAAAGCATTTTCGTGACAAACAGGGTATTTTCCCTGGAACTTCGTGACTCAGTGGGTAGATTGAGGAGCAAAAATCACCCCTGCAGTTCCCTTCCCAGGCGTGGATGGAACGTTTTCGTCTCATATCAGATACAGAAATCCGGATACGGGGACGAGTCGGCACAAGCCTGAAAACTGGATGATAAATGGGCAAAGGATTCTGAACCAGGGGAGATTGACACAGATCTGCGGACCATCGTAATACCCGGCAAAGACCAGATCATGGTCTATTTTAGAAAATAGAAATCAATTCTCAAAATATTGGGATATTAAAACATATTAGCTGAAGAAGAACTCTGCCTGCGACGTCAAAAAGACAAAACCAACTTTATTAATGGAAAATCACCAGAAAAATGAATGATGCCGAATTTCATGTCCAATTATACTCCAGGCAAGATTCTGATGCAATTTTCAAATCTATTTTCTCACTGATTTCTGTCATTTCTTCAGATGGTTCTGCACAAGCTTTGTCCTCTGCACTTTTCATGAGCAACATGCCATAAAAAAGTGTACAAGAAATCTTCCGATATGGTAGAATCATGAATCATCCTGTCCATCGTACCCCAGGGGCATCCTGACACAAAGACGGCGAGCGAGGAAGAGACTATGCGCATACTGATCGTTGTCCTGAACCTGTTCATTCTGGCCGGCGGCGCGCTTCTGGCCGTCCTTGCGCCGGACCGCTTCTCCATGGGCTTTGTGGGCCTGATGGAGGCGATCGTGTTTGCGGGAAGCGTGGCAGGCATCCTTCCCGTCATCCGCTACGCCCGGGGATTCAAAACCGGCCTTGAGAGCATCCGGGAGGCCAGGGAGACCAAGGACCGCAGCGCCTGGGCGGTCCTCAGCCAGGAGGGCGCGGTGTTTTCCCACCGCACCCTGGATAAACTGATGGAGGCCTATGCGGAAAAGGTGGAGATGCAGCGCCAGTCCGGCCAGGTCATCTCGGACGTGGAGGACTTCCTGAACGGGGAGATCCTGGGACTGCGCAGCTGGCAGGGCGTGGTGCGCCAGATCCCGGGGACCCTGGGGGGCATCGGGGTGCTGGGCACCTTCATCGGGCTGCTGACGGGCCTCAAAAAGGTCTCCCTGGGCAGCGCCGGGGAAGCCCTCCTGGGCGCGCAGGCGCTGCTTGCCGGCATCCGGGTCTCCTTTTACGCCGCCGTCGCCGGCGTCATCCTCTCCCTGACCTTCAACATCCTCGAGCGCCTGGCCTGGAACGTGATGCTGCGCAGCATGGGGCTGTTCATGGACGAGTTCCACAAGAGCGTCATTCCCCCTGTGGAGGAGCAGATGCGCTACCGGGAACGCAGGACCCTTCGGCAGATCACGGAGGCGCTGGAGCGCCTTTCAAAGACCGGGCAGATGCCCATGAACGGCGCCCAAGGGTCCGCTTCCAAGGGGCAGGACAACGGCAACGAGCAGATCCTCATGCCCCAGATCCTGCAGGGCCTCAAGAACGGCGAGTTCATCTTCTACCTGCAGCCCCGCTTTGACCTGAACACCCGCAAGATGGTGGGCGCCGAGGCGCTGGTGCGCTGGAGCCACGGCAAGCTGGGCATGATCTCCCCCGCCGTCTTCATCCCGATCCTGGAGGGCAACGGCTATATCACCAAGCTCGACCAGTACATCTGGGAGCAGGTCTGCGTCACCATCCGCAAATGGGTGGACCAGGGCCTGCGTCCCGTCCCCGTGTCCATCAACGTCACCAAGACCGACGTGCTGGCCCTGGACGTGGCCGAGTTCTTCTCGGACATGATCAAGAAGTACCGCATCCCGCCCAACTACCTGCACATCGAGATCGCGGAGACGGCCTACCAGCAGGCGGGCCACGCCGTGGTGGAAACCGAGGACAAGCTGCGCCACCTGGGCTTCCGGGTGGTCATGGACGGCTTTGACGGCGACTTCATCGCCTTCAACGCCATCGAGGACAACCGGGCGGACACCATCAAGCTGGACCTGCGGCGCCTTGGCAACAAGGTCAACCAGGGCAGCCTGAACATGATCTTCGACCAGGCCAAGAACCTGCACCTCAACCTCTCGGCGGAGGGCATCGAGAACGTCAACCAGATGAACATCCTGCGCCAGTGCGGCTGCACCGAGGGCCAGGGCTTCTATCTGTCCAAGCCCATTTCCACCCGGGAGTTTGAAGACATCATCAGCAAGGGGTCCGGCAAATGAACAAACAGCGCGTCCCTCGTCCCGACGAGGACCTGAACTTCTGGCAGAGCACCGCCGGCCTTCTGTCCCCGCTGCTGCTGCTCCTGGCGATGGTCATCCTGCTGCTGACGCTCGTGAGCGCCGCCGCCCCGCCCGCATCTCCCGTCCCGGAGGGCGGCGAAGAGGCGGACGCCCTGGAGGCGGCCACGCCCGAGGAGGCCCCCCGGGAAACGCCCCTGCCCGCCCGCAAGGACCTGCCCCTGGCCCCCGGCGCCACGCCGGTGCCGGGCAGCGGGGCGGAGTCCGCGGTCCTGGTGCGCCTTGCGGATGCGGAGACCCGCAGCCGGATCCGGGAGGCGGGCATTCCCTTTGAGCTCCTCGATGGGCGCGGCACCCCGCTGGTGCTGGGCGTCCACTATCCCGAGCCCGCGTTCCTGCGCACCTTTGACACCCTGCCGGACGGGACCTTCCTGCTTCCGGAAAAGCTGCCCGCCGGCCGCTACACCCTGCGCGCCCTCGGCGCCCCCGCCGGCTACAGGCAGGCCGACCCCGTTACCTTCGAGCTGTCCCCGGGCCTCACCTGGGACCGGCCCCTTCAGGTGGCGGTGCCCTTCCCCCCCAGCCGCAGCGGCGTGCGCCTGGAGGTCCGGGAGGCCGGCACCGGCGCGCCGCTCCCCGGCGTGCGCCTGTACCTGATGGCCGCGGGGGAGATCCGCACCGGGGACGGGACGCTGCGCCTGTACCGGGGGGACATCGCCGCCACCCTCACCACGGACGAATCGGGACAGGCCCGCAGCCCCCTCCTGTTTCCCGGCACCTACGTGCTGCACACCGGCCCCCTGCCCGACGACCTGGCCTCCCCGGACGCGGATCCCCACGTGACCCTGAAGGCCTCCGGAGAGGAGATTTTCCTGTCCCTGACCTGCGCGCGCACCTCCCTCACCCTCAGGGTGCGGGATGAGCACGACCCGAGCACCCCGGTTCCCGGCGCCGCCTTTGCCCTGTCCTCCTCGGACCGGCCCCACGCCATGGCAAGGCTTGCCGCGGACGGGGAGGGCAACCTCATGCTGACGAACCTTCGCAAGGGCGTCACCTATACCCTGCGCCAGCTGGACGCCCCCGCGCCCTTCCTCCCCTCCCGGGAACCCCTTTCCTTCCGCGTGGATGCCTCCGGGCACATCGAAGGGCACTCGGCAGGGGAACACACGCTTCTCAACCGCTGCATCCGCGCCTCCATCGCCGTGACGGGCCTTGGGGGGGACAACCGCCTCTCCGGCATCCCCCTGACCCTGACGGACGCCGATGGCCGGGTGGTGGACAGCTTTGCCTCATCGCAGCAGCCCCACCTGATCGAGGGCATCCCGCCCGGGGACTACACCCTCGCGCGGGACGACGAGCCGGGCAGCCGCTTTGTCCTGTATGTCCGCAACACCGCGGAGGTCCAGAACTTCTCCATCCGCATCATCCCCTTCGCGCGCCTGATCGTGCCCGCCGCCGCCGCCCTGGCCTTTGCCGCGCTTCTCACCCTGACCCTGGTGCAGGCAAGGCGCCGGCGCCGCCGCCGGCAGGATGAGGACGACTCCGGGACATCGTAAATTTTCCAAGGAGGTGAGGACTTGAATTCCCTGGGTATCCAGCTGCGCATCAGCGACATGCTGTTTGCCGTGCAGAAACGCTGGAAGATCATCCTCCTGCTCACCCTCCTTGGCGGCGTCTTCGGCGCGCTGCTCTCGGGCCTCAGCTATGTCCAGAAGTCCGAGGACTCCTACCAGATCCGGGGCTCCTTCATCCTGGTGGCCACCAACAGCAACGACCGCTACTCCAGCAACAGCTCCTCCCCCAACCGCAACGATTTCATCCTGGCGGGAGACCTGTACGACATGTTCAGCTACCTGGTCAAAAGCGAGCGCCTTCTCTCCACGGTCATCAGGGACACGCGCATGAGCGACCGGACCGACACGGCCACCCTCAAAAGCGCCATCTCCCTGAGCCGGCACAATGACACCACCATCGTCACCATGACCCTCACCTGGGAGAACGCGGAGCAGGGACTGCAGCTGTGGGAGAACATCCTCTCCAGCACCAACGCGCTGCTGGCGGAGATCGTCAACGTGGGGAGGCTTCGCGTCATCAATCCCCCCACCACCCGCATGGTGAGCAGCCGGGGCGGCGGCGGGTCCAAAACCGGCATGCTGCTGCCCATCCTGGGCCTGGTGGCCGGCATCAGCTTCAGCATCGTCGAGATGCTCATGCATCCCACCCTCATCAACGTCAAGGATGTGGAGACGGTGTTCGCCCTGGAGACCCTGGGCACCATTCCCTACGACCCGGCCCACTTCTCCACCCGCGAATCCCTGCTGGTCGCCCAGGACAGCACCTCCTCGGAGGTGCTGCAGAACTACGCCTCGGCGGCCTTCATCCTGCGCAACCGCCTGGGGGCGGCGACGGGCCACTGCCAGTGCCTGTATCTGACCTCCACGGGACGGCGGGAGGGCCGCACCTCCGCGGCCGCCAACCTGGCCATCCAGCTCTCCGACATGGAGCGCAAGACGCTGCTCATCGACTTTGACTTCAAGCACCCGTCCCTGGGGCAGCTGTTCCTGAGCAACATGGATTACCAGCACTCCCTCAACGCCCTCTACCAGGGGGAGATCGGGCCCGAGGAGGCCATCACGCCGATGACCGGCCACCTGGACATCCTGCCCCTGGTGATGGAGCACAACCAGATCATCGTGGACAACTCCCTCCTCGACCTGATCACCCACCTCAAGGACAGCTATGAGTACATCCTTATCGACGCCCCGCCCGTGGGCACCGATTCGGAGGTGCTGCGCCTCAATCCCGTCACCAGCGCCGTGGTGTTCGTGGCCCGCTACGACAAGGCCACCATTCCCGAAATCCAGGCCGCCCTGGACAAGCTGGAAAAATCCGGCATCCAGATCGCCGGCGTCATCGTCAACGGGGTCATGTCCTCCCGCAGCCTCCTGCTGGACGGCTCCCAGGAGGGAACGCCGGCCTCGAAAAAGAAAACCGGCAGAAAGAAAAAGAAGCGGCGCCCCGGGAGCAAACAGCGCCCTGACGCCCGCGCAAAGGCAGGCGGAAAGGGCAGGACGGATAAAAAAGACAACAAGGACAAAACGGGCAAAAAGGCCGCCGCGGGAGAGGGCGCGCCCGGGGCAGACGAAGGGGCATCTCCCGAAAAGAGCGCCCCCGCCGGGGATGCATCCGCTGCCGCCGCTGCCGAAAAGGCCGGCAAAAAGGCCCGCCGCGGGAAACGGAAGCCGGGCGCTCCCGCCGCCCCGAAGACGCCGCCCATCTCCGCCGCGTCCCTCTTTGACAGCCTGGAGGCCCCCGCCGGAAAAGGCGAGGACCGCCTGATGTCGGGCCTGCACGGCGGGGACACCGGGAGCCTTCTGGACAGCCTCATGGACCTGTCCACGGAGCCCCCCGCCACCCGCAGCGACGAGGAGATCACCAGCTCCCTGGTGGACCTGGGCCTCAAGGGC
>CACYCQ010000110.1:0-7532 GCA_902772995.1 uncultured Eubacteriales bacterium
CCCTCATCCATTATGTGCTGTATCCCCTGTACTGGATCAAATGCCACGACACAGAGACAGCTCTTCTGTACATGGCTATTCTATGTTACATGAGCGTCACCTATATGACTGACAACACCGCCTTCTATTTCTGGTGTTCCATTGGCCTGAGACTCATTCCCATGAGCTATAGCTACAGGATTTACAGGGCTCCAAAGAGGAGACGGTGGAAGCCGCTTTCCAGTGAGGAAGCCTCCAATCTGATCTGGTCCATCGAGACGGGAGGGTGAACAGAAGATGATTCATCTGCCCAAGGTGCTTTCGGCGCCATCCAAGCTGAAAGAAAAAGAAAAGCTGAAGCATCAGCTGAGCCGGATTCCCAGATATCTGAAAAATGTGGGACTTCTGGCAGTTCTCTGGCCTGTCGCCGCAGTGCTGCGCAGGACCAGCAGGAGATATCGCCACCTCTGGCTGGTGTCGGAGCGGGGGATCGATGCCAGGGACAACGGGTACTGGTTTTTCCGGTATCTGCGGGAAAAGCATCCCCAGGTGAATACCTGCTTCGTGATCGACCCGTCCAGCCCGGATTATGAAAAGGTGAACGCCCTGGGGGATACCGTCCCTCTGCGTTCCATCCGCCACTACCTCATGTATCTGGCGGCCGATGCGCTCATCAGTACCCACGTCCAGCCCGCCTCCCCCGATCTGGTGACCTATTACCATCTGCGCCAGGCGGGCATCTGTCCCCGGGGCAGGCAGATCTTTCTTCAGCACGGGATCATCAAGGACAACATGAGGTGGCTGTGGTATCCCCATCTGAAGGTGGATTTCTTTGCCAGCGGGGGAAAGATGGAGTATGACTACCTGTCCTCCACCTACAACCATCCCCCGGGGGTGGTACAGTATACCGGCCTGTGCCGCTATGACAACCTGACCCGGGGCAGGGGCAGCCGGTCCTCCAACGAGATTCTGGTGATGCCCACCTGGCGGGGGGCCACCTATCCCCAGGGGGAGAACTTCTGCGGGACAGCCTACTATCAGCACTACCAGTCCCTGCTGGAAAATCCCGGGTTGCTGAAGCTGCTGGAGGAGCGGGATATGAAGCTGATCTTCTACCCCCACATTGAAATGCAAAAGGAACTGGACAGGTTCAGGTCCTCCTCTCCCCGTGTTGTCTTGGCCGGTTGGCGGGATTATGACGTACAGAGCCTCCTGATGGGCTGCAGGGTGCTGATCACCGACTACTCCAGCGTGTTCTTCGACGTGGGGTATATGGAAAAACCGGTGATCTATTATCAGTTCGACTACGGGGAATATCGGAAGTACAGCTACCAGGAGGGGTACTTTTCTTACGACAAGCACGGATTTGGCCCAGTTGTCAAAACCGAGGAGGCTCTGATGAAGGCCCTGATGACCTGCGCCGGGAACGGCTTCCGGATGGAGAAGGAGTATCACGACCGCCTGGACGCTTTCTTCCCTATCCGGGATGAAAACAACTGCCGGCGGACCTATGAGGCCATCTGCGGGCTCCTGGGAGAGCGGGCGGGGAGGAATTTGGAATGATTCGTGTGCTGCACTCCGTCAGCAATATGGCCAGGGCCGGCATAGAGACCTTTCTGATGAACTATTACCGGGAGATGGACCGGGATCAGATTCAGTTTGATTTCCTTGCCAACAAGCCCGCGCCGGGGGAGTACGACCAGGAGATCCGGTCCATGGGGGGCAGGGTCTTTATCAGTCCGGGATTCAATCCCCTGAAATTTCCCCGGTATGAGCATTTCATGTCCGATCTGCTCCGCCGGGAACCCGACATCAGGATCGTGCATTCCCACAATGGCGCCCTGGGCTATTATGCGCTTCGGAGCGCCCGGGATGCGGGAGCCCGGGTCAGGGTGGCCCACGCCCACAGCACCCGGATTCCCTGGGATGCCAAATATCCTCTGAAGCTGCTGTGCAAACAGCTTCTGCCCGGTGTCGCCACCCATTACTGGGGCTGCGGCAGGGACGCCGGGATCTTCTACTTTGGGGAAAAGCGGTGGAGAGAGTCCGGCTTTCTCCTCCGCAATGCCATCGACCTGGGCAGATTCCGGTTCCGGCAGGAGACCCGCAGCCGCCTGCGGCAGAGCTGCCACCTGGAGGGTCACTTTGTGGTGGGCCATGTGGGACGGTTCAACCAACAGAAGAACCATTCCCGGCTGATCGACATCTTTGCGGCGATGGCACAGGCCGACCCGGAGGTCCGGCTGGTGCTGATCGGCGTGGGGGAAAAGGAACAGTCCTCAAAGGAAAAGGTCCGGACTCTGGGCCTGCAGGAAAAGGTGCTGTTCCTGGGACAGATGTCCAATGTGAACGAGTGGTATCAGGCCATGGACTGCTTCGTGCTGCCCTCCCTCTATGAGGGGCTCCCTGTGGTGGGCATCGAGGCCCAGGCTGCCGGGCTGCCCTGCTTCTTCTCCGACCGGGTGACGGATGAGGTGCTGCTCTCCCCGGCGGCCTGCCGGATCTCCCTGCGGGAAGAGAACGGGGAATGGGCCCGAAGGATCCTCTCTGTCCGGAGGGAGCGCGGCGACCGGTCCCGGGGGGCGGAGATGCTCCGGCAGGCGGGCTATGACATCCATGCGGAGGGGCGGAAGCTCCAGGACATCTACCTGAAAATGGCCGGCGCTGCCCGGCAAAAATGACCATATCATCTGGAAAGAACGGCGAGGTGAGGAAACCATGAATGAGAAAAAAGGGAAACGCATTGCCATGATCGGCCACAAGTTTATTCCGTCCAGAAATGGAGGAGTGGAGGTGGTGGTCACCAATCTGGCGCCCCTGCTTGCGGAGAAGGGCTATGAAGTGACCTGCTGCAACCGGACCAACAAGGACTTCAAGAAGGCCAGAAAAAACGGGCCGCTTCCCAAGGAATACCGGGGGGTTCGGCTTCTCTGGATGCCCACCGTCGATCGCCGGGGGCTGGCGGCCATGACCTCCTCCATCGCCGCTTCTGTCCATGCCGCCTTTGGCCCCTATGACCTGGTCCATTTCCATACGGAGGGTCCCTGTTTCCTCTGCTGGCTGCCCAGACTCTTTGGAAAGAAAATCGTGGTGACGGTCCACGGCCTGGACCACCGGAGACAGAAATGGGGCAGGCTGGCCTCGGCCTACATTATGCAGGGCGAAAAGGCTGCAGTCCGTCATGCCCATCGGATCATCGTGCTGAGCAGGGGTGTTCAGCAGTATTTTGAGGATACCTACCACAGGGAGACGGTCATCATCCCCAACGGCGTGGAACCGGCGGAGATCCGCCCTGCCCGGGAGATCACCCGGCAGTTCGGCCTGCAGCCCCGGGAATACATCCTTTTCCTGGGCCGGCTGGTGCCGGAAAAGGGAATCCACTACCTCATCCAGGCCTATCTCGGACTGAAGACAGATAAAAAGCTGGTCATTGTCGGCGATACGTCGGACACCGACCAGTATGTGCAGCAGCTGCACGAGATGGCGGGAAATGCCCCGGGCATCATCTTCACCGGCTTCCAGCAGGAAGAAATCCGGGCGGAACTGTACAGCAGCGCCTATCTCTATGTGCTGCCCAGCGACCTGGAGGGGATGCCCCTGACCCTGCTGGAGGCCATGAGCTACGGCTGTTGCTGCGTCACCTCCGATATCGGGGAGTGCGCGGACGTGATGGATGGCTCCGGATTCACCTTTCCCAAGGGGAATGTGGAAAAGCTGCGGGAGATCCTCCAGAAACTGTGCGACCATCCGGAAAAGGTGGAAGCCAGCCGGGAAAGAGCCAAAGAGGTGATCGCCACCAAGTGCACCTGGCGGGATGTGGCCCTTGAGACCGACAGGCTGTACAGTGAAACCCTGAACGGGAAATGATAAGGAAGAAAACGAATGCTGAGCGTCATCGTGCCCATTTATAAAGTGGAGCCCTTTCTTCCCAGATGCGTGGACAGTATTCTGGCCCAGACGCATACCGATTTTGAGCTTCTGCTGGTGGACGACGGTTCCCCGGATGGCTGCCCGGCCATCTGCGATGAATACGCCAGGCAGGACCCCCGGGTGCGGGTGATCCACAAGCCCAACGGAGGCCTCATCTCCGCCCGGAACGCGGGGATCCGGGCGGCCCGGGGGGACTATCTGTGCTATGTGGACGGGGACGACTGGGCCCACGAGAATATGCTGCAATTCATCCACGATACCCTGAAATCCTCCCCAGTCCCTATGGACATGGTGCTCTTTGGGGCCTACAACGTGTTTGAGGACCACATGGAGGCCACCCTCAATAACGTGCCCGAGGGGATATACGACAGGGCGCGGCTGGAAAAGGAGGTCTTCCCCAGGCTGATCGTGGACGACCGGAAGGGGCTGAACGGCGGCTGCATTCTGGCCCACACCTGGGACAAGGCGTGCAGGCGGGAGCTGCAGCTGGAGTGCTGTACCCGTGATGAGAGGATCCGCGTCTTCACCGATCTTCCCATGACCTATGAGTGCCTGCTGAAATCCCGGAATGTGTACATCTGCAACAAACAGCTCTATTATTACAACAGGACAAATGAGGGCTCCATCCGGGCCCGAAGCGGGGAGAACCTGCTGACAAAGAGCTTTTACTATCTGACCACCTATATGCGGGAGCATCTGAGCGGCCTTGCACCGTCGGTGGACCGTCAGCTCAACCAGTTCGCCGCCTCCCTCATCATCCGCACGGCAAAGGGGTTTGTCAGGAGGGACATTTCCCTCCGGGAAGCGGCGGACCATATGAAGGAGGCTCTGCGGCAGTCTGGAATGCTCTCCCTGGTCTCCGTCAGGGAGCTGCCCCGAAACCCCCGGCTGGTCATTACCCTGCTGAAATGGGGCCTGTACCTCCCGGCTATGGCGCTGTGCGCGGTCAAGGTGCGCCATGAGTCGGGCAAGGGGCATGATTCCTCTGAGATTTCCTCAGAAAGGAGCTGCCGCGGATGAAAATTGAACGGACAAAAAACGCCGCCCGGAACCTGCTGTTTGACGGTCTGCTGAAGGTGCTCAACACCGTGGTTCCATTCTTCATGAGGATGGTCATGCTCCATTTCCTGGGGGTGGAGTACCTGGGTCTGAACGGCCTTTTCAGATCCATTCTGTCCTTCCTGAACCTGGCCGAGCTGGGCGTGGGCAGCGCCATGGTGTTCAGCATGTACAGGCCCATCGCGGAGGACGACGCCCCGTCCATCTGCGCCCTGCTGCGGCTGTACCGGACTTTCTACCGGGTCATCGGCCTCTTCATCGCCGTGGCGGGGCTGGCGCTGACGCCCTTTCTGCCAGGGCTGATCCATGGGACGGTCCCCCAGGACATGAATCTCCATATCCTCTATTTCATGTATCTGGGCAACACCGTGCTGACCTACTGGCTCTTTGCCTACAAGCGCTCTTTGCTGGATGCCCATCAGCGCCTGGACGTGGCGAGCAAGGTGCACCTGTGTATCCGGATGGTGGAATACGGGCTCAAATTCCTGTCCCTGATGGTTTTCAGAAACTATTATGTCTTCCTGGCTGTCCAGCTTGTCGCCCAGACCGCCATCAACATCATCATCTCCCTGCGGGTGTCAAAGCTTTACCCCGCGTACATTCCCAGGGGGAAGCTGCCCCGGGAAAAGGTGATGGATATCGTGCGGCGGGTCAGGGACCTGTTCACCTCCCGCCTTTCCGCCGTGGTGTTCAACTACGCGGACACCCTGGTGATCTCCGCATTCATGGGCCTGACGGCCCTGGCGGTCTATCAGAACTACTTTTTCGTCATTACTGCCCTGCGGACCTTCCTGGAGACGGCGACCGCCGCCTGCATTGCCGGGGTGGGCAACAGCCTGGTGACCGAAACCGAGGAGAAGAACTACCGGGACCTGGTCAAGCTCACCATGCTGTTCTGCTGGATGATGTGCGTCTCCACGGCGCTGCTTTTGTGTATGTTCCAGCCCTTCATGCAGCTGTGGATGGGGAAGGAGTACCTGCTCAGCGTGTCCCATGTGGTCTGCTTTGCCATCTACTACTACTCCATGGGGGTCAACAAGCTCGTCAATATGTTCAAGGATGCGGCGGGAATCTGGCGGAAGGACCGCTGGCGGCCCCTGACGGCGGCCCTGGTGAACCTGGTGCTGAACCTGGCCACCGTGCAGTGGCTGGGCCTTTACGGCGTCCTTCTTTCCTCGGTGATCTCCATCGTGCTGGTACAGATCCCCTGGCTGTTCCGCAACCTGTTCCAGGAGGTCTTCCCCCGGAAACATCTGTGGGAGTATGTACGGCTCTTCAGCAGCCTGGCAGCGCTGGCCTTCCTGTCCTGCGTGGTCTCGTGGACTGCCTGCTCCCTCTTTCATCTGGGAGCGTGGCCTTCCCTGCTGGTGAACGCCGCTCTCAGCTTCCTGATCTCCAACTCCCTGTTCCTGGCGGTGTACAGCAGGAACAGGACCTTTGTGGCAAGCGTGAAGGCGATCGGGCATACGGTTTTGAAGGGGCGCGGAATGAAACGCGCGTAGTCAACGGAATTGGGGGTGAGATGAGATGAAAATCGGGATACTGACCCATCAGTACATCAGCAATTACGGAGCCTTCCTGCAGGCGTGGGCCCTGAGACAGGCGATTTCGGAGCTTTTTCCCCAGGACGAGGTGCAGATCATCGATTACATCAACATCAAGCACTATCTCATCAACGCAGGCGGCTGGTTCCGGTTCTATCGGGATCGGGAGACCCTGAAGGAGTGGGTTCAAAAAATCAGGCTTCCCCGTGTGTTCGGGGAAGCCCGGAAAAGGGACATGGTTCTTTCACCCAGATGCTTTGGCGCAGGGCAGATCAACGCCCTGGGGTTTGACTGCATCGTGGTCGGCAGCGACGAGGTCTGGAACTACATGGACTCCAAGGGAAACGCCGAGCTGAAATTCGGCATCGGTCTGACCTGCAAAAACCTGATCGCCTATGCGCCCAGCGTGGGCAAGGCCACGGGGGAGGGCGAGGTGCCCCGCTACGTCATTGACGGCATCAGAAAATTCAGGAGCATCTCCGCCCGGGACGATCTGACCGAGAAACTGGTGGAGCGGGTGACACGTAGCACCCCTGTCCGGGTCCTTGACCCCACGTTCCTGGTGGAGTTTCCCCGCAGCAGCCTGCGGCCGGTCAAAAAGCCGTATATCCTGTTCTATTACTGCGACAGGCTGCCTCCGCAGATCCTGGACCAGATTTATTCCTGTGCCAGGGCCCAAGGACTGGCCGTCTACGGCGCCGGTGAGTGCGACAGGAGGTACACCTCCGCCACGGTTGACCTGACCCCCTTTGAGTGGGTGGAGATGTTCCGGGAGGCCCGGGCGGTGTTTACGGGAACTTTCCACGGAGCGGTCTTTTCCATCCTTTTCCAGCGGCCGTTCAAGGTCTATCTGACCAACGACAGCCGGGTGAAAAAGGTGACGGCTCTCTTAAATGAGCTGAAGATCCCCGATCGGGTGATCGGCCCCGGTTTCCGGTTCGACCTGGACAGCATGGAATCGGAGATCGACTACAGCGCTGTCAATCAACTCATTTCAGAGAAGAGGCACAGGAGCAGACA
>CACYCQ010000111.1:0-3142 GCA_902772995.1 uncultured Eubacteriales bacterium
CCTGCCGCCTCTTCGTCATCCGCGTGGCTGATGAGGACCAGCCTGCCCTTCTCTTTCATCCAGTTCCCGTTCATGCAGGCCACCTGTCTGAGCATCGCGCGCCTGCTCCCCATGGGTTTTTCCATCACCTTCAGGGTCCCGTCCTCCCCCATGCACAGCAGCGGGCGGATGTTCAGCAGTGTCCCGATCGCCGCCTCGGCACCGGAGACCCGTCCGCCATGCTTCAGGTGATCAAACGCTTCCACTGTGAACCAGTGGCACACGTGCCGGCGGTTTTCCTCCACCCAGGACACCAGCGCATCCAGGTTCATGCCCTCCTGCTGTTTTTCCGCCGCCGCGCGGACCAGAAGCGCCAGTCCGACGGAGGCGCAAAAGGTTTCAACCGTCAGAATCCTGCGCTGCGGGTAGAGCTCCCCGAGCATGGAAGCGGCCAGTCTTGCCGCCTGGAAGCTTTCGGACAGCCCTCCGGACAGCCCCAGATAGAGGACGTCCTTCCCTTCCCTGAGGACCTGCTCAAACACCCTCCGGAAGACGATGGGGCTGATGGGGGCAGTAACGGCAAACTCCCCTCCCCGCAGCCGCTGATAGAATGTGCCGGTGTCCAGGTCCCCTCCCGGTCCGTATGTCCGGGTTTCCTCCCCGAAGGAAACCTGCATGGGCACAAAAACGATCTCCGGGAACTCCCGGAGAATCTCCCCGCCGACGTCTGCGGCCATATCGCTGACAATCTGAAAGGCCAAATTTCTCTCCTTTATTCCTGTTCCGGACAGGTGATCTCCACGAGGTCCTCAATCATATGATGCAGCAGCTGGGCCTTGCGGGTCTGTGCCGCGGTGTAATAGACTTCCTTTCCTTCCCTGCGGGAAACCACCAGACCGCTGGCTTTCAGCCGGGCAAGGTGGTGGGAGACCGCCGGTGCCGTCATGTCCACCATGGCCGACAGATTGCTTACGCACTCCTCGCAGTGGCACAGCAGCCAGAAAATCCGGATGCGGCTGCTGTCGCTCATCTCCTTGAACAGGTCTGAAACCAGACGCAGCTCCTCGCTCTCCGGCAGGCGTTCAAACAGTCCCTGCGTCACTTCTCCATGGTGATGGGGAAGAACGATCCTCGGCACAGCCTGTCGCCCCCTTTTTTCAAAGATAGTCTATTATGTCACAGGCTGACTTTTTTTGCAAATCCCTTGACACGGGAGGGAGGGGGGTGTATGATTTAGCCATCAATTAAACAAATGTTTAATCGTTTAATCAAGCAAAGGAGGATGTCCCATGACCAAGACCTATCCCATTGAAGTGGACTGCGCCAACTGCGCCGCCAAAATGGAGACCGCTGCCGCACAGGTGGCGGGCGTTGCCGGCGTCACCGTCAACTACATGACCCTCAAAATGAAGGTCACCTTCGCGGAGGGCGCCTCTCCTGCCGAGGTCATGCCCCGCGTGCTGGCCGCCTGCCGCAGGGTGGAAAGCGACTGCGAGATTTCATTTTAAAGAAGATGAGTTCAGATGACGAAAAAACAGAAAAAATCCCTGGCCAGGATTCTGGGCTGCGCGCTGGGGCTTGTGGTGCTTGGTGCCGTGCCTCTTCCCCCTCCCCTGCGCGTGGCCGGGTATGTGGCCTGCTACCTCCTGATCGGGCATGACATTCTCCTGCGGGCCTTCAGGGGAATCTGCAACCGTCAGGTCTTTGACGAGAACTTCCTCATGGCCGTGGCCACCCTGGGCGCCTTTCTCCTTGCCTTTTCCGGACGGGGAGAGTATACGGAGGCGGTGGCGGTCATGCTCTTTTATCAGATCGGCGAACTCTTTGAAAGCGTCGCCGTGGGCAAGAGCCGCCGCAGCATCTCCGCCCTGATGGACATCCGCCCGGACACCGCGTATGTGGAGACCCCGGAGGGCCCCGTACAGACGGATCCGGATGAAGTCCCGGTGGGCACCGTCATTCTGGTCTCCCCCGGCGAGCGCATTCCCATCGACGGGGAAGTGCTTGAAGGGGAGAGCAGCCTGGACACCTCCGCCCTGACCGGCGAGAGCGTCCCCCGCCCCGTCCGTCCCGGAGAGAGCGTGGCCAGCGGCTGCATCAACCAGGAAAGCGTGCTCCGCATCCGGACCACCCGGGAATTCGGGGATTCCACCGCCTCACGGATTCTGGACCTGGTGGAAAACGCCAGCTCCCGGAAATCCCGCTCAGAGAACTTCATCACCCGCTTCGCCCGCATCTATACCCCGGCCGTGTGCGCGGGCGCCCTGGCCCTGGCGCTTCTTCCGCCCCTCGCGCTGGCCCTGTCCGGCCGGAGCGTGGATTTCATGGACTGGCTTTACCGCGCGCTCACTTTTCTTGTCATCTCCTGCCCCTGCGCGCTGGTGATCTCCATCCCCCTGACCTTCTTTGCGGGGCTGGGCGCCGCCAGCCGCCAGGGAATCCTGATCAAGGGATCCAATTTCCTGGAGGCGCTCAGCGCCGTACGGACCGTGGTCTTTGACAAAACCGGAACCCTGACCCGGGGCAACTTTGCGGTCCATGCGGTGCATCCCGTGAACATGTCCAGAGAGACCCTGCTGGACCTGGCCTCCCACTGCGAGTGCGCCAGCACCCACCCCATCGCCCGCTCCCTGGTCAGCGCCGCCGGACAGGAACCGGACCGTTCCCGCGTGCATGAGATCACCGAAACGGCCGGCCACGGGGTCTCCGCCCTCGTGGACGGAAAGCCGGTCTCCTGCGGAAATGCGCGCATGCTCGAGGAGCAGCATCTCACTCCCCGGCCCTGCAGTGTCGGCGGGACCATCGTCCACGTCACCGCCGAGGGCTCCTACTCCGGCTGCATCCACATCTATGACGAGGTCAAGCCCACCAGCCGGGAGGCCGTCCGCTCCCTCAGGGACTGCGGCGTTCACCGCATCGTGATGCTCACCGGCGATGCTCCCGGCCCGGCCGGCGAAGCCGCCCGGACGCTGTCCATCACGGAATTCCACGCGGGCCTGCTGCCCGACGAAAAGCTCTCCATCCTGGAGTCCATCCTGAAGGAGAAAGAACCCCGGGAGCAGGTTGCCTTTGTGGGGGACGGCATCAACGATGCGCCGGTGATCTCCCGGGCGGATGTGGGCATTGCCATGGGAGCACTGGGCAGCGATGCGGCCATCGAGGC
>CACYCQ010000112.1:0-2738 GCA_902772995.1 uncultured Eubacteriales bacterium
CCTTCGTCTCTTCCTGCTCTGTCTTTTCATGTGTCTGCTTCGGCACAATGCCGTTTTCGCCGTTCTTCCCGCCATATTGGTCATGCTCCTCCTGTGCCTGTCCCATTCACGGCGCATCTGGCTGACTGCTCTTGCCATGTGCATCCTGTGCTTTGGCATTCCCAAGGGCCTTGAAGTCAGCGTTCATGCCCGCCGGCTTCCCTCCACAGAACTGTTGAGTGTTCCCTGCCAGCAGCTCATGCGCACAGGTGTCCGTGCAGAACTCAATGACCAGGAATATGAGGATATCGCCAAGCGGTTCTCCTTTGCACTGCACAAGTACCGGGAAAACTGCGCGGATCCGGCCAAGGGAGGTAATTTTGATTTTGCCCGTTTCAGCGCGGATCCACTCAATTTCTGGAAAACCTGGGCTCATTATGGGCGGCGGTTTCCCCTGATCTATGCCGAAGCGTTTCTCGAAAACTGTATCGGCATCTGGTACCCTGGAGATACCAGCCATGCCCATACCCTCAGCACGGAAGACTGGAAGATGGTCTACCTGAATACCTCCTATTCCTATGAAGAAGGTCGCTATGACATTCATCCCCACTCGTTTCTTCCGTCTCTGCGGTCCCTTATCCGCTCCATGACGCATGATATGGTCTGGGAAAAAATCCCCCTGATATCCCTCCTCTTTATTCCTTCCACTTATTCCTTTCTGCTTCTGCTGACCCATCTTCGTCTGCGCTACCTGCATCGTATACACAGGATGTCCTGTCTTCCTCTCTGGGGACTGTTTCTGAGCATTCTGTTTTCTGCAGGCGTGTTCATCCGCTATGCCTATCCCCTGATGGCCGGAGTTCCTGTTCTCGCAGTGCTTGCATTCTTTTCGCCTTCCCTGTGTACGGCGCAGCAGCCGTCTGAAGAGTGACTTTCACGATCCGTACCTTGAATTTGTCTTCCCATATGGTATACTTTATTAGTTCTATCATTCTGACTAAAAAGAGGTGCACTCCATGGACAGATTTGACATTGCCATTATCGGAACCGGTCCCGCCGGTCTTTCAGCCGCAATTACCGCCACCATTCGGAACAAAAAAGTCCTGCTTCTGGGAAGCAATGATTTGAGTACCAAACTGCAGAAGGCCCACCGCATCGACAACTACCTCGGTTTGCCGGCCATTTCCGGCAGCGACCTGGCTGCTGCGTTCACCTCACACCTTCAGAGCATGAATATTTCCATCACTGAAGATAAGATCAACGCGATTTATCCCATGGGAGATTACTATGCCCTCCAGGGTGCCAATGGCATCTATGAATCCAGAACCCTTATCCTTGCCACTGGCGTAATCATGGGCAAACAGCTCCCCGGCGAAGCCGAGCTTCTTGGCCGCGGTGTCAGCTACTGCGCAACCTGCGATGCCGCGCTGTATCGTGGCAAGGAAGTGGCTGTTATCGGATATTCTGAAAAGGAAGAGGAAGAAGCCCTGTTCCTTTGCCAGATGTGTGCGAAAGTCTACTACTTCCCCATGTATAAGGGAACCTTCCCTGCCCATGACAAACTGGTGGTTGTTGAGGAAACTCCTCAGCAGATTGTACAGGAGAACGGAAAGCGCAGAGTGGTTGCTTCCAACTCATATGATGTGGATGGTGTGTTTGTCCTTCGGGACAGTATCGCACCCTCTCAGCTGATTCCAGGATTAAAACTCGACGGGATCCACGCTGAGGTGGACCGCAGGATGGCCACAAATCTTGATGGCTGTTTTGCCTGCGGGGATATCGCCGGACTTCCCTATCAGTATATCAAGGCTGCCGGAGAGGGAAACAATGCTGCACTCAGTGCCTGTGCATATCTGGATACCCACAAAGGATAATCCCTCAATCATGAAAACAGGCGTGCGGATCACTCCGCACGCCTCTTCTCATTTCGACTTTCTCATAGTGACTTTCCAGCCCTATACCCGCATCCCCCATGCTCTTTCGATTTCCCTGCGGACGACTTCCATTTGTCCTCTTTGTACAGGATTCCAGTTGCAGCTGCCGTTTTCTTCTGTTGCCCTGAGCATTTTCTGTAAGTATCCCTGTTGAAGCGCAAGCTCTCTGCTTCGTGGGTAGACCAGTTCAAAGGCCATGCAGCAATGGGATACTCTGACTTCAAAGTCAGAGCGGCGAATGTCACGGGGAATACATCTGTGCGCCATGACGCTTTCCATGATCTTCTCGGATGCCCCTTCTTCCTCCTTCGGATTTCCACGGATGACAGAATGCTCAACTGAAGGGGATTCCATAATGACACGGAAGATATCCACCTTGTCCGCATCCCTCAGGATGTGAGAAAAGAACATCGTCCGTTCATCCATCCCTTCAGGAAGCGCAAGTTTATTATGGGAACGGATCGCCTTTTCACTGATGTCTCTCCAGTCCTGAGGGAGCCCATCTGCATGAAATGTTTCGATGAGTCCCTGGTCAAAGAGTAAATCCACACCGAATTCCGCATGGTCCACCGATTTGGAATCCACAAAGGTCCTGTAACGCTGGATCTGCTCAAATCGTCCGATATCATGGAGAATCCCCAGAAACCATGCAAGATCAATTTCCTTGTCCTCCAGATGAAGGCTTTGCGCAATCTCCTCTGCAATGTCTGCGACCCTGTAGGTATGCAGGATTTTAAGTCGGATCATGGGATCCTCCGCATGATAGCGGGAAACATACGCATCAAATTCACGAATCGCTTTTTCTCTGTCCATGTCCTTCATCTC
>CACYCQ010000113.1:0-5348 GCA_902772995.1 uncultured Eubacteriales bacterium
AACAATAATATATAAAATTATAAATTGTAGAATGCGAATTATTATGACATTTGGCGTGCATAAACAAGTTCAGGTGGATTATTTTGAAGTCCAATTTATCATGGAAAAAATATCTTTCCACCTTATGGGGGATGTGGGGGATTTGAAGAAAATGAGTGCTGTCCTTTTCAAGTAGGGTAACGAGGCGAGAAGGCATGATGCTGCTATCCTTCGGCTTGGAAGGAGAATCCTCAGGTACGTTATGATGTTGTCCTCCTTAAAGGACATGAAGTGGACTTTGGAGAGCACCACCTATATGGCATGTAAAGGGAGAGGATAGGTTCGGAATGTGGCCTAAACAGAGTCTTGGAGGCGGAGGGATGGATTCAGGAACCTTGGCCCCCTTGGGGAATTGTCAGCACTGAGCCCTTTTTTGAAGAACCACGTGTCATTAGGCGGAAGGAGACATTGGCACGGGCGGCAGAGCAGAAAGAGCGCTCAAAGGCGGCAAACATCGGTGTCCCCGCCGGACAGGAGCGCCCGGGGATCGGTCTGGGGAGACAGCCATTGCGCATGCTTCCCGGGCTCCAGAATCAGGGGCATGCGCGGGTGCACCCGGGCGGCTTCCCCGGCGGCTTCCCGGGTGATGACCGTGAACCGGGGCTCAGGGGACTCAAGGGTATAGATCCCGGCCATCCAGACCAGCCGGCCCTGGGGATGGGCAAAGGCGACCTTTTCCTTTTCGGGGGAGGTGTGACTCCACTCAAAGAAAGCGCAGGCGGGAACCAGACAGCGGCGGTGCAGGGCGCTCTCCCGGAAGACGGGTTTCTCCAGAAGGGTCTCGCTGCGGGCATTGAAGATGAGCTTTGCGCCCTTCAGGGCAAAGCCCCATTTCATGAGAAACCAGGAGGGGACCTGGCGGCGGTTCAGGCAGCGCACCGGGGCGATGGCGCCGGGCGCGAGCTCCCCGGTGCGGAAGCGGTCAAGGAGGGGCGTGCCTTCGTAGCGGTCGCGCAGGATGCGCTCCAGTTTGAGGACCCGGGGATCATCCCCGGGAAGGGTGTAGCGTGCACACATGATGAAATCTCCCACAAAAAGTTTTTGAGATGAAATCAGGGTTTTTGAAGGATTCTCCGGAGCGGGGGAGAAAAAGAGGGGAAAAAGGCATTGACAAGGGAAGGGCGTCTGAATATAATTCCGATTGTTGGTTGACGCTTTTGAACGGGGTGTAGCGCAGTTTGGTAGCGTGCTTGAATGGGGTTCAAGAGGCCGTGAGTTCGAATCTCACCACTCCGACCAGAGAGAAAAGTCCAGTTTGAAAAGCTGGGCTTTTTTCTTTTAGCTGATGCCCAGCGTGATGGACGTGATGGTCATGCTTTCCGGGTCGATGACATAGCGGCAGTAGACATGCTCAAAACGCAGATAGTTGTCCGTGGTTCCCGGAGGATAGGCGGAGGTGGGCGCAAGAAGGGTGACGATGATGCTCCCCGCGTCCACATTCAGCAGTCCCCTGGGCGGCAGGGCCACCTGGACGCCCCTTGAATTGACCACGGTTTCCTGACAGTAGATCACCTGCTGCTCGTCTGACTGTTCCCCGGTGGCATCCGGGTCGGCCTGCCGCTGCGTATAGGAGGAGGGCAGGCGGGAGAGCAGGGTATCCAGGGAATCCCCCACGCTCACGCCCCGGGGACCATCTGAGACCCGAAGGCTTCCCTCGCGCCGGATCTGCGCAACCTGCGCGGAGGTGAGGTCGGCCAGGGTAAAGGGCAGGGAAGGGTCAACACGGACCGTCTGCACCGTCTGCTCCTGCGGCTGTTCCTCATCCCGGGAGATGGGGAAGAGCATGAGGCTGGCCACCGTGGAAATGGCAATCAGCAGCACGCAGCACAGAGCGGTGAGCAGAGTCTGCAGGCGCCTGCGGCGGCGCTGGCGGCGGATTCTGGCCTGTCTGCGCGGGTTTGGTGTGGTCATGGAAGGTCCCCCTTTGCGCTTTTGAGGCGATTATATCACAGCCCCTGCGGTTTGGCAGGAAGAAAAGGAGGAACAATGGCAGGTATCTGGAAAGCCCTGACACGTCATGCGGCATCGACCACCGTCATCCTGGTACTGTGCCTCCTTCTGGGGGTGGCCCTGGTCATGACGGTGGTGCTGCTTCTTTTCCGCAGGAGCCGGCGCCAGGAAGCGGCGCTGAGCGCGCTGCGCCTGATGCTCAAGAACCGCTTCGATGAAGAATCCCGGCAGAATGAGGCGGACCGGCAGGATATGGCGCAGGCCGTGCGGGAGGTGGAGCTGAGTGTGGGGCGCCTTCAGCAGCGGATGGAAGGCGGACAGAAGAAAAGCGGCCAGGAGATCGACCAGATCAAATGGGCCGTGGAGGAAAAGCTGGATGCCTGGCAGCAGACCAGCCGGGAAGAGATGGAAAAGACCCGGGAGGAGATGCTGCGCAGCGTGGACGCCGGCCGCGAGGAGATGGTCCGCCAGCGGGAGCAGGTACAGACCCTGCTGGAGGCGCAGAAGGCGGAGCTGGTCCAGACCCGGGAGGCGGTGCACAGGAGCATGCAGCGAATGGGAGAGGCCAGCAGCTCTCGTCTTCTGGAGCTCCAGGAGAGCATCAGCAGGCAGCTGGGAGAGGCCATGGACGCGCGCCTGGAGGCGTCCTTTTCTCAGGTGAGCGGGCGGCTGGAGCAGGTGTCCCGGTCGCTCACGGAGATTTCCTCCCTGGCCGGCAGCGTGGATGCCCTCAGCCGTCTGATGGGCGATCAGCAGCCCCTGGGCCTCTACGGGGAGGCGCAGCTGGGGAACCTGCTTGCCCAGATGCTGGCGCCCCAGCAGTATGCCAAGCAGGCGACGCTGGTGCCCGGCCGGGAGATCCAGGCGGACTATGCCGTGGTGATGCCTGGCCGGGAAGGGGAGCAGACGGTGCTGCTGCCCATGGACGCCAGTCTGCCGCTGCGGGAGTACCACGAGCTGCGCAGGGCGCTGGAGAAGGGCAGTCACGAGGACATCGAAGCGGCCCGCAACCTGCTCTCCTCGTCTGTCCATGTGTATGCCAGGCGTCTGGGTGAACGCCTGATTGCCCCCCCGTATACCACGGATTATGCCATTTTGTTTCTGCAGAGCGAGGGGCTGTATGCCGAAGTGCTGCGCATGGGCGACCTGGCCGAGAAGATCCGGCGGGAGAGCGGCGTCGTACTGGCCGGCCCGGCGACCCTGGCGGCGCTGCTGTCCAGCCTTCAGCTGGGGTTCAGGTCCATCGCCATCGAGCAGCACACCGGGGAGATTGTCGCCACCCTCGGGGCCGTGCGGTCGGACTTTTCGCGCTACGCGAGCACCCTGGAGAAAACCCGCAACCGGCTGAGACGTGCTGCGGAGGATCTGGAACTGGTCCAGCGTCAGGGAGAGGACATCGCCCGGCGTCTGGAGAGCGTCCCCGAGGTGCCGGCCAAGGAGCCTCTTCGCAGGGTGGAAGGGCAGAGCTACGGGGATGCCTTTGATCTGGATGAGGAGGACGACTGGGACTGAGGGTCCCGGGAAGGAGCGGACATGGGACAGGCCATCGGGATAGATCTGGGAACCACCAACAGCTGCATGGCGGCCATCGTGGGCGGCGAGCCCGTTGTTCTCCCCAATTCGGAGGGACAGCGCACCACACCGTCCGTGGTGGCCTTTGCCGCTGGTGGAGAGCGGCTGGTGGGCAGCGCGGCGCAGCGCCAGCAGGCGGTGCATCCGGAGCAGACGGTGGTTTCCGTCAAGCGCAGCATGGGCTCAGATACGCGCTTTGATCTGGGCGGGAAGAAGATGTCTCCTCAGGAGGTGTCTGCGGTGATCCTGCAAAAGCTTCGAAGAGATGCGGAGCAGGTTCTGGGCACAGCGGTCACCCAGGCGGTCATCACCGTGCCGGCCTATTTTTCAGATGCCCAGCGGCAGGCTACCCGGGATGCCGGACGGATTGCAGGACTGGAGGTCCTGCGGATCATCAATGAACCCACAGCGGCCGCCTTTGCCTACGGACTGGACCACGGGGCGGCCCAGAAGATCCTGGTTTTTGATCTGGGTGGCGGGACGTTTGACGTATCCCTCATCGAGATCGGGGAGGGGATCATCGAGGTTCTGGCCACCAGCGGGGACAATCTGCTGGGCGGGGATGACTTTGACCAGCGCCTCACCGACTACGCCGCCAGGCGGTTCTATGAGCAGGAGAAGGTGGACCTTTCCCGGGATCCTCAGGCGATGCTGCGGCTTAGGGAGGCGGCAAGGGCAGCCAAACAGGAACTGTCCTCCCGGATGAGCACGACAATCCTGCTGCCCTTTCTGACGAGCGACAAACGGGGACCCCATCATCTGGAGGTCCAGGTGACGCGCACACAGTTCCAGGAGATGACCCGGGACCTGCTGGAGCGCACTGCGGAACCCGTCAGGCAGGTGATGCGGGATGCGGGGCTCCAGATGAAGGACCTGTCGCAGGTGCTGCTGGTGGGCGGGAGCACCCGGATGCCGGCGGTACAGGAGATGGTTCAGAAGCTGACGGGAAAGGTTCCTTCCAGAAATGTGAATCCGGATGAGTGCGTGGCCATGGGCGCGGCACTGCAGGCGGAGAAGATAACGCAGGGAGCAAGCGGGGCGCTGACGGTTTCCTCCAGGGTCCAGGACCTGCTGCTTATGGATGTGACGCCCCTTACCCTGTCCATTGAAACCGTGGGAGGTGTGGCGACGCGGATTATTGACCGGAACACCACCATTCCGGCAAGGCACAGCCAGATCTTCACCACGGCAGCACCCTTCCAGAGCGCGGTGGACATCCGCGTGCTGCAGGGCGAGCGGCATTTTGCCCGGGACAACAAGCTGATCGGCAATTTCCGCCTGAGCGGGATCCGGCGGGCCATGGCGGGGGTGCCGCAGATTGAGGTCACCTTTGCCATTGATGCCAACGGTATCGTGACGGTGAGCGCAAAGGACCTGGGAACCGGGCGTTCCCAGGAGATCACCATCACCAGCACCACCAATCTGAGCGAGGAGGAGATCCGTCGTGCCAGGGAGGATGCGGCACGGTATGAGGCCTGGGACCGGGAACGCAGGGAGGCCGGAGATATCCGGAATGCTGCGGAGCGTCTGGTCTACGAGACCGAACAGGCCCTGCAGCAGGCGAAAAACCCGGACAGGGAGACCGTGGTGCGTGTAAAGTCTGCTCTGCAGGACCTCAAAACCCATGTGAAGCGGACAAAGCCGGATTCCATCTACTCAGAAGAAGCGAAGGAACTGCAAGGTAAAATGCAGGTGCTGGAGGAACTTCGGAAAGAAACAGGGATTTGACACACGTCCCGTATACGTTCCTGCGGGTTCATGAGGAAAAGAAATGAGGGGGGACAGGG
>CACYCQ010000114.1:0-2663 GCA_902772995.1 uncultured Eubacteriales bacterium
CCAGGGCAGCGCGTCGAGGAACAGCAGCAGGGAAAGCAGCAGACTGCAGATTCGTTTCATGTGGCGACCTCCCGTAAATGGATACTTGATACAATAAGAATTGTATGATATCTGCGAACAATTGTCAATTGGGTTATATAATTATAGCGCGCATTTTATCCCCCGCCGGATAATCAAGGCGGGGGCGGCATCCCGGGGCCCGGGGAAAGCGTCCGGGCGCTGTTCCCTTTGGACAGGCGTGCACTGACCCATCCGGCGGGGCGCATCGCCCGGGTTTTCCGGCCCGGAGCGGGAGGGGGCCCTCCGGGGATGAACCGCGCCGCCTGCCGCGGGAAAGGGCTCCGGAGGGATTGAACAATCCGGGCGTCCGTGATAGAATCTGCCTGTTTTTTGCCGGGGCCCGGCCCCGGCGCCGGACAGAATCTGCAGAAATCGGAGGCGAGAATATGTCGATTGATCTTCAGTACCTGCTGTGGCTGCAGGACCTGCGCAATGCCACGGGAGGAATCTTTGACGAGGTGTTCAACGGCCTGAGCAAGTTTGCGGTGGACATCCTGCCGCTGCTGCCCTACCTGGTCCTGTGGGGGCTCAGCCGGGCCTGGGGCTACCGCTTCCTCCTCACCTACACCCTGGGAGACCTGCTCAACGGCGTGGTGAAGCTGACCGTGTGCGCGTACCGTCCCTGGATCCGCTCGGACAAAATCATCCCCGCGGGGGACTCCAAGAAGGCGGCCACCGGCTATTCCTTCCCCAGCGGCCATTCCCTGGTCGCCTCGACGCTCTATGGCACCTCGGCCGCCGCGACCTGGAACCGGAAGCGGCGGGTGGCGGTGCTGTGCATCGCGCTGATCGCCCTGACCGGGTTCTCCCGCAATTTCCTCGGGGTGCACACGCCCCAGGACGTCGTCGTGGGCATCACGGAGGGCGTCCTCATGATCCTTGTGATCGGCAGGCTGATGAAATGGCTGGACGGGGATGAGAAGCGGACGAACCTGATGACCCTGGCGGGGGTCGCGGCGGTGGCCCTTGTCATTTTGTACATCAGCCTCAAGGACTATCCCCGGGACATGGTGGACGGCAAGCTGCTGGTGGACCCGGAGAAGATGAAGAACGACTGCTTCAAGGCCTGCGGCGCCACGCTGGGCCTGATGGCCGGCAGCTACATCGAGCGGCACAGGATTCGTTACACGGTGCCCGCGGGCGCCCCGCTGCTGCCCCTGCTCTCGGGCATCGGAGTAGCCATCATCTATGCCTGGAAGTACTATTTCGCGGGCGCGACCATCGTGGCGCTCATGGGACCCCACTGGGGCAACCTGGTGGCCCGCTTCATCCTGGTCTTCTTCGGCCTGGTCATCTGGCCGATGGTCATCCGCAGCTTCTGCGGGGAGCAGGCCCGGCAGGCGGCGTAACCGCGAAAGCAGCCCCGTTTAACCTCCGCACCTTCCCGCCCGGCGGGGCCTCCCCCGGGCGCAGGAAACCGGCATGGCCGATGACGGCCATGCCCTTTTTCTATTTGGCCCTTTTGCAGGCCGGACGGGGACGCTGCGCGGCGGGCGCCCCGCGGAAAGTCCCCGCCGGGGATGTCTTCCGTGCCGGGAATGGCGCCTTCCCGGGTTCCCGGGGCGGCCGGTTCATTTCCCGGGGAGGCTTCCCCGCCGCGCCGCCCGGCGATCCGCCCCGGCGCGAAATGTTTGTCCGGGTCTGTGAAATCCCCCCGAAGCGTGATATGATGCACACCGGACGGAGGTTTGATTCCACACTCCGCCGCGCGGAGGGAACAGCATGGGTGAACGAGCGATGAATACGGCAGCATTTGAACTGAACGCGCAGACCCTCACCGTGATTGACGAGCTGGGCGGCCACATGCCCGGGGGCTTTTTCATCTACCGGGCACAGCCTCCCCAGGAGCTGCTCTACGCCAACAAGCCGGTCTTTGACATCTTCGGGTGCGGCGGCGAGGAGGAGTTCAGGGCCCTGACGGGCTATACCTTCCGGGGAATGGTCCACCCGGAGGACTATGAGCGGGTGGAGGCGTCCATCCAGGAGCAGATCGGCGCCAGCGGGGAGCACATGGACTATGCGGAGTACCGCATTCTCCGCCGGGACGGGAGGATCCGCTGGGTCGACGACTACGGCCACTACCTGGAGACCACGGCCTACGGGGGCGTGTACACCGTCTTCATCTCCGACATCACGGAGAAGCACGAGCGCATCGCCTCCGACCTCGCCATCCACCAGGCGACCCTGGCGGAGCTGCAGAAGGCCCGCGCCGACCGGATCACCTTCGGGCGCATCTCCCAGGCCCTGGCCACGGACTATTTCTGCATCTACGTGGTGGACCCCCAGACCGGGGCGTTTGTGGATTACAGCTCCAGCACCGAATACGACCGCCTGGGGCTTGAAAGGACGGGCGCCGACTTTTTCGCCTTCAGCCGCGGGCGGGTGGGGCCCCTCATCTTCCAGGGGGACCGGGACCGGTTCATGGCGGTCTTCACCCGGGAAAGGGTGTTTGACATCCTGAGGCGGGACGGCATCTTCACCACCAAGTTCCGCCTGATGCTGGAGGGGCGGCCGGTGTACACCAGCATGAAGGCCACGCTGCTGGAGGATGAGAACGGCCGCCACCTGGTCATCGGCATGAACAACATCGATGCCCAGATGAA
>CACYCQ010000115.1:0-5474 GCA_902772995.1 uncultured Eubacteriales bacterium
CCCGTAGATCGAGAGGAAAGGTTCGGCAGTGAACCGGACCGGATGGATGCCGCGGGTATAGGGAGGCCCCTGGAAGTGATTCTCCCGGGCAAGGCCTCTCTGGGTTTCGATATCCTGAATCAGAGTGCCTCCAAGCGCCACGTTGAGCACCTGGATTCCCCTGCAGATGGCCAGAACCGGCATCTGCAGGGGCAAGGCCTGCTCCAGAAGCAGGAGCTCATGGGCATCCCGTTCATCGCAGATGCTCCCGCACTTCGGGAGCACCTCTTCCCCATATCTTGCGGGATTCACGTCCACTCCTCCGGACAGAAGGAGCCCGTCAAGGAGAGAAAGCTGGGCTGCTGCGAGGTCCCTTTCCTCCGTGAACGGAAGGAGCAGAGGAAATCCGCCGGAGCGCAGCACCGCATCCACATAGTTTTTGCGGAGATGGTACTCCCGGGAATCAGGAGAATAGCTTGCGGAAATCCCGATGACGGGCATTGAATCGGTCTTGTTCATGGTATGAGGAAAACTCCCTTTACAATCATGGCCCTCTGAACTGAGGGGGTACGGAGCAAGGACAGGAGGATTCCCGTCCCCTCCCTGGTCACGGCAGTATCCGGGATTGAACGGTCGGAAGGTCCGGAAACCCGGACTTCAGGTCGCTCTGCGCAGGTCAGACCGCCGTTTTGCATAGTTCCAGATAGAGATCCCGGTAGGCCTCCATCCGGATGAGGTCTTCCCCCAGCCAGATCTGGTCGGAGCGCAGGGCCTGATAAAACAGCATTCCCAGTCCCTCCACCGTTCGGATTCCTTTGTCCCGTGCCTTGCGCAGAAGCAGGGTTTCCCGGGGATTATACACTGCATCGAATACGGAATCAACGCAGGAGATCAGCCTGTCGCTCACCGGACAGTCCTGTGTGTGGGGTGTCATCCCCACGGGCGTGCAGTTGATGAGCAGATCTGCTCCGGGAATGTCCTCTTCCCGGGTACAGGCGCTCATGTCCTCCTGCCGGTTGGCATAGGCGCGGCGCATGCTGGCAAGGATCGCTTCCCCGCCCTGCTGACGCCGGACCAGGAAGGTCACTCTGGCCCCTGCGCCCAGCGCCGTGGTTCCGGCGATGTGGGCAGCCCCGCCGTTGCCGACGATGACCACGCGGCTGCCTTTTTCAAGAGGTACGCCGGCCTCGCGCAGGGACTGGAGAATGCCGAAGCCGTCGGTGTTGAAGCCCTTCAGGACGCCTTCGTCATTGCGGACGGTGTTGACCGCGCCGCAGACCCGGGCGGATTCGTCGATTTCATCCAGATAGGGCACGATGCGTTCCTTGAAGGGAATGGTGACATTGAAGCCTGAAAAGCCGTGACGCAGCACGTCCACCAGCGAGGATAGCCTCTCCCGCCCGATGGTCAGCGTGATGTACAGCGCATTAAGCCCCTCGCGGGCAAAGACCGCATTATGGATCATCGGCGAGAGGGAGTAATCCAGCCTCTCGCCGATGAGGGCATACTTCTGCGTCCGGGCGCCGATGCCTGCGCCCATGGCTTACCTCAGGACCGCGGCAAACTGTGCTTTGCTGCGGGACAGGATCTGGTCGATCACGGGATTGACGTCATCATCCGTCAATGTGCGCTCCGCACTGCGGAAGACCATGGAGAAAGCGACGGATTTCTTGCCGGGACGCAGCTGCGCGCCGCGGTAAATATCAAAGATCCGCACACTCTCCAGCAGGTCTCCCGCCGCGTCGCGGACAAGGTCCATCATCTCGCCCACCATGACGGATTCCTCCACCACCAGAGCCAGATCACGGGTCACCGCGGGATACCTGGGCAGGGGCGCAATCTGGCCCATGGGCTGTTTGAGGGCCTGTACGGCATCCAGGTCCACCTCTGCCAGAATGACCCGCTGGGACAGTTCAAAGTTTTTCAGGACCTCCGGATGCACTTCACCCACCGTGGCGACCCTGCGGCCTCCCGCAAGCAGCTCTGCGCTGCGTCCCGGGTGGAGATAGGGCTCCTGTGCGCGCCTGAGCGTCACCTGGATGCCGAACTGAGAGAGCAGGTCCACTGCCACATCCCGGAAGAAGAAGAAATCCGCATGTTCGCCATAGCCGCCGAAGCAGGCGAAGGGGCACTCCCGGGGCTGACCGGACTCGCTGGGACAGGTGGTGTCAAACACCGGTGCGATTTCATAGAGCAGGGCTTCCGGATTGTTGCGGCTCTGGTTGAGCGCCAGGGACCCCAGTACACTGGGAACCAGCGAGGGACGCATCACGCTGGTCTCCTCGCCCAGGGGGTTGAGGATCTTCAGCGGATTCATCCGGGGATCCTGCGCGTCAAGCAGCAGTGCGGAAAGCAGGCGCGGGCTGATGAAGGAGAAATTCCGGATTTCATACATCCCGCAGCCGGAAAGGAAGCGGCCTGTCTCACGGGAGAGTTTCATGCTCTCGTTGATACTGGCCGGCTGGACCGCGCCAAGGGGCAGTGTTTCGGTCAGGTGTTCATATCCGTAGATGCGAAGCACTTCCTCAGAGACATCCGCCTCCTGCTCCATGTCCTCGCGGAACAGCGGCGGAATCACGGTCAGGGTGTCGCCGTCCAGAACGGTCTGCATTTCCAGGCGCGTGAGGATGGAGCACATCTCTTCGCCGGGAATCTGCAGGCCGATGCGCTCGTTGATGCGCGTCACCGAGGCACGGATGGACCTGGGTGCGGCGGGTTCGGGATAGAAATCGTAGACGCCCTCGATGACATCGCCGGCCCCCAGCTGGCAGATCAGCTGGCATGCCCGGTCAGCGGCCTCCCGGCAGGTGGCGGCGCAGACGCCCCGCTCGAAGCGGCCGGAGGATTCCGTGCGCATGCCCAGCCCCCTGGAGGTGAGGCGGATGCTCGTGCGGTCAAAGGAGGCGATTTCAAAGAGCACCTGCCGGGTCTGTTCGGTGATTTCAGACTCCTCGCCGCCCATAATGCCGGCGATGCCGGTGGCATCCGTTCTGTCGCAGATCATGAGCATGTCCGGGGTCAGGGCGCGCTCCTTGCCGTCCAGGGTGGTGATGCTTTCCCCTTCATGGGCGCGGCGGACAAGGATGGTGCGCTGCTTGACCCGGTCCAGGTCAAAGGCATGCATGGGATGGCCGGTTTCCAGCATCACATAGTTGGTGATGTCCACCACGTTGTTGATGGAGCGGATGCCGGCGCCGTGGAGGGCCTTCCTCAGCCACATGGGAGAGGGACCGACCTTGACGTTTTTGACCACCCGGGCGCAGTAGCGCGGACACAGGACGGCATCCTCGACCTGGATGTCCACATAGTCCTCCACCTTTCCGGGAACGGTCTTCACCGTGATTTCCGGCTTGCGGAAGGGCTTGCCGAAGACCACCGCCGCCTCGCGGGCGACGCCCCAGACGCTCAGGCAGTCCGGACGGTTGGCCAGAATTTCAAAATCCACGATCACGTCATCCACGCCCAGAATGGAGCGGACATCCGTGCCGGGGGCATAGTCCTCGTGGAAAATCAGAAGGCCCTTGTCTCCCACGGACGGGTAGAGGTACTCGGGCACGCCCAACTCCGGCCCGGAGCAGCACATGCCGTAGGATTCCACGCCGCGCAGCGTGCTCTGCCGGATGATGGTGCCGCCGGGCAGACGGGCGCCCACCAGCGCGACCGGAACTTCATCTCCCTCGTGCACGTTGGGCGCGCCGGTGACGATCTGGACAGGCGCATCCTGTCCCACATCCACGCTGCAGACCACCATGTGATCCGAATTTTCATGGGGACGTACGCTCAAAATCCGGCCGACCACCACGCCGCTCAGGCTGTCCTTCTGGTCCTCGATGCCTTCCACGCTGGTTCCGTGCATGATCATTTCGCGTTCAAACACATCCGGCGACACCGTCACATCCGTGTACTGCCGGAGCCACTGCATAGGTACTTTCATGACTTTTCCCCCTCTTACTCCGCATGAAACTGGGACAGGAACCGGACATCTCCCTCATAGAGCAGGCGCATGTCCGTAATGCCGTAGTGAAGCATGGTGATGCGTTCGATGCCGATGCCGAAGGCAAATCCGGAATAAACGGCGGGATCGATGCCGCACATCTCCAGCACCCTGGGATTGACCATGCCCGCGCCGAGCACCTCGATCCAGCCGGTGCCCTTGCAGACCCGGCAGCCCTTGCCGTGGCAGGCAACGCAGGTCATATCCACTTCGGCGGACGGCTCCGTGAACGGGAAGAATGACGGACGGAACCGGATCTGCATGCCCTCGCCGTAGAGCTTGCTGACAAAGACCTGCAATGTCCCCTTCAGGTCCGACATGGTGACACCCTTGTCAATCACCAGTCCCTCCATCTGATGGAAGACCGGAGAATGGGTGGCGTCCACTTCATCGGCGCGGTAGACCCGGCCGGGGCAGATCATCCGGATGGGCGGCTTCTGCTGCAGCATGGTATGGGCCTGTACGGGAGAGGTATGGGTTCTCAGAACCACGTTGTTGTTGATATAGAAGGTGGCCTGTGCATCCCTTGCCGGGTGGTTCCGGGGAATGTTGAGCAGCTCAAAATTGAACAGGTCCTCTTCTACCTCGGGGCCTGCCGCGACATCAAATCCCATGCCGGTGAAGATTTCGATGAGACGGTCCTGGACCAGCGTCAGGGGATGGGCGCCGCCGGCTTCCAGGCGCCGCGTCGGCTCGGTGATGTCGATGGTTTCCTTTTCAAGCCGGTGCTTCTGTTCAATCCGGCGGAATTCCTTCTCGGCCTCTTCAAGCTGAGCGGTGATTCTTTCGCGGACGGAGTTGATCATCTGGCCCATCTGGGGCCGCTCTTCCGGGGGCAACTTGCCCATGGCGCGCAGCATCATCGTCAGGGAACCCTTCTTTCCAAGGGTTCTCAGCCGTACGTCTTCCAGCTTGGATTTGTCCTTGATCCCCTGCAGTTCTCGGAGCACCTCACTCTGCAGTTTCTGAAGCTCTTCCTGCATTCCCATACGAAAACTCTCTCCTTACATAAAAAAATTCCCGTCCCCAGCAAGGGACGGGATAACCCGTGATACCACCCAAATTCACATCCTGAAACCAGGATGCCTCTCGGACTATAACGCGTCCGCCGGCCCGCTAGGACATGGCTCATGAGTGAATTTCCCGCGGCAAGCTGACGGTTTCTCAGCACCCACCGTCTCTCTGAAGCCGGCCGTACTCCGGGCATTGGCTCAATCCTGGCCATCAATAAAATGAAATCCCCCCAGAAACTCCCGGGGGGTTGTGGCAGGGGCAGAAGGACTCGAACCCTCAACAAAGGTTTTGGAGACCCACGTGTTACCATTACACCATACCCCTTCGTCGCGCAACAGTGAAATTATATGTCATCCGCTGCAGACTGTCAAGCTCTTTTGAAAACTTTTTTTGCTCTGGCGTTACTATTCACAGAAAAGTGACCGGATTACATCCGTTTTGCCACGACGCCTACCCTGGAACTGACTATTTCAGCCCAGGTTGAATC
>CACYCQ010000116.1:0-2568 GCA_902772995.1 uncultured Eubacteriales bacterium
AAAAACACGGGATGGAAAGAACCTGCTTTCCTTCAGTGTCCATCACTCCCGTTCACATCCTCCTCCCCATCATACGCTCATCTCATGTGTCGGCCTGCCATTGCAGCTCCTCCCCTGCACGTGAGCATAAAGTCGGTCATGACCTTCCGAAAAACGGCTTTCAAAACGGCATGTTCCGGCTTATGAAGCATAACAGAAGCACCACCGGCGGGCAAAGCCTGTGCGACGGTCTGAATCCTCCGCAGCGCCTGCGAAAGGACTGACACCGGGTTCTCATGCAAAGGGGAGCATGGCTGTTTGACCAGCACCGCCAGGGCAGCCGCATCGCCTGCCCGTTCACTCTTCCACGGATGTTCAGATGTCCTTCCGGGCCTTCGGGATTTCCGGCGGAGAACAGCACCTCCCTGTTCCTCCCCTGCACAGCGCTCAGGCGCTTCCTTCCCCGGAGGTACAGGACGTATCCCTGTTCCCCTCCGGCTGCAGGGCCGTGAGGGGAGATATGAAAATCCCCTGGATCCTGTTCAAGGATCCAGGGGATGATTTGCTTGTGTTACTTGGTCTCAGAGCTGCCCAGCAGCATCGAAATGCTTTCCAGCATGGCCTTGATGTCTTCAGCCGTGATCTCGTTGATTTTTTCCGAAGTGCTCAGGTCCCTGATGTCCACTCTGTCAATCCTGCTGAGCTTGATCTTCAGAGAATTCTCAGCATTGCCGGAGAACATCTCGCACACAAGGCTGTCGCCATCCTCATAGAAATCAACGGTAAGGGTGACTTCCTCGCCCTTGGCACTCTCCGCCACGAGCTCGTAACGGATCTTGCCCGACCAGGTTTCACGAACAGAGGTGCTGATACCGCCCTTGGGTCCCTTTGCGTACAGATAGTCCGGTCCAAAGTCCACTCTCAGGTTCTCTTTTCCTTCCACCACAGAGATGAGCTTTCCGTCGGTGATCCTGCCGTAATCGATATTGGCCCTCACTTCAGCCATGGAATCTCCGGCGGTGACCTTCTCCCTGTAATAATACGGGTTCAGGGTAAATTCATAGAGCACGGCAGGATCTTCATTCGGATATCCCATGCAGGCCTTGAATTCAATCTCGCCCGACTCGACATTGACAAAGGAATCCGTGTCGAAGCACAGGGCGCCCTTTTCAGAATTCTGTTCACTGATTTCGAAGTGGGAAACGCTGTGGCCGTTGGCCTCGATGGTTTCGGTGCTCCTGATGTTGCGAATGGCTTCCAGGGTGGCTTCGCGGTTCTTCAGCCAGTCCTTCTGAATCTGGGCAAAGGACATGCCGCCCTCCAGTCTGGCACGACGGTCCACCAGTTCTGCCAGGGCACGGTTGGACATCATTTCGTCAACCGCTTCAGACAGCGCGGTGGCAAAGGCCTCGCTGCGCAGGCTGATCTCCACAGAGTCGGCGTTCTGCTTCACATCCAGAACGTATTCCGGCTTGAACTTGTTGACAAAGGACAGTGCGGCAGAGCTCAGGGTGGCGGCATCCGCCTCCTGCTGAGCGGCTTCCATGGACGCCAGAATGCCGAGCTGCCTGACATAGTTCCTGATCTCCGCATCCGAAGGGATCATTTCCTTGGGAATGCTCTCAACAACCTGGGTCAGCATGGCATCCAGCTGCTTGACGACATCCTCCATGACCGCGCCAACCGTGGAGTAGCGCAGCATCGTCACGGAATCCTCGGAGTCCACATAGATGCTGCCGGAATCCAGCTGAATGTGGCCGTCCTGCTTGCCGCCGGTACGCGTGACCAGGTGAATGTTGTCATTCTCCGCACGGAACACGATATCGGAAGAGGCGTCCCCGGACTCAAACTGCAGGGCAATGTCCTTCGTTTTGAAATCGGTTTCATCCAGGAACTTGATCAGCACGTTGCTCTTCCGAGCGATTCTTGCCGGCTCAGCAAAGGAGCTGACGGCAGAGAAGAGCATCATAACGACCAGCAGACATGAAACAAGTCTTTTCATTACAGGTACCCCTTTCTAAATAGATGGAATGCGGTGATGCGAACCCGGGGAAGGGATCGGCGTTTCCGGTGCTTTGGCAGCCGGAGCACCCTCCCGTCCACCGCGTCCCTGCCGGTTCTGCCGGCAGCGCAGATCTGTCATTCCAGGCCTTCATGCCCGTCGAAACGGGGGTTTCTGACCGGGCGGCGAGTTTCTCCTCATCCGGCCTGAAATGAAGTCTCAGCGCATTGTTTGTATCATAGTGTGTATCTGGCTGTCAACGAATGTTCCTGAATGTCAATTGCCGGCTTCTCCCCTGAAGGGCGGAAGGATCCCCCGCAGGCGTCTTCGCAAAACCCTGCACCCCGGGACTCAGGAGCTGCGCAGCCCGTCAGGCTGTCCCGGCCGCCTCCCCGAAGCGCATGCGCTTCCCGCGATTCTCCTCCCTCTGCCGGGGTGCTGCAAAGCTTCAGGGCATCCCGTTGAGGATCCTGTCGAGCTTCATGATTCCTTCCCACATCAGGTTCATGCCGAACGTCCACAGGTTGGCCGGTGCCGGCAGCCTTCTGACATGGGTAAAGCCCTGGCTGGCCGCAATCGTCACCGCC
>CACYCQ010000117.1:0-2568 GCA_902772995.1 uncultured Eubacteriales bacterium
CAGCATGAAGGAGGTCACGAAGGCGGGCAGACTTTCCCGCAGGTTCTGAAGAAGGTGAAGACAGGTCAGATCCATATAATTCCTTCCTTTTATATGTCGTGGCTGGCTGAAGGAGGCGGCGCATCCGGATGCAGTCCGGCGGAAACGCCGCGGGAGAAAAGAGCTTGACATTTCAACAGACTTCTCTACAATTCCGTTAGATGGGAAAGAAAACAGAGAACGCCGTGTACCCGGGCCCCGGATGCGGCGAAGACAAGAGGCGGAGGAGAGACCATGCTGACAATTGACAAGCTGAACGCCATGGGCGTGGATACGAAGGACGGCATCCGGCGCTGCTGCGGGATGGAGAGCTTTTATCTGGAAATGTGCAAGAAAATGATCGACATGTCCACCTTTGAGGAAATGGAAAAGGCCGTGAATGAAGGGAATCTGGACGCGGCATTCGGTGCGGTGCACAACCTCAAGGGCACTTTGGGGAATCTGGGAATGAAGCAGATGCTCAGGCCGGTGGAGGAGATGACTGAGTTGCTGCGCAACAGAACCCAGACGGATTACAGCGGATATGTCCGCCAGATCCTGCAGATGCGGGATGAACTGAAAAAAGCGACACAGAACTGAGGGAACGCTCCCCTTCGGTGCAGCCTGTCCGGATTTTCCGGGCAGGCTGTGCTTTTTTGATTTCCGCAAACATCAGGGGATCAGGGGAAAGCGCACCTCAAAGGTATTGGTGGTGCGCTGGTCGGAGAAGGCGCGGATGCTGCCCCCCAGGTGTTCCGCGATGTTTCTGGCGATGGACAGCCCGAGACCATAACCGCTTACCTGCTGGCTCCTGGAAGGGTCCGCCCGGGAAAAACGCTCAAAAACGGAACTGCATTCCTCCCGGGTCAGAGGAGTCCCCTCGCTGATCACCTGGAGAAGGGCTTCCCGGCGGGAACGTCGGAACAGTTTCAGATGGATGTCGCTGCCGGGGGTGGAGTACTTTCCGGCGTTGTCCAGCAGGATCTCCGTCAGATGGTGGATTTCAGGACTGTGGGCTTTCATGCGCAGGTCCGGCTCGATGTCGGTAACAAGGGAGTGTCCGCAGTCATAGATGGAAGGCTCCATGGTCAGCGCGCAGGAGGAGACCGCAAAAGAAAGGCTGATGTCCTCCGGCGGGGTGGTCACGGGCATGTTGTCCGTGCGGGCAAGGGTGAGGAGATCCTCCACCAGGGAGCGCATGCGCCGGGATTCGGCACCGATGTCCTCAAGACGCAGACGGTTGCGCTCATCGGTCACCGCGTGGGAGGCCAGGAGCATGTCCGAGTTTGAGAGGATCACGGTGATAGGGGTTTTGAGCTCATGGGATGCGTCCGCGACAAATCGGCGGTGCTTTTCCCATACCTCGGCCACAGGCTGAACCAGCCAGCCGGCCAGAAACCAGGACACAAGCACGAAGAGAACGGCTGCTCCAACTCCGACAATCAGGGCGATGGTGATCTGGGACCTCAGGGCAGAACGTTCATTGGTGATGTCCACAAAGGAATACAGGACCTTCTGGTTTCGGGGATGACGGAGAAACCGCAGATTGAAGCCCTCCACTTCTCCCTGAAAGAGATCCTGCTCCTGCAGATCGGACGCGATGGACTCCAGAGAGGAGGCCTCCAGTGCATAGATCTGGTTGAGGATCACCTGGATGGTTCCATCCTCGTTCACCTGGACCAGCGCAACGGGGATCTCCGGCCGGGGGCTGACGCCCTTCATCTCCGGACCCGGGACCGCCCTGAGGGCATGGGAAGTCCGCTGCAGGAAGGATGCATGAAAGGCACCGATGGCGGTGGTGAGGAGAAAGAGCAAAAGCAGGCACATCACCAGGCTCAGGACCAGGGTGATTTTCTTTCGCAGCCGGGAAATCATGGGTTTTTTGCCTCCAGTCGGTAGCCGATATTGCGCTGTGACCCGATGGTGACGCGGGAGCCCAGAAGGGAGAGCTTCTTGCGCAGAAATGAAATGTATGCCTCCACATTGTTGCTGGTGGCTTCGCTGTCATAGCCCCAGACCCGGTTGAGAATGGCCTCCTTGGAAAGAGGAAGGTTCTGGGTGATGAGCAGGTCCAGGATATCCTTTTCCTTGGCGGACAGGCGCAGGGAGTGCTCCCTGCAGCTCAGCGTCCCGTCCGAGGGGGTAAAACGCAGGTCCTCGAATTCCCGGGTGTCCGGAAGGATCTGAGGCTGGCGGCGCAGCACCGCGCGAAGGCAGGCGCGGAACTCCAGGTTCTCAAAGGGCTTGGTCAGATAGTAGTCCGCACCGGCGTCAAGACCCGTGACCCGGTCCTGAAGCTCGCTGCGGGCGGTGAGCATCAGGACGGGAACCTGGTGGCCGCCCGAGCGCAGACTGCGCAGGAGTTCAATGCCGTCCATCCCCGGAAGCATTCTGTCCAGCACGATGGCATCATAGACTCCGGAGAGCGCCTCATCCATGCCTGTGACCCCGTCTGTGCAGATGCGGGGGGCCAGGCCCATGTCCTCAATGATGTCCGCCAGGGTCCTGGCAAGACGGGATTCATCCTCGATGATCAGTACGCGCATGAAG
>CACYCQ010000118.1:0-4641 GCA_902772995.1 uncultured Eubacteriales bacterium
ACAGAAAACATATACTCTGAGCAATGCATTGAGATGGCCAAGTTGATCTATTACATTCACATCCTTGGGGACCATCAACATAATAAGTTAAGCACAACAACTGATAGAATACAGTTGAGAAATGCAACAAAAACAAGAGGAGAAGTTGAAGCCGGACTAATTAATGAACTTAGGCAATGCATATCAAAGCTATTCTGGACTCAACGGTTGACTGGAAAATATAATTGGTTGATGGTTAAGTTGAATGTGGTCAGATTTCGTGCCTGGAGAAATGGAGAAGAAGATAGCGAAGAGAAACACGTAAAAGTGCAGGAAATAGCAGAATCAACATTAAATTACTTACAGCCACAAGTTAGGTTGTTGCTGTTGGAAATGCCGTTTTATCGAAATGTTTTTCAAAGCATAGTAGTTCAAGATTAACCCTAAGATCGAACCAAAGGTATCCGTTCAATTCAGAATCAGATATCGTCGCTCTCCCTACACTACTGAGACAATCTCAGATCCGTTTGTACTTGGGGAACTGTTCTTTTTACGGGGCTTTCCCGGATGTACTCCATCCCCTTTTTGGAACCGATGTAAGTATGGCATGACTGATTAACTATGCGTTTTTTATAAACGTAGTATCTTTTTTAATATAACAGAGATATTCGGGTTTTTAGCGGCAGTTTCGACTCAAAGTAGGAAAAATCCTTTTCCTACTTTATTTTTTATCGTTTTCATGTGCATACAACTAAAAAATCTGCAATATTTGCAGAATATAGTATTTCAAAGTACAATAATCTGTTGTAATATATAGATAATGAAAGGATATGACATTGCTCATCCCCCTTCCCCCGGCCGGAAACCTCTCCAAAACGCAGAAAGGCGCCGCAGACAGGACATTTCCTGCCTGCGGCGCCGTGTCGTATGCCGTCAAAGCCCGCCGGCTGTCCCTCCCGCCGCGGGGACTTACATTCCCTCCCGTTTGGGCACATCATAGGTCATGGCCTGCCGGCTGTCCCCCAGTCCCTGCGTCGTGGGGTCCGTGATCACCCCCAGCACCGCCATCACCAGGCTGCCCAGCAGATAGGGGTTCCCGGCCACCCGGCACACCGCCTCCCGCACGGCCTCCCAGCTGGCCAGCTCCTCCGGCCGGATGCCCACCGCCGTGAGGATCACCCCCGCAAGCCCGGTCCAGAACCAGGGATTGCGCAGGCGCACCTTCAGATTGAGTCTCATCCCTCATGCCTCCTCTTTGACAGATAGTCCTGCAGCGCGTCCCGCTGCTCCCGCAGCTGCTCCATGTCGTTGCCCGTGATCTCGTGGTTCATCATGCGCAGCAGGCAGCGCATGGTCACCTGCATGTCCGCATCCACCCGGTCAAGCCGCTGCCCGGTCTGCTCCAGCTTCAGCTCATGGGCCTCCAGCTGCCGGCTCATGCGCTTGACCGGCGACATCCACTCCCTGAGGGTCCGCAGGGAATTTCCCGCCAGGACCACCGCCGCGGCCACCACGAGGAACACCTCCCAGCTCTCGCCAAGGTACCTCCATGCCGCCTCCATTCAGTCCACCGCCCCCACAAAGACCCGAAAGTGCCCCCGGGGACGAAACACGTTGCCCGCGTCATCCAGGATGGTGACGGGGATCTCCTCCGGCACATCCCCTTCCTCCGGCGCCGCCTGCGGGGCGGGCCTCTCCAGGGGCGTCAGGTATTCCCCGCACGCGTAGCCCCTCACGCCGCCGCAGGAGATCCGCGGCCAGTCCCCCTCCTCCAGGACCGTCACGATCTCCCCCTTTTCGGCATGCCCGATCACCTTTCCCGCGACGGGGCTCTCCCGGATGCGAAGGCGCCCCTCCCGGGTGGTCACCACCGCCAGGGTGCCGCCCGGCTCTGCTCCTTCCGCCAGGGAATTCTCCTTCCCCTCCTGGGCCGTCCCGATGTGGCGCAGGATCCCCAGGGCGCTCCACAGGTTCCGGGAGGACAGGGGCGTCTCCACCACGCCGCCCCGGGACTTGGAGGAGTGGATCACCGTCCCCTCCCCGGTGCAAAGGCCCACGTGGCTGACGTCCCCGCCCTCCCGGATAAAGGCCAGCATCCCCGCACGGGCCCCCTCCAGGCCGTCCTGCCGCCAGGTCAGGTCGCGGTACTTTCCGGACTGGTCAAAACTGCGCCACAGGGAATTGGTCCCCGCGCAGCGCCAGTCCGGGTTCCCGCCGGGGCATTTGCGCACCAGCTCCCGGATCAGCCCGATGCAGTCCATCTGTGCGTAGGGGGTCCGGATCGCGCCGTTCTCCCCCAGGTAGGTTCTGGCCGTGCGCACGGCCGTCTGGGCATCAATCATGAGCTCGCCTCCTCCATCTGTTCAGCCAGCGCGGACCAGTACTGCGCGCCGGCATACTCCTCAAGGCACCCCGCCGGCACGATGATCCGGCACTCCCCGTCCAGCCCCTGCAGGGCGCTGCTTCCCGACAGCCGGGGCGGGGTCCGGGGCAGGAGCACCAGCTTCCTCAGCAGCGTGCAGCCCCGCAGGGCCCCCAGTCCGATGCGCCCCACCCCCTCCGGGACCACCAGCTCCTGCAGGCTGCAGCACCCGGACAGGCAGCCGGTGCCCATCTCCGTCAGGCTGTCCGGAAGGGAGAGGCGCTGCAGGCCCAGATCGTCCTGCAGGGCCCCGCCCGAGAGCACCCGGATCCCCTCGGGCAGGACCGCCTCCCGCAGGCCCGGGCAGTCCGAAAAGGCGCCGGAGGAAAGGGTCTCCAGTCCCCCGGGCAGCTCCAGGGTCCCCTTCACCCGGGCGCCTGTGGGCGAATGCAGGCTCTCCAGTGCAGCGCACATCGCAAAGGCGCTCTGTCCCAGCTCCGTGAGGGCCGGCCCCGTCACCACCTCCTCCAGGGCCCCGTCCCCGTAGCAGACATAGGCCTCCAGGCGCTGTGCCCGGGGCAGGTGCAGCCGCGGGAGCCGGGCGCACCCGGAAAAGGCGAAGCTCCCCGCCTCCAGGATCCCCGCGGGCAGGCAGACCTCCCGCAGGGCCCGGCAGCCCGAGAGCAGCCCCTCCGGCAGGCGCCCCTCCTGCCCCTCCTCCCCCAGAAGGCCCGGGGGCAGGGTCACCGCCCGCAGCGCCGTGCACTGGGACAGGGCGTAGCGCCCCAGGGCCGCCCCCGGGGGCAGGAGCACCTCCAGAAGCCCGGCGGCCCCTGCAAGGGCGTAATCGGAAAGGCCCGTCCCCTCTGCCACCCAGGCCGCCTCCAGCAGGGCGCCGGGGGCCACCGCCGCGCTGTCCTGGGTGCCCCCGCCAAGGGCCAGGCTCCCCTGCGCGCGCAGGCAGATCTCCCGCAGGGGCTCCTCCCCCAGGTACCCGTGCTCCAGGACCTCCAGGCCGCCCGCCTCCCCCGCCTCCCGGGTGGTCCCGGTGCCGTCCCCCCACTGCACCTGCACCCGCGCACAGGGCCCCAGGCGCAGTCTCACCTCCACGCGCCCCACGGCCCGGGTGCGCACAAACAGGTGGGTCCACCCGTCCAGGGGCACGTACACCGCCCCCACGGGGGCGGTCCCCCCCTCCCGCAGGTCCCCGGGGGTCCGGGTCCAGCAGGAAAAGCGCAGCCCGGGCTCCTCCGCCTCCCAGGGGGCAAAGGCCTCCCCCTCCGCCGCCTGCCAGGGCAGGCGCTGCAGCTCCCGCCCGAAGCGCCCGATCAGGGGGATCCCGTCCCCCGCGGGAAGCTCCCGGATGGCCCCGGCCATCTCCCCCGGACGCAGGGTCCCCCCGGTGCCCCGCCGCTCCCGGATGGCGTCCGCGATGCTCTCATAATGGCGCCTGTCCGTCAGTACCCGCATCAGTACTCCTCCTCATCTCCGTCCACCAGGGAGGACAGGGCCTGCTCCAGCTCCCGCCGGGTGGCCAGGGTCTCCGCCTCCGGCCCCGTCCGGACCTCCCCGGCGAACCACGCCTCCCCGCTTCTGAGCACCACCGCGCAGTTGCCGCGGTGCTCCCCGTCCTCCCCGTTGCCCAGGCACAGGGCCGCCCCCTCGGCGGGGGCGTTGTAGGTCCCCGCCGCCAGCTCCCCGGGGCTCCCGGTCACCAGCCCCCGTCCCGCCGCCACCGAGGCGGGCCCCGCGGCCTCGTTGTCCTCCCCCAGGCACACGGCGGCCTCCCCGGTCCCCGCGCGGACGGCCGGGCGGTCCGTCACCTGCTCCCAGCCGGGGCGCCAGTCCCCGGGCAGGGCGTCCACGTCCTCCCAGGTCAGGGGCACGTTCCCCCCGTCATCCGGTCCCCGCCCCGCCACCCGTCTCACCAGGCGGCGGGCCAGTCCCGAGAGCAGCGCCCGCAGGCCCTGCTCATCCAGTATTCCCATCTTCCTCCTCCTTTCAGCCGGGCCGCTCCAGCGTCCACGCGCCGTTTCTGACCACCAGCGTCGCCCCCTCGTCCGCGGAGGTCACCTGCGGGAGCACGTCCGAGGGCCCCAGGGAGACGTTCCCCCCGGCATCCGGCGCCCTTCCGCACACGCTCCTGACCATGCAGCCCCGCAGGGTCCTCCAGAAGGTACCCAGGCCCCCCATGTCAAGGAACTTCACGTCCCCGTCACCTCCTCCACCTCCTCAGGGGAGATCTCCCTCACGCAGGGCCGCCATTCCCCGCCGTCGTGCACCTCCAGGCGGCCCCCCTG
>CACYCQ010000119.1:0-4915 GCA_902772995.1 uncultured Eubacteriales bacterium
GACGGCGAAAGCGCCGTGGCGGTGCTGGATACCGAATCCACCGTGGAACCCCGGATTGTTCCGGTCCAGGACCGCAGCAGCACCCTGTCCGCTGTGGGAATCCGGGAGGGGAAGGTGGTCATCGGCGAGGAGGCCACGGTGCTGCTGGGGGCCAGTCACACCCAGGTCCGCTTCAAGTCCCGCTACCTGACGGATCCGGAAGCCCAGGGGGACATCCGGCTGTTTGCCCAGGGAATGATGCAGGAGCTGACCCGGCAGGATCCCGGGATCATGACCCGGGTGCAGGGAACCGTGGTGGGTTGTCCCGCAGGCTGGGGGGAGAAGCGCAGGGAAGCGTACGCGGCCCTGATCGAAAGCGCCGGATTCCCCAATGTCAGCGTGGTCCCGGAATCCAGGGCTGCCTTCCTGTATGCCCGGCATGCCCGGGGGCTGCAGGTGGATCCTGTGCTGATGCAGAAAAGCGCCATGGTGATCGATATCGGGTCCTCCACCACGGACTTTGCCTATATCGTGGACGGGCACCAGCAGGACCTTTCGCTGTTCGGGGATGTGAGTCTGGGCGGCGGCGTGCTGGATGAACTGATCCTGGAGGAATGCGTGTCTGTCTCCCCCGAAAGGAAGGCCATCGAGAGCACGTTTCGGGAAAGCCAGGAATGGAGGAGCTACTGCGAGGTGGAGGCCAGGCGGCTCAAGGAACGGTATTTCCTGAGTGAGGAAAACTGGGAGGAGCAGCCCCTGACCAAGAGGCTGACCCTGTGCTATGACCAGACGGCGCACCTGACCCTGAGCCTGACCCGGGCGCGGATGGACAAGCTCATCCGCAGACCGGTGCGCGTGCTTGGAGGGAGAAGCTTCCTGGATACGCTCAGGGAGACGCTCCAGACGGCCGTGCGCTCCAGCAGCGACCTGCCGCCTCAGGTGGTCATTCTCACCGGAGGGGCCAGCCGGATGAGCTTTTTCAGGGACTGCTGCAGGGAGGCCTTTTCCGGGAGCGTGCTGGTGTTCTGCCCTGAACCCGAGTGCTCCATCGCCCGGGGCCTGGCCTACTGCGGCCGCGTGGATGAGAACCTGCGGGTGTTCAGGCAGGAAGTGGCCTCCATTGCCCGGGGCGAGATGCTCGGGCAGGCGGTGGGTGCCAGCATTCATGAACTGTACGAGCCCATTGCGCAGGTCCTGGTGGATACGGCCCAGGAGACCGCGATGCGGGATGTGGGCATCTGGCGCCAGGGCGGCTTTGAGACCATCGAGAAGATGGACGAGGCGCTGGCTGGCGATATCCGGAAGGCGTTTTCCGAGGAAAAGGTCAGAAAACGCCTTGAAACCCGGGTGGCCAGCTGGCTGGAGAAGCTGATGGGCACGCTGGATGCCCGGCTGATGGATCTGTGCGAGCGGTGCGGCGTGCCGCCGGAGAGGCTGAGCCTCAGCCGGACGCAGGTGGATACGGGGCTGGAGCATGTGGGCCTGTCCGTGCAGGATGCCCTGGGGATGGAAATCCTCACCCCCGTGATGAGCATCGTGCTGGGTGTCGTCGGCGCCGCAATCTGCGGCGGCGGCGGCATCGCCCTGGTGGGGGCGGGCCCGGTGGGCGTGCTGACCGGCGCCGTGATGGGCGTTCTCATCGCGATTCTGGGGTCCCTTGGACTGCAGAAGGCCCTTGGAAAGGTGCGAATCCCGGTGCTGCTGCGCCAGCTGGTCCGTGACAGCGCGGTAAAGAAGGGCCTGGAGCGTCAGCGCAAGAGCATGGAAAAGGAGCTGATTTCGGCGCTGGCGGATCCGCGGAACGGGTTCTCCGCCCGGCTGTGCCAGAGCCTGTCGCAGACCCTGGGCGTCCAGCTTGAACGGATGGCCAGGGAGGCGGAAATGTCCATTGAGGCGTAGATTCCGGAAGGAGGAGAGACGATGCTGGTCAAAGACGGATGGCTGTTTATGGACGGCGCGTTCCTGAAGAGGGATGTGCGTGTGCAGGAAGGGCGCATCTGCGAGATCGGGGAGCTGACCCCCGGGGCGGATGAGGAAGTGGTCAGCTGCGCAGGGCGGCATGTGGTTGCGGGCCTGGTGGATATCCATATCCATGCCTTCGGGGGTGCGGACTGCATGCGCGGAGAGCAGGATGTGCGGCGCATGAGCCGGAGACTGCTGGAGACCGGGGTGGCGGCCTTTGTCCCCACCACCATGAGCGCGGATGAGACGCAGACCCGGGAGGCGCTGCAGGGAATCCAGCGGGTCATGGACCGGCAGGAACCCAACGGTGCCCGGGTGCTGGGCGCCCACATGGAAGCCCCCTTCCTGGCACCGGCCTTCAAGGGCGCCCAGAGGGGGGAATGCCTCATGGCGCCCTCCATGGAAGCCTTTGAGCGCATGACGGCGGGAACCCGCTGCGTGCGCATGATGACCCTGGCCCCGGAACTGGACGGCGCCTGTGAGGTGATTTCACGGCTGGCCGCCCGGGGCGTTGTGACCTGTGCGGCCCATACCGGCGCGACGGCGGAGCAGGTCCACATGGCCGCCGATGCGGGACTGACCCAGATCACCCACCTGTTCAATGCGCAGACCCCGCTGCACCACCGCAAACCCGGTGTTCCCGGGGCAGGGCTGGCGGATCCCCGGATCTCGGTGCAGATCATTGCGGACGGCATTCACCTCCATCCGGACATCCTGCGCATTGCCGCCCTGTGCAAGGGCGCGGCAGGAACCCTTCTGATCTCGGATTCCATGGAGGCCGCCGGGCTGCCGGACGGCAGCTATGAGCTGGGCGGGCAGAAGGTGACGGTGAAGGAGGGGTGCGCCCGGCTTGAAAACGGGGTGCTGGCCGGGTCCACGCTGCTGCTGCACCAGGCGGTGACCAACATGATCCGCCTGGCGGGCATCTCCCCGGAGGTGGTGATCCCCATGGCCACCAGCTCGCCGGCGGACTCCATCGGCTGCAGGGAGGCGGGCAGGATCCGCCCCGGGGCCGACGGGGTGCTGGCTGTCTTTGACAGCGACTGGAAATTTGTCAGGGCAATCGTATAGGAGGCTGTATGGAACACGAAAAGATCGAGCGGATCAATGAACTGGCCAGAAAGAAAAAGACGGTGGGACTGACCGAGGCGGAGAAGGCCGAACAGGCTGAACTGCGGGCGCAGTACATCGCGGAATTCAGGGCCAATGTGGAGGATACCCTGCAGCGGGTCCGGGTGGAGCAGGCGGACGGCACCTACAAGCCGCTGGTGCGCATCAGGCCCGAAACTTTGCCGCAGTAAGAAAGAAAGCCGCCCTGCACAAAAACGTGCAGGGCGGCTTTCTTTACCCTTTGGGGGAACGGCGCCCCTGCGGGTCAGAATTTGTAGTAGATGAAGGCGGCTTCATTGAAGCCGGACCCCCAGATGCCAAAGATCACGATGCACAGGATGCCCAGCAGGAAAACCAGCCACCGCAGGGGGAGGGGCAGGGAGACAAGACGTCCCCGGACATCCACGCCCCGCTCACTCAGGAGGGAAATGGCAAAGACCAGCAGGGTGCCAATGGCCAGGACCGTCAGGTCGTGGACAGGCAGGGAGCAGCGCTCCAGCAGCGATGCGGTCATCTCTCCCGGACGCCAGTCCGTCAGGGCGCTGCGGATCATGGAAAAGGCGGCGGCCCCGCTTGCGGCGCGGTCGAAGAACCAGCCGATATTGACGATCAGGAAGGTGCGGAGCACCCGGGCCACGTGAAGAATCCTCCCGGGAGAGGCCGGGGCCAGGCGCTTGGTGAGCGGCTCGCAGATGGCGGCAATGGCCAGAAGGACACCGTTGTACAGGCCCCAGAGCAGGTAGTTGGGCGTGGCCCCGTGCCACAGGCCCACCAGCAGGAAGACAAGGATGTTGCCAAGGGCGGCGGGAAGGGTTCTGGACAGGGAGGGGAAGCGGCCCTTGAGAGATTTGGAGAGGGAGGACATGGGCCGGGAGAGGACAAAGGGATAAAACACGTAGTCCCGCATCCAGGCGCCCAGGGTGATGTGCCAGCGGCGCCAGAAGTCCGCCAGGGAGACGGCAAAATAGGGGCGGCGGAAATTGGCGGTGAGATGGACGCCCATCAGCTCGGCAATGCCGGTGACCAGGTCGATGCCGCCGGAAAAGTCGCAGTACTGCTGCAGGGAGTACAGCAGCACGCCCAGAATCGTCATCTGGGCCCCGTAGGTCCCGGAGGGCGCATCGAAAATGGCGGCCACGGCGGGAAGCGCACGGTCCGCCAGCACCAGTTTTTTCATGAGCCCCCAAAGGATCAGCAGCAGTCCCCGGAGCATCCCGGAAAAGTCCACGTCCCCGGGGGACTCAAGCTGGGGAGCCAGGTCCTGGTGCCGGGAGATGGGCCCCTGGAGCAATTGGGGGAAAAAGGAAATGAAGAGGAAAAGGCGCAGGGGGTTGTGCTCGGCCTTGACCTTTCCGCCCGACACGTCCAGCAGATAGCTCATGGACTGGAAGGTGTAAAAGGAGATGCCCAGGGGCAGAACCAGGCCAAGCGGGGAGGCGCCGGTGAGCCCCAGAATCTGGTCGGTGTACTTGAGCACGCAGAGAATGCCGAAATTCAGGACCAGGGTCAGAGCAAGGAGCACATGCTGCCGGCGGGCGGTCCGGGCGCGAAGGGCCTTTTTTTCCTCACGGGAAAGCCCGGGCTGCTCCCTGAGAAGGGCTTTCCCTGCCTGTCCGATGCGCTCGATGCCCAGCGCGGACAGAAAGGTGGTCAGACCGGTAAGCAGCAGAAAGGGAAAGCCGGTGAGGGCCCGGGTGCAGTAAAAGGCGCAGCTGGACAAAAGCAGCAGGCACCACCTCAGGCGCCGGGGCAGGATGCGGCAGACCAGCGCGACGGCCAGAGAGAAGAAGGTCAGCTGAAAGAGGGTCATTTAGCCTCCTTATGAGAACGTTGAGGGGGAAGGAATCAGGTGGTGGACGCGGGA
>CACYCQ010000120.1:0-4694 GCA_902772995.1 uncultured Eubacteriales bacterium
AATCAGGAAGACGATGCTTCAAACCCAGAGAACCGACATAATGAAGGGAAAGACACATGAAAGGCATTATTCTGGCCGGCGGTGCAGGAACCCGGCTGTATCCCCTGACCAAGGTGACCAGCAAGCAGCTGCTGCCGGTCTACGACAAACCCATGATCTATTATCCCCTGAGCACGCTGATGCTGGCAGGAATCCGGGATATCCTGATTATCAGCACGCCGGAGGATACCCCGCGCTTTGAAACGCTGCTGGGAGACGGCAGCCAGTTCGGCATCTCTCTTCGCTACAAGGTCCAGCCTTCCCCTGACGGACTGGCCCAGGCCTTTATCCTTGGCGCTGAATTCATTGCGGGCGAGGCCTGCGCCATGGTGCTGGGAGACAACATTTTCTATGGCAACGGCCTGAGGTCCATGCTGAAGTTTGCCGTGAACAATGCGGAGAAGAAAGGCCGGGGCACCGTATTTGGCTACTATGTCTCGGACCCCGAGCGCTTTGGCGTGGTGACCTTTGACAGCGAGGGACATGCCACCAGCATTGAGGAAAAACCCCAAAGGCCCAAGTCCAGTTATGCGGTGACCGGCCTGTACTTCTACCCGGCCGGCGTGGACAGGCGGGCGGAGGAGGTTCGCCCCTCCGCGCGGGGGGAACTGGAAATCACCACCCTCAATGAGATGTATCTGAAGGACGGACTGCTGGATGTTCAGCTGATGGGCCGCGGGTTTGCCTGGCTGGATACCGGGACCGTGGATTCCCTTCTGCAGGCGGCCAACTTTGTGGAGATGATTCAGGCAAGGCAGGGAATCACCATTTCCGCTCCGGAGGAGATTGCCTATATCAACGGATTCATCGACCAGGCAAAGCTGATGGAGAGCGCGAAGGCCTATGGGAAGTCCCCCTACGGGGAGCATCTGAAGGCCGTGGCAGAAGGAAAGCTTCATTACTGAGAAAACCGGGACCTGGAGGGCTTGTTAAGCAGCAGGGCGGATGCCGCCAGGAGGACGGCCCGGCATGCGGCTTCCCGGGGAGGAACGAAGAGCCCCGGAGGCGGCAAAGCGGCAGGATGCACTTGCCTTTTGCAGGTAAAGCGAATATAATTTCAGCTACGAAATAGAAAGGATGTGTTTTTCCAATGAATTTTGATTTGTTCTCCATGGCCTCAGCCATCGCGGAGGGAACTCAGGCGGCGGCAGGAGCTGCGACTCAGGCGGCAGGTGCTGCGGCTGAGACGGCGGAAGCGGCCCAGATGTCCGGCAGTGCAGCGTTTGTTTACTATGCCGTGCAGTTTGCGCCCATGATCCTGATCTTTGTGGTGTTCTATTTTGTCCTGATCCGTCCCCAGCGCAAGAAGGACAAGGAAGCCAAAGCCATGCTGGCCGGCCTCAAGGTGGGAGACCGGATCTGCACCATCGGCGGCATCTACGCCACTGTCACGGCCATCAAGGATGATGTGCTGACGGTGGAAGTCGGCGGCAAGGAGAAGAGCGAACTGATGATTGCCCGCTGGGCTGTGCGCAGTGTGGAGCAGCTGTCCATCACCAATGACGCGGAGCAGCTGATCTGATCAAGAAATTCAAACCCCCTGACAGGAATTGCTGTCAGGGGGTTTTTGATGCGAATGCTTCCGGATGAATCTGTGATGGAAAGGAAATATCCGCCCTGAACGGGAAGGAAACAGTCACTTTCAAACAGAAAACCCCTTCCCGGACGGGAAGGGGCGGTGTGCGTGATTAGTCAGCGCTGTAGGGCAGAAGCGCGATGGCACGGGCGCGCTTGATGGCCTCGGACAGCTGACGCTGATGCTTTGCACAGGTTCCGGTCATACGGCGGGGAAGAATCTTCCCACGCTCGTTGATGTTCCGGCGCATACGGGAGTTCAGATCACGGAACTCCTTGTAATCGATGTATTCGATCTTATCAACGCAGAAGGCGCAAACCTTCCTACGCGGCTTTCTGCCACCGCGAGGACGGCGGGCCTGACGATCCTCAGACATGAAGTTCTCCTTTCAGGCCGGCTGTTCCGGCCGGTTTTTCTCGGTCAATCAGAACGGGAGTTCATCCTCATCCGGGTTGGCATTGCTGAAGCTGCCCTTGCTGTCAACCGGAGCATATCCGGTGGTGTCAGGACGGGACTGAGCGGGTGCCTGGCTCTGCGCGGGAGCGCTGTAGCTGTTTCCGGAGGAATACTGGGAATTGGACGGCGAATACTCACCGTTGCTTCCGCCTCCGGCCGGTGTAAGGAATTCAACCTCGTCGGCAATAATCTGCACGGAATAGCGCTTGGTTCCGTCGGCGGCTTCAAAATTGTCGTTCTGAATGCTTCCGACGACGCCCACCTTGCGGCCTTTGGCAAGGAACCGTCCGCAGTTTTCAGCGGTTTTCCCAAAGGTGGTGACCCTGAAGAAGTCTGCAGTGGGAGCGTTGCCTTCCTGCCCCTGCCGGACGCGGCGGTTGACGGCGATATTCAGATTACAGACAGCAAGACCGGACTGGGTGACGCGCGATTCCGGATCCCGGGTTAAATTGCCGATCAAAATGACTCTGTTCATACGTTACCTCGCTGGTTTTCTTCCAAGTGAAGGCAGGAGGATTACTCCTGAGCGGTCTCTTCGGGAGCCTCAGCTGCAGCCTCAGCTGCGGGGGCTTCCTCAGCCGCGGGGGCAGGAACTGCCTTGGGCTTGATGCCGACCTTCTTCGTCAGAAGCTTGACCACCTGAGAACGCAGAATGTTCTCGTTGTTGCCGAGATTACGGGAGAGCTCCTTGGGCAGAGTGGCCTCGCCGTTGAAAGCTACATACACGTAATATCCTTCGGTCTTGTAATCGATGGCGTAAGCAAGACGGCGCTTGCCCCACTCCTCGACCTTGACGACTTCACCGCCGTTTGCGGTGATGATGCCATTGAACTTCTCGATGAGCGCCTTGCGGGCTTCCTCTTCGCAAGCAACATCAATGACATAGATGATTTCGTAGTTGTTCATGATGTCTTTCACCTCCTTTTGGACTCTGGCTCTGCAATCTTTCATGCAGAACAAGGATGTGCCGAGCAAGGAGTATATCATCGGGTCTTTCGTAATTCAAGGGGAAAATGCGTTTTTTTCAAAATTTCGGGGGCACTATTTCACATCAAAGGACCGGTCAGCATCCGGCAGGGATTCCATCAGCCTTTTGTGCCTGTTCATCCCTCCCTGAGAAACGGATGAATTCCATGGAACCGGAAAAAGAAGAACCCCGTCTGCAGGGCAGACGGGGGGAAAAACGGGAGATCCTCAAACTACAGCAGCAGAAGGAGGGATCCGGCAAACAGCAGGCAAAGGCCGCACCGGAAAAAGAGGAGCGCTGCTTTCTGATGGAGGGCTTTCCAGCCTTCGGGGGAGGCCATGGAGGCGGCGGTCCGCAGTCCCCAGATGCTCCGGTAAGGGATATTGTCAGCCTGCGTGCCATAGATGAGCAGCACACATCCGGCAGCCATCAGCACCGTGAGGGGCAGGGAAGGGGAGGAAGAGCCTGCATCTGCGCTGAAGTAGCAGAAATAGGCATGGGCGATGGCGACTGTATCCAGCACAAGCAGCAGGGGAACGAAAAGCGCAAGGAAACCTGCAGCCTGACAGCCGGCTCCCCTCATCCCTGCTGAAGCCTCCTGCAAATCGGCCAGATGTGCCTGGCGGACGATCCGATCCGTTTTCAGGCTGACGAAGATCAGAAGAAAAGGCCAGACCATGAGGAAAGCCCTGCTGCCCTGAAGGACCGGCAGCAGGGACACCACCGGCGGAAACAGGGGCAGACAGATGGAAATCAGGACCATGGCGGCATATTTGGCCGGACCGTAGAACAGGGACAGGATATGCCCGGGAGGCCTCGTTCGTTTAATCAAGGATGGAATCACCTCCGGCGGAGGTAAAGTAGCTCGAATAGGTGGTATAGATGCTGCTGCCCAGCCTGCGGATCCCGCCGTACAGGTGACGGGTCAGCAGATCTTCAATGCCGTTTTCATTGCGGGTTTCGATGAGGGCCAGCATTTCCCTGTGCTCAGAAAGCACATCGGGAACATTGTTGCCCATCAGCAGGTCCAGCATGCAGAACCTCGTATAGCTTGACTGGGGGGAGGAGAGCCGCTTCCAGAGCAGGGGTTTGCTGGTTCGGCGAAACCATTCGGCGTGCATGGACAGGTCCGCGTGCATGAAGGTGGATGCTTCAAATGGAACGTCGGGGTTTTGGTAGGTCTCGCCCACGGCGCACAGACAGGAATACAGATAACGGACCCGTTCCACGTCTGAAGGGTTGCAGATCCGGATGTAGTCCCGGAGGACCATGGTTTCCACTGCCATCCGTTCGAAGATCAGCTGACTGATGGTTTCGATGGACAGGGGAGTCACGATGGATCCCTTTTTGGGCTCGATTCTGACCAGACCGTTTTCCTGCAGGCGCTGCAGAATGGCCCGTACGGGAGTCCTGGAGAGACCGAAGCGCTGGCACAGGGAGCTTTCACTGATCAGATCTCCGGGTTTCCAGACAAAATGCAGAATCTCATTGGCGAGAATCTCATACTGCTGATCGTGTGCGTCTTTGGAGGACATTTTACTGCCTGCGGGAGAACCCGCAGCCTCCTTTTCTCAGAATGCGGCGAGGGATGACCTCATCCCAGATGATAAACGTTCGGGGACAGAAAGTCAATTACTTGTATACAAGTTTAAAAAA
>CACYCQ010000121.1:0-2174 GCA_902772995.1 uncultured Eubacteriales bacterium
CCCATGGCGAAGCCCACGTCGGCCTTCTTCAGGGCGGGGGAGTCGTTGACGCCGTCTCCGGTCATGCCCACCACCAGGTTCATCTCCTGGCACAGGCGCACCATGCGGGACTTGTCCGTAGGCAATGCCCTGGCGATGACACGGATATCCCTGATCTGCGCCTTGAGTTCATCATCCGACATGCCGGAAAGCTGCGTGGAATCAAAGACCTTGTCCTTGTCGGACTGTATCAGTCCTGCATCCCGGGCGATGGCAATCGCGGTCTCCTTGCGGTCACCGGTAATCATTACCACCTGTATGCCCGCCGTCTGCACCTCGCGGATGGCCTCCTGTGCCTCGGGACGCACATCATCACGGATGGCCGCCAGGCCAATGAGCACCGCATCACCATTTACCTTGTTTTCCGTCATGGGCTGGCTGGAATAGGCAAAGGCCAGCACGCGCATGGCCCGTGCAGCATAGTCATTGATCTTCTCATTGAGCTTGTCCTTGTCGGCAGTTATCACATTGCCTGACGCATCCACGCCCTGCAGGGAATCCGCCGCCATCAGCCGCTCCGGTGCCCCCTTGTAGAACACCTTCTTTTCTTCCTTGATCTCTGCCTGGCTGAATTTGTTGGCCGAGTTGAAGCCCTGATGAGCACCTACTGTGTAGGCGCCCTGCAAATCCTGATAATCCTTTTCCCCAAGGAAACGCATGAGTGCCTGATCCGTGGCATTGCCGCCGATCACCTGATGATTGGCATCAAACAGGGCCGCGCTGTTCTTTCCTATGGCCAGGTTCACCATTTTCTTCAGCTTGCCGTGCTGGGACAGCTTGTCCAAGGGAATGGCGCTGCCATCCGCCGCCAGGAATTCCACCACTTCCAGCTGCCCCTTGGTGATGGTGCCGGTCTTGTCGCTGAAAAGTATGTTCAGGGAGCCTGCGGTTTCAATACCCACGGCCTTGCGAACCAGTACGTTGTGATCCAGCATGCGGCTCGTATTCTGCATCAGCACCAGGGAAATCATCAATGGAAGGCCTTCCGGCACAGCGCACACCACAATCAGGATGGCCAGGGAAACAGCCTCCACCACATCCATCAGGATGCGTTCCCATCCCAAAGCGCCATAGGCTGAAAAACCTCCGGCACCCAGAATGAAATATGCCATGTAAAGCGCCACGATGACCACTGCGGAGGCATAACCGAACACGGAAATCTGCTGTGCCAGTTTGCTGAGCTTCACCTTAAGAGGTGAGTCCGGCTCATCCTCATTCATCTCAGCAGCCATCTTGCCCATCATGGTGGCGAGTCCCACCTTGCGGACAGCCAGGACGCCTTCCCCGTCAAAAACCACCGTTCCGCGGAACAGGAGATGGCTTCCCGTCAGATCCTCTCCCGTGACGGTCTCCGGAAAGGCAAGATTTTCCGTGGCTGCGGTCTTCTTGCATTCCTCCACCTCTCCGTTGAGAGCCGAGTTGTTTACCCTCAGGTCACCGTCTTCCAAAACCCCATCCGCGGGAATCTTGTCACCGGACTGGAGGAGCACCATGTCTCCCACCACCACATCGTCCATTTCCAGGTTGCAGACCTTGCCCTCCCGATAGACTTTGCAGGTATCCTTCTTGGTGCTTTCCTTCAGCTCCCGATACTTGGTGTCGCTGGCCACCCCGGTCTTCGCCGTGACAAAGGCCACAATCAGGACAGCCACAATGGTACCGAGAGGCTCATAGATCTGGGCATGGCCCAGGGAATACATGACAAGCATGATTACGACAATGATCAGCAGGATGCGGATCATGGGATCATTAAAGGTCTCCTTGAACTCATCCCAGAAAGTAGTAGGCTCCGAATCGGGAATCACGTTATCCCCGTGCTTCTTTCGCGATTCTTCCACCTCGGCCTGGCTAAGGCCCTGTATTTTTTTCATTGACAATCCTCCCAGTTCCTGCGTTTTTCTTCCGACATCATTATACCATAATTCCTTCATTTTTCAAAATTTAATAAATCTACCCCTAACGCATAGACGCATCGTAATCGCGCCCCTGGATGACCCGCTTCCTCTGACGGTCAAAGGATTCATTTATGACACTTTTCGCCACATCGTATTCGGCAGTGCGAATATCCATCAAATCCAAAAGGGTATGGATCATGTCATCCGTCATATAGGGGCGCGACACCGCAGACGTGATCG
>CACYCQ010000122.1:0-7788 GCA_902772995.1 uncultured Eubacteriales bacterium
ACCTGAACATGGCGGTTTGCCTGGCGGCGGGCCTGGACGGCAGCGAGAAGGGCATGACCCCGCCGGAGGAGATCACCGAGAACATCTTTGCCATGGATTCAACGGCCCGCGAGGCCAGGGGCATCCGTTCCCTTCCCGGAACGCTGAAGGAAGCCATCGACTGCCTGGTGGAGGACGAGGTCATCTGCGGCGCCCTCGGCGAACATGTGCTTTCCCAGTACGTGCAGGGCAAGGAAAAGGAGTGGGACGCCTACAGGACCCACGTCAGCCAGTGGGAGATCAGCCGTTATCTCGTCATGTTCTGAGTGTCTGATGCGTGTCCATCAGAAAGGAGAGGAAGCCAGTGCCCCGGATCATCATCGCTAGCACCTCGGAAACAACGCGTGAGCAGCTGTCCCGGCTGCTGACTTCCTCCGGCTATACCCTGCCGCGCAGCTGTTCCTCCGCGGGAGAGCTGCGCAGAGTCCTCGCCCTGTGCGAGGACGGCATCCTGATTCTGGCCGGCACCATGCCGGGGCTGGATCCGGAGGACCTGGTCTTTGATTACGGGGAGCATATTCTGGTCCTTCTGATTGCCAAGCCCGACGTGCTCTCCGACTGTGAATCCGTCCGCGTGTTCCGCCTGCCCCTTCCCACGTCCGGGCAGGCGATCATGGGCGCGGTGGAGATGCTTTCACAGATGATGGCCTCCCGCCTTCCCCGCCGCCTTGGCGGGGACAGGGAGACCGTCGAGCAGGCCAAGCGGCTGCTCATGGACCGCTATGGCATCTCGGAGTCAGATGCCCACCGTCGGATACAGCGCTACGCCATGAACCACGGAATGCGGATGGTGGACTGCGCCGCAGAGATACTTGGCACGTCAGGAGGCACAAAATGATGCGAGACCCGCTCTATCCCCTTTACCAGCCCGGCCTGGAACATGACTCCTGCGGCGTGGGCGCCATCGCCGACCTCAGCGGCAAGGCTACACACCGTACCATCGACCAGGCGCTGTCCATTGTGGAGCGCCTGGCCCACCGGGCGGGCAGCGATGCCCTGGAAACCACCGGAGACGGCGTGGGCATCATGACCCAGATTCCCCACCTTCTCTTCTCCTCCTGGGCAAAGGAGGAAGGCCTTGTACTGGGGAATCCGGGCGATTACGGCGTGGGAACGTTCTTCCTTCCCGAGGATGAGGTCGGTGCTGACAGCGCCTGCCGCATCTTCGACCAGCTGGCCGTCTCCGAAAGCCTGAGCGTCATCGGGTGGCGGGACGTGCCCTGCCACCCGGCGCAGCTGGGCGCTGGGGCCCGCAGGACCATGCCCCGCATCCGGCAGTGCTTCCTGCGGCGCCCGCAAAGCGTCCTGACCCCCATGGATTTTGACCGCCGCCTGTATGTGCTGCGGCGCATCTTTGAAAAACAGGACACGGATACCTATATCTGTTCCCTGTCCTGCCGCACCATCGTCTACAAAGGAATGATGCTGGTGGGACAGCTGCGTTCATTTTATGACGACCTGCAGGATGTGCGCTATGTCAGCCAGATGGCCATGGTCCACTCCCGCTTTTCCACCAACACCTTCCCCTCCTGGAGCAAGGCCCATCCCCAGCGTATGCTCCTGCACAACGGGGAAATCAACACGATCCGCGGCAACCATGACCGCATGAAGGCCAGGGAGGAAACCATGCGCTCCCCGGTCATGGGGGAGGACATGCGCCGGGTGCTCCCGGTGGTCAGCGAAGGCGGCAGCGACAGCCAGATGCTGGACAACACGCTGGAATTCCTGGCCATGAACGGCATGCCCCTGTCCCTGGCCGGCATGATTCTGCTGCCGGAACCCTGGCAGGGGACCGACCGGCCCACCCCCTGGCGGGACCTGTACCGGTATTACGCCACCATGATGGAGCCCTGGGACGGCCCCGCGGCGATCCTCTATTCCGACGGGGAAAAAGTCTGCGCTTCCCTGGACCGCAACGGCCTTCGACCCCTGCGCTGTGCGCTGACGGACGACCACCGCCTGATCCTCTCCTCGGAGGCCGGCGTGCTCTTTGAGGAAAATGCGCATATCGTCCGCCGCTGGAAGCTGAAGAGCGGGGATGTGCTGGAGGCCGACCTGCACACGGGCGATCTGCTGGAAAGCGTGGAGATCAAGACGCGGTATGCCCAGGCGCAGCCGTATTCCCAGTGGATGCAGCACCTCGTGCGCCTCAGCGACCTTCCCGCATCCGGAAAAGCGGCGCCGCAGGAGGAAGAAGCCCTGCAGGTCCGGCTTTGCAGGGCATTTCACTACACCTGGGAGGATCTGCATGACATCCTGCTGCCCATGGCGCAGAAGGGCACGGAGCCCATCGTCTCCATGGGAGCCGACGAGCCGCTGGCTGCCCTCTCGCAGACCCATCCCCTGCTGTTTGACTATTTCCGCCAGCGCTTTGCGCAGGTGACCAACCCGCCCATCGACGCGCTGCGCGAGGAGATCAAGACAGACTGTTCCATCTACGTCGGCGATGACGGGAACCTGCTTTCGGAAGGTCCCGAAAACTGCACCGTACTGGAGCTTCCCTCCCCCGTCCTCATTCAGGAAGAGCTGGAATCCATCCGCAGCATCCGCCATCCCGCCTTTTCCGTGCGCACTGTCTCCCTGCTGTACGGCAAGGACCGGTCGCTCCAGGGCGCCCTTTCCGATTTCTTTGACATGTGTGACGAGGCCTTCCAGGAACGGGTCAACATCCTGATTCTATCCGACCGGGGCCTTGACGCAGAGCATCTGGCCATCCCCTCGCTGCTGGCGGTCTCCGCCCTCGAGCAGCACCTGATCCTCATCAAGAAGCGCACCGCCGTCTCCGTGATTCTGGAGAGCGGAGAGCCCCGGGATGTGCACCAGATGGCCCTGCTGATCGGTTTCGGCGCCCGTGCGGTCTGTCCCTACCTGGCCCATTCCTGCATCCGCTCGCTGTGCGACTGCGGGCAGCTTCAGAAATCTCCCGAGGAGGCCATCCGGGACTACAACCGTGCCCTGACCGCCGGTGTGCTGAAGATCGCCTCCAAGATGGGCGTCTCGACCCTGCAGGCCTATCAGAGCGCGCAGCTCTTCGAAGCCGTGGGACTGGATGACCAGCTTGCAGAGCGTTTCTTTACCAATACGCCCCATGTGCTCGGCGGCACTGACCTGCGGCGCATCGCGGCCGATGCCCGTTTCCATCATGAGGCCGCCTTCCTGCCCTCTTCTTCCGTGTCGCTGCCCAGCATCGGCATCCACCGTCTCCGCTCCGGCGAGGGTGCGGAGCAGCATCTGTACTCCCCCGAAACCATCCACCTTCTCCAGCAGGCGGTCCGCACGGACAGCCGCTCCCTGTTTGACCAGTACGCCAAACGCATCGAGTGCGAGGGTCCCCGCACCATCCGCTCCATGCTGACCTTTGACTTTGAAAGCTGCAGGAGCATCCCCCTGAACGAGGTGGAAAGCGCCTCGGAGATCGTCCGGCGTTTCCGCACAGGAGCCATGAGCTACGGCTCCATCTCTCAGGAAGCCCACGAATGCCTGGCCCGGGCCATGAACCACCTGGGCGGCAAATCCAACAGCGGCGAGGGCGGCGAGCTTCCCGAACGTTTCGGCACCCCGCTCAACTCCTCCATCAAGCAGGTGGCCTCCGGGCGTTTTGGCGTGACGAGGGACTACCTGCTTTCCGCCAGCGAGATCCAGATCAAGATCGCCCAGGGCGCCAAGCCCGGAGAGGGCGGGCATCTGCCGGGAGCCAAGGTCACCGACAGCGTGGCCAGGACCCGCTGCTCCACCCCGGGCATTTCGCTGATCTCTCCGCCTCCGCATCATGACATCTATTCCATTGAGGACCTGGCGGAGCTGATTTACGACCTTCAGTGCGCCAACGAGCAGGCCAAGATCACCGTCAAGCTGGTCTCCTCGGCAGGCGTGGGCACCATAGCCAGCGGCGTCGCCAAGGCAGGCGCCGGCGGCATCCTGATTTCCGGCGGCGAAGGCGGCACCGGTGCCGCACCCATGAGCAGCGTCCATCACGCGGGTCTTCCCTGGGAGATCGGTCTGGCGGAAGCCCACCAGGTGCTGTGCCGCAACCGTCTGCGCCAGAAGGTCACCCTGGAGACGGACGGCAAACTGCTGACCGGGCACGATGTCATGGTCGCCCTGCTGCTGGGCGCAGAACAGTTCGGCTTTGCCACCGCTCCCCTGGTCACCCTGGGCTGCCGGATGATGCGGGTCTGCCATATGGGCACCTGTCCCTTCGGCATTGCCACCCAGAACCCGGAACTGCGCAGCCGCTTCACCGGCAAACCCGAATATGTGGAACGATTCATGCTCTTTATCGCGGAGCAGCTTCGGGAAATCATGGCGGGACTGGGCGCCAGGACGGTGGATGAGCTGGTGGGCCGCAGCGACCTGCTGAAGGTCAAGCCAGGTTCCCCGCTGGATCTGTCCGACCTCATCGGCTTTTCCAGAAACACCCACTTCCTGCCTGAGGCCAGGCACGACTTCCATCTGAACGAGCGCACGGACGCCCGCCTGTTCCAGGACCATGTCCACCTGATGACCACCGACCGGGCCTTCGGCACCCTGCTCAAAGGGCACAGGTCCATTCAGGCCCAGGGCTGCGGCGGCCAGTCCTTCGGTGCCTTTCTGTCCTCCGGGCAGGAAATCACCCTCTTTGGCGTAGCCAACGACTACCTGGGCAAAGGCCTTTCCGGCGGCACGCTGGCCATCTGTCCCCCTGTGGACAGTCTCTGGCGTCCGCAGGACACCCTGATCGGCAACGTGGCACTCTACGGCGCCACCGGCGGATATGCCTTCATCGCAGGCATGGCCGGGGAGCGCTTCGCCGTGCGCAATTCCGGCGCATGGGCCGTGGTTGAGGGTCTGGGCGACCACGGCTGCGAGTACATGACCGGGGGGCGCGTGGTGGTGCTGGGGCCGGTCGGCGACAACTTCGCCGCCGGCATGTCCGGAGGGATCGCCTGGGTGCTGGACGAGGACAACAGCCTCTCCTCCCGCCTGAACAACGCCCATGTCAAGGCCTATCCCCGCGTCGCCGCCGGGATGGAGGAACTGCGGCACCTCCTGAAGCTCCACGAGCAGAAGACCGGCTCGAAGATCGCTGGCAGGATTCTCCGTTCCTTTGATCAGTACCTGCCCAGGTTCAAAACGGTCATTTCCGATGAATACAGGGCATTCCTGAAGGAGGTGTGATGCCATGGGAAAACCCACCGGATTTCTCGAGGTTCCCAGAGGTGAAAATCCCTTCAGGGATCCCCGGGACAGGCTCTCAGACTTTATGGACCTGCATACCCCTCTTTCCCCGGAGCTGCGCCACTGCCAGGCTTCCCGCTGCATGGACTGCGGCGTCCCCTTCTGCCAGTCGGGCTACGGGTGCCCGCTGCACAACCTGATTCCCGAGTGGAACGACCTGCTGTACCGCGGCCATGAAAAGGAGGCGCTCGAGCGTCTTCTGATCACCGCTCCCTTCCCGGAGTTTACCGGCAGGGTTTGTCCTGCCCTGTGCGAAAAAGCCTGCAACCTGGCGGATGATGGCGTCACCAACCGGGACAATGAGCTGTATCTGATCGAGACCGGCTTTGCAAACGGCTGGATTCAGCCAAGAATTCCCGTTCTTCGCACCGGCTGCCGCATCGCGGTGGTGGGCAGCGGTCCCTCGGGTCTTGCCTGCGCGGACCGTCTCAACCAGTCGGGGCACACCGTCACGGTCATCGAACGGGCGGATCTGCCCGGCGGGCTGCTCATGTACGGCATTCCCAACATGAAGCTGCCCAAGTCCGTCGTCAGGCGGCGCATTGAGCTGATGGAAGCAGAGGGGATCTCCTTCATGACAGGCACGGAAGCGGATTCCCGGGCACTTGATGATTTTGATGCCATTGTGCTGTGCGGCGGCGCGCGCCGTCCCCGGCCCCTTCCCTCGGTTCCCCCGGAGGCTCGCGGGGTCCACTTCGCCGTTTCCTACCTGACCTCCTCCACCCTTTCGGTTCTCTCCGGCACCGCCCCCTCCATCTCTGCCCGCGGAAAACATGTCGTCGTGGTGGGCGGCGGCGATACAGGCAATGACTGTGTGGGCACAGCGCTGCGGCAGGGCTGCGCGTCCGTCCTCCAGCTGGAGATGATGCCCGCCGCGCCTTCTGAGCGTCTCCCGGGCAATCCCTGGCCCGAATGGCCCCGGACCCTGCGCACCGATTACGGACAGACCGAAGCCATATCGGTTCAGGGAACGGATCCCCGCCTCTATGAAACCACCGTCAGGGGCATCGAAATGAACGAGTCCCGCGAGATCACCTCTCTGACCACGGTTCGCCTCATGCGCTCCCCTGACGGGAAAATGGAGTCCGTCCCGGGGTCTGACGCCACGCTTCCCTGCGATCTGCTCCTCATCGCTGCCGGGTTCATCGGATGTGAAGAGCGAACGCTGTCTGAGTTCTCCCTGGAGGCGGATTTCAAAGGACGCCTGCTTCCCCCGGACAACACCCATCATGTTTCCGGAAAGCTGTTCTCAGCGGGAGACATGCGCAACGGCCAGTCCCTGGTCGTCCGCGCGATCGCCGACGGACGTGCGGCGGCGGCGGAAGTCGACGACTGGCTTCGAACCTTCTCCCTCTCCTCCTGACTTTCCTTCATAGCCCCTTTCAGCGGAGAGTCCTCACACTTCAGCCCTCCGCCAAAGCCTGTAGCCCTGAGGCATGATGGCTCAGGGCTACTTTTGTCTGTCCTTTCCCCGGGAGCAGATGGCATCCGGCGCGTTCTTCCTGAATAGCGCACCCTATCCCCGTGCTGTCGCTTTCGGCGCTCTCCTGCATACGTGCGTATCACCTGCCCGGGTTGCAGCCGGCATCTCCGCCCGTGGCGGTGACCTGAGCAATCCCGCTGCACGTCCGGAACAGTCCGGTTCCGCCTGTTCCATCTGCGTGAACAACCCGGGTCCTGCGGGGCGGCGCCCGGGCCTCATCGGAGTTGTCATCTGCCCCATTACCTCCGGAGATACGGATTCCCGCAGCGCACGCTGATCTTCGCCGGATGGACAGGCCTCAGGCAGAAAAACCTCCGGAATCACCCGGTTCTGATTCTCCCGCTGCAGGGTGCCGGAGCCGTCATGGCCCCCGCCAGTCTTCGGTGCCCTGTGATGGGTTTTCTTCCGCTGCCACCAGGCTCCTCCCATAACCGCCCTCCCGGGTGGCAACATCCTTCTCAAGCGTGAAAACTCCGCGGTTCCATCATCGCCGCACTCCCGGCGACGTTTATCTCTGGCATGTCCTTCAACACCGTCTTCATGGTGCACAACGGCCTCCGCCTTTCCAGCGTCTTTGCCTGTCCCGTCGGAATCACCAAGGCCCTCAGTCCGTTTGTCACCCACATCATTTCAGAAAAATGGCCATCTCCTGTCCGGTCATCCGTTCCTTTTATCACCCATCCGAAGACATCCCCACAATTTGAAAGGCACGGAATTCCGTTTTTCCGTGCCTTTTTGCAATTCCATATTTGTAATTGCAATAGTGTCTTCATAACATGTCTGGAGGTGTTCTTCAGTTCATCGTCTCACGAAGCCGTTTGAATGTCCGTCAGATGACACCATTTGCGGCCTTTCCCTGTCATCCGTGGTACAGGGAATCTCTGCAACAGGACCTGTCAGCCCCCTCCCGCAGCCTCCGGAAGACTTGGGGGGAAGTGTTGTGCGGTGCTTCGGTTGACCGATCATGACGGCAGATCAGCCCTCACGCAGGTCCTTCCGGGAGTCCCATGACGTCCTTCCAAAAAGGACAAAATGAGCTGTGCCGTCAA
>CACYCQ010000123.1:0-2496 GCA_902772995.1 uncultured Eubacteriales bacterium
CATCTGGAAGCGCTCCGATATCGGGAAACCATCTTTGATGCCTATCTCTTTCTTGGCAGGATTTACACGATGGATGAGGACTGTATCAAGGCGGAAGAAGCTTTCAATGAAGCGGAGAAACGGGTGCATGACTCTCCGTATCAATGGGAACTTCCGCTTTGTCCGAGGGATGTGCGGGAAAAGGCGGAGTTGATCAGGTCTGAGCTTCCGACCGAATCACCATTAACGGGAAAGCCGTTACATCCGGCAGGATAACGTCTCTGCCGAACGCACTGTTTGTGATCACATATCTTGTCAGATGAATCCACAGGACGATGCTGCAGAACAGCGTCGTCCTTTTCATTTCCCGGTGCACCGGTAAATCCAGATTTGAATCTGTATCTGCTATTCTTCTCCTGAGCGCGGGAGGAAGCGCTCAGATTGGAGGAGGGGTTATGCCGAAGAACATGCAGATGCCCGGAATGACCTACCAGGTCATATCCCAAAGTGAGAGCCATGCGATTCTGGAGTACACGTATCTCTGCCCTTACTGTATGAGAAAATCGACGGTCAGGTCCACGGTTTATCCAGCGGACTACGAACGGCTGGAAACCGGCGGCTTCTACGATGCTCTTGTTTGCAGCGAATGTGGCAGGACTGCAGATGTCCGTTTCTGGCGCGCCATGAAGATTGACTGAAAAAGGAGAGGTCCCATGAAGAAAATCATTGCCGCACTGCTTTCATGCCTGCTGGCCGTTGCCTGTTCTGCATCTGCCCTGGCGATGGACATTGATTATGCTTCGCTGACAGATGCACAGCTGGATGAACTGATCCGGGAAGCGACCGCTGAGCGCAGCAGCCGTCAGACTGTTCATATCCCCGCAGGGGTAAATCCATCCACGGATAAGTATACCTGGTATGTCCAGGATTATGTCGGACGGAACGCAGCGGGATTTGGCTATACTTCCCTCGGCGGTAACCGTTTGGAGAAGTACGGCGCAGGTTATCTGGAATTTGTCTTCGTCACGGAAGACGGCAGGTATATTGATATCGAAGATGAGTCTCTGCTTCAGCAGTACATCGTCACCGGGCAGAACCTGGCTCCCAACACGGAGATAAAGTATATTTTCCGCACTGACAGTAAGGGGAATGAGTACAGCAGCCTGATCGATTTCCAGAACCTGCGGCAGATCGATCTGACCGTGCGGCGAATTGACGGAACGCTGGCCGGAGCTCCGGTTGTCTTTGACCTGATCCCCATCCATCCCGCTCCGGATAAGTATACGTGCTATATCCGGAACTATGTGGGCAAAAACGTTCTCTCCTTCGGCTATACCTCGCTTGGCGGGGATCGCCGGGATGATTATGGCGCAACCAGCATCAGATTCAACTTCGTCGCGGATGACGGTGCCTATCTTGATCCGGAGAACAAAGATCTGCTGAAACAGTATGTGGTAACCGCACAGGATGTTGCCCCGAATTCCGAGATGAAGCTGACGTATATGAAGAACAGCAAAGGGGACGAGTATTCCAACCTGATCGATAATCAGACCTATCAGAGTATGACACTCTATGTGCGTAAGCTCGATATCGTCTGCCCGGAAACAACTGCATCTGTACCGGATATGAAAGCAGAAGAACCCAAAGCGGCCACGGAGACGGCGGTTCCAGATGCACCCGCTGCTGCCACGGTTATTGCGGACGGTCCGGTGATGAGTTATCGGGACGTGAAGTACCGGTACACCAATGACGGGAAGGTTGAGATCGTTGGATATACACATGCGCAAAGCTCCATTACCATCCCTTCCGAGATTGACGACAGGGACGTAACCCGTATCGCCGATGGTGCCTTTGAAAACTGTACCGCTCTGAAAAGCGTGCTCAACTGGGCGGATATCGAATACATCGGTGCATCCGCATTTAAGGGCTGTACCGGGTTAAAGGATATCAGCATTCCAGGTGAAACAACCTTCATCGGAGAGTCAGCCTTTGAGGGCTGCTCCAGCCTGAAAACGGTGATCATGTGGGGCGATCCGACCGGTATTGAGAAGAATACCTTCAAGGATTGTTCCAGGCTGACGGACATCAGCCTGTCCAGCAGCGTGACATATATCGGAGAATCCGCCTTTGAAAACTGCTCCAATATGAGCACCGTGATCATCTGGGGCGATATCACCCACATTGAAAAGAATGCATTTAAGAACTGCTCCAGCCTCGATGATATAAGCATTCCCAGCAGCTGCAGGGTGATTGAGGAATCCGCCTTCCAGGGCTGCACAGACATGGATACACTCATTCTCTGGGGTGATACCAGCATTGGAAACTATGCGTTCCAGGGCTGCTCCAGTCTGGAAGAGGTCAGTATTTCAAGCGGAACAGAGTATATTGGCGATTACGCTTTCGAAGGCTGTTCCAGTCTTGAGAACGTGATTATGTGGGGACGTTCCACAAAGATCGGCAGGAATGCATTTGCAAACTGTCCGAAGCTCATCAACGTTCCGCACTGATGGCTTGAGA
>CACYCQ010000124.1:0-2391 GCA_902772995.1 uncultured Eubacteriales bacterium
ATCGTACAGCCGGCCCAGCGGAGAACCGTCTCCGAAGATGTTGGACAGATCATGGCCCTGAGTCAGCTCCTGCGCATGCTTTCCCCACGCCGCCACCGATCTTGCGGGATGATCGCTGCGCACGGCACCCGGCCACGAGCGGAACATTTCCGCGACCGCACCCATGGTGTTTGTCGGGGTCAGGTGCTTGTCATATGCGGGCCAGTTGTCCCGGATCACCTGCCAGTACTGCCTGTCCACATCCCAGTGGACGCCGTCCTCCGGATCCAGGTTTTTCCATGACTGGCTCGGCATCATGATTGTCCCCTCCCCGCCAACCGTCTGTGTCAGCGCTTCAATAACGGTCTGTGCGCCGCCGCAGACATACCCGATCTTCGACAGGGAAGTATGGACCATGACCGTATCCCCCTTCTCCAGGCCAAGGCTGCGTAAGGCGGACAGAATTTCCTCTTTAAGAATTGGCTTCATGGGACATCTCCTTACAGTTTTCTGCTTGGGGTGTCGCAATCCGTTGCGGCACCCGTTTCCCTAACCATAGCACATTTTCCAGCTCATTGAAACCATCCCCCTGTCACTTCATCCTGCCCTTCTCCCGGGGATTTCCTGTTTTCTCCGGTTCTTTTCGTTCCTGCAGGGTTTTCTTTTGATCATTTCACATAAATCTGATAGAATCATCCTTAGTGGTTTCAGGGAAAATGCTCCCTGTGCTCCGGCCCTCAGCGGGTTTCCCCGGCAGACACGCCGGCGGAACGATCCCCGGTCCCCCTGTCGGCGGCTTCCCGTGCCGCGCTGCCGAAGCAGCATCTTTCTCCCTGTCCCATCTGGTCAACTGCCCGCGTCTGCCGTGTCCCCACTCAACCTGTTGCCCGGCATTTCTCCGGGCGGAGAGGAGAACCAAATGAAGAAAAAGCTTACCCCCGTGCTGGCACTGATCCTGCTGGCCATCCTCCTGCTTCCCCTGTGTGTCCTCGGCGAAGAGGAGAAGGCTGCCGACGCCGCCCCGCTCCCGAAGGACAACCTGGTGGAGACCACCCACAGCGTCACCATCAAGGGAACACCCCTGGAGTATACCGCCACCACCGGAACCATCTGCATGCACAACGACCTGGGAGACTACGAGGTCTTCTTTACCGCCTACAACGTGGAAGCACCGGACGACGCCTCTCCCCGCCCGATCACCTTCATCTTTAACGGCGGCCCCGGCAGTTCCTCCGTCTGGCTCCACATGGGCCTGTTTTCTCCGCGGAAGGTGGCCCTTGACGCTGAAGGAATGGTGGTGAGCGTCCCGACCGTGACCCGGGAGAATGAATACTCCCTGCTTGACATCACGGACCTGGTTTTCATTGACCCCGTGGGCACCGGCTATTCACGGGCACTTCCCGGAACTGAGGAAAACACGTTCTATTCCCTCGAGGGGGACTGCGTCTCCGTGAGCGACTTCATCCGGCTCTACATCTCCCGCTACAACCGCTGGGCTTCCCCGAAATACCTGGCCGGTGAATCCTTTGGAACCGCCCGGGCCATCTACGTGTGCGACTATCTGCAGTCCTGCTACCACATCGCCCTCAACGGAATCATCCTGATTTCCTGCGCAAATGACTATTCGGCCCTTCAATTTTCCGGCAGCAATGATCTTCCCTATGCCAGCTTCGTTCCCTCCTACGCCGCGGCTGCTTGGTATCACCACCGTCTGAATGAAACCTATCAGAACATGTCCCTGGACGATTTCCTAAGCGAAGTCAGGAAATTCACGGCGGAAGAATATCAGCCCGCGCTGTACAAGGGCACCAGCATGACCCAGGACGAAACCCGGGCCGTTGCCGCCCGCCTCGCCGCCTATATCGGCCTCAAGGAAGAGGATATTCTGGACAAAAACCTGCGTATCCAGCTGAACGACTTCACCACCCTGCTGCTGAAGGACGAAGGAAAGGTCATCGGCAGATATGACAGCCGGTACACCGGCTCCATGATGACCGGCAACGCCGGTACCTACTCCGACCCCTCCGACAACGGCGTCGGCGAAGCGTTTGCCTCTGCCTTCAATGACTATCTGGCGCGGTCTCTGGAATACACCACGGACCGGTTCTATGAAACCCTTTCCAATGATGTGAACTACAAGTGGCAGTTCGGACTGGACAACCAGATCTTCTGCCAGGAGGACACCATCCACGACTGTCTGGCCAAAAACGACTTCCTCAAGATCTGGGTCGTCTCCGGTCAGTATGACCTGGCGACGCCTTTCTTCGCAACGGAATGGGTCTACAACCACCTGTTCCTCAATGAGTCCCAGCAGAGCCGTCTCTCCTTTACCTATTATCCCTCCGGCCACATGTTCTACAACCATGAGCCGTCCATGATCCAGTTCAGGGAGCATGCGGAGTCCTGGTACGG
>CACYCQ010000125.1:0-6411 GCA_902772995.1 uncultured Eubacteriales bacterium
CTGGAGGTGCGCAAGCTGCAGGGCAGGCTGGCGGAGCTCGGGTATTACGCCGGCGGTGTGGACGGCGTCTACGGCAGGACCACCACGGAGGCCGTCAAGGCCTTCCAGCGGGCAAATTACCTGTCGGCGGACGGACAGGCAGGGGTGCAGACCCAGAAAAAGCTCTATTCCACGACGGCGGTGTATTCCAAAACCCCGGTGACCACGGCCAACCCTGACCAGACCCGGGCACTGACCGTCGGAATGACGGGAAACGATGTCTATGCCCTGCAGGAGCGGCTCATCGAGCTGCGCTATCTGAGCGGTGTGGCGGACGGCGTGTTCGGAGAGGAGACCCGACAGGCCCTTATCGCCTATCAGAAGAACAACAATCTGACTGCGGACGGGGAAGCGGGACTGGCTACCCTGAAAAAGCTGGCCGGTTCCAGCAAGGCGGCAACCAAGAACACGCCCACCAAAGCCCCGGTCCGGACGATCGCCATGCGTGAGGGCGATACGGGCGACGATGTCTATTCCCTTCAGGCCCGGCTCTTTGAACTGGGGTACTATGAGGGACGCATTGACGGACGGTATTCCGCAGAGACAACCGCAGCGGTTATCCGCTTCCAGGAGGACAACGGCCTGACTGCGGACGGCATGGCGGGCAAGGGAACGCTGGCAAGAATGGAAACGGCGGAAAAGGCCCGGAAGGAGACGGACAAAGCGGATACGGAGACCTCCGGACAGACGGGCACCTTTGAGACGCTCCGCCGGGGCTCCAAGGGGGACGGCGTGCTGGTCATGCAGCAGTATCTGCATGATTTCGGATACCTGAGCGGCGAGCCGGACGGACAGTTCGGCGCGGCCACGGAACGGGCGGTCAAGCTTTTCCAGGAGGCCAACGGCATGACGGCGGACGGTATTGCCGGCACAGGTACGCTGTCGCTGCTGCTTTCCGGGCAGGGAAGGACCTACGGTGAATCCTTCGGCAAGGGAGCCAAAGGTGCAACGCCCGTGCCGGCAGCGGCCACCCCCGTGCCCACCGCGGTGCCCAACACCAGCGTCATTCTCCAGTGGGAGAGCGAGGGAACGGATGTGATGCAGTACCAGAGCCGTCTGGCGGAGCTGGGATATCTGCAGTCCAAATATGTGACCGGCAAGTTTAACCAGCCCACGGTCAATGCCACCAAAGCTTTCCAGAAGATGAACGGGCTCAAGGTGGATGGAGCCGCCGGTCCGGAAAGCCTGAAGCTGGTGTATTCGGACAATGCGCTGGATGCATCCGGCGTACGGGTAAAAGATCGTATAGGGAAAGCGCTGGACACGGAAGTGTCCAGCGCTTTCACAGCAGGTATGGCAGACGGACAGATCAGGGAAGCCCAGCAGAAGCTGGCTTCCCTGGGATACCTGTCGTCCTCGTTTGTCAGCGGAATTCTGGATACGGAAACGGAAAAAGCCCTGCGCACCTTCCAGCAGGCCAACGGTCTGTCCGGGAACGGGAGCATGGATGAAAATACCCTGTCCACACTGTATTCCGGCAGTGCCATGAGTGCACAGGTGCAGACGGCCAGCAGCGAAAACGTCCGCCGTGAGCGGGAGGAGTACCGTCTGAACGGCGCATATCAGACCAACCTGGCAGGAGGAGGATTTCTGTGCAGCGACGCGGACGCCCTCTATTTTGCGTGCAGGGAGCAGCAGGGTGCCCTGTGCAGACAGGAGAAGGGATCCTCGCAGGTGAGGGTGCTCTCCCAGGACATTCCCCGGGAGCTGCACATCACCAATGGACGGCTGTACTATGTGGCCTCAGATGAGGGGGAGGACTGCGTCATCCGGCTGGATACCCGAAACGGGCACCGGGATGTGATTTACAGAGGCGGGATCCTTTCCCGCTTCTGTCTCCACGATGGAACCATGTATGTGCTGGATGCCTCGGGGACGCTGAAGGAACGGGATTTTGGAGGAAACGAAAGCGAGCTGATGACCGGCGTCCAGGATTTCAGTATGGATGTGCCGGCAAACCGCTGTATCGCCGTGACCGGGGAAGGCGTGGTCGCCCTGGAACTGCGCACCGGTAAACAGGAGACGCTCTATGCCGGGCGCGTGCGCCAGGCTCTGCAGATGGGGGACTACCTGCTGGCGCTCTCAGCAGGGGAGGTGCTGCGCATATCCGGCATGCAGGCCGTGCCCATCCGAAGGGATGGGGCCAACCGCATCGGGGTCAGCGGGGACCGGATCCTGGAACTGACGGAGGACGGCGTCATCGCCTTTGATATCAACGGGGAGCATGCCAACCAGGTCCAGTCCGGACACTTTGATACATTCTGCATTGCGGACGGGATGCTGTATCTGGGGGACGCGGCAGGATATACCCTCACGTGCCCCCTGTAAACCTTCTCCTGCCCGCGCGGTTCATGGTGCACCCGCGGGCAGGAGTAAAGAAGAAAGACTTTTGAAATCCAGGAACCGCGCAGGGAAGGCAAAAGACACAGGGCTTTTCAGATGCCGGGGGAAGTCAGGCCGAAGGGATCCTGCAGGATCTGTTCCACGGCAAGCAGGAATGCATGACATTCGGGATCCCGGTGCAGAAGATCCGCGGCAGCGCGGCATGCGGCGAGAAAATCCGCTGACAGGCCGGACAGGCCGCTGGCAGCCAGGGGACACAGGGCGTGCGCGCGGGGATCCATGCGCAGTCCCGTGGCAGCGGGGAAAACCGGGAACAGCCGGCAGGAGAGGGGGCGATCCTCCCGCCGGCAGCTTGATGTGCAGATGAGCAGCAGGGCCGGCCGGCCGCCGAGGGCGTAGGAGGCGTGAAGGATGCGGAAAGCTTCTTTCCCCTCATAAAGCGTCTCTTCCCCGGGAAAAAGCAGCATTCCGCTGGACTCATCCCCCTGGCAGCATGCGGCATCACACAGCCGGCCGCAGTCGCGGTGAAGGGGGGTCAGATTGCGCAAAAGCTCCCGGGCCTGGGTAAGGACTGAAATCATGGCGTCTGTTTTTCCTGTCCGGTGCGGACAGTCAAACCTCCTTTCCTCATGGGGGCCTTCCGGCTCCGGCGGAGTGTGCGCCGCCAGAGCCGATATGATATAATCCTGACAGAAGAGGGGATGATCGCGTGGAAATGAAGGCAGTGGAATTTGTACAGGAAAACTGGGGCGAATCCCCCGAGGCGATCCTTTACCAGCAGGACTGCCTGCAGCTTCTCAAGGATATTGTGCCCTGTACAAGAGGAAAAGTCCAGATGATTTATCTGGATCCGCCCTTTATGTCCGGGCGCAGCTTCAACGCCGGCGTACAGGTCACCGATGACGCCGGAAGGGGAAAAAAGGTCACCATGACGGCGTATCAGGACCGACAGGATCTGGAGAGTTACACGGACCTCATGTCCCGGGTGATTTCCGGCTCCCGGGCCCTTCTCAGACCCGACGGGACGATCTTTGTGCATGTGGACCGCCGGGCCTCCGGAATCATACGGAGACTGCTGGATGAATGCTATGGTCCTGAAAGGCTGATCAATGAGATCATCTGGTGCTACGAAAGCGGCGGACGTTCAAGACGGTCCTTCTCACACAAGCATGATACGCTGTTCTTTTACGGGAACTCGAAGAAGTATTTCTTTGACCTGAAGGCCGTGCCCATGGGTGTGCGAAGCAGCAGCGGCAATCACATGAAGCGAAGTGTGGATGAGGACGGAAGGCCCTACAGGAGCATCCGCTCAGGCGGCAGGGAATACCGTTATTATGATGACGAGATGGTCTATCCTTCCGATGTGTGGACGGATATCCCCCATCTGCAGCAGCGCCACCCTGAGCGCCGGGGATTTGATACCCAGAAGCCGGAGAAGCTGCTGCAGAGGGTGATCCGCTGCAGCACGCGTCCGGGAGACCTGGTCTGCGATCTGTTCACGGGCAGCGGGACCACGGCTGTGGCTGCGCTGCGGGAAGGCCGTCGATTTCTGGGGGCGGACGAATCCCCGGTGGCTGTGGGGATTGCCGCCAGTGCCCTTTGCGGGATGAAAAACAGGAGCTTCTGGATCGTGGGCGGAGGCGCAGCGGGAGGAGAGGCCCGCCTTGAGGCGGATGAGACCCTTCAGCCGCTGTCCTATACGAGCCCTGATACGCTGAGAGAACACCTGGCGCCGCTTTCCGGCATTCGAAGCTGGGCCAGGGGAAAACTGGATGAAAACGGCATATTTCACCGGACGGACCAGGACGCCAACGCCCTGCGGATCTGTGACCAGTGGGGAAACCGCCGTGTGTTCGTAACGGAGGAAAGGCAAGCATGAATGGTTACATGAAATATGCGCTGCGCCAGGTGAAGGAGGAGCACCTTCTGTCATCGTTTTTCTGTGATCCCAGATATCCGGAGGATTTTTGCGTGGGATATGTGGAAAATGTGGATAACACACACTATCTGACCTGTGAGCTGACGCCATGGGGCGTTCTGGACGGCTGGAGGGTCCGGCGAAACAGGGACCTGTTTTATCTGGAATGCGACGGGGACTATGAAAGGCGGATGACCCTGCTGATGAACCATCACCAGCAGGTGCATATGCCGCTGCTTGACCGGGAGCTGGGAGAGCAGGAGGAGCTGATGCTGGAGGTGATGCGTTTTTGCATGGGACAGAACCGGTATGTCAGCATTTTCAGGGGTGAGGAGATGATGACCGGAAAGGTCCGCGAAGTCAACAGCCTGCGTGTCCTCATCGAATCCCGGAACTTTCTGGGGGATGAAGTGCGCAGGGAAAGCCTGCCTCTTGGCGAAATCGACGTGCTCTGCGTGGGGACCCAGGAGGAGGAGATGTACGGAATCCTTGAGGAGATTGACGCGCGCCAGCTGCGGCTGCTGGAGGCGGAACCGATATGAAGATCACGATCCTGACCACCTTTCCGGAGATGTTCACGCCTCTGCATACCAGCATTCTGGGCCGGGCGGAGAAGGCGGGCATTCTCACGGTGCGCGAGGTGGATATCCGCGCCTACAGCAAAAACAAGCATCACAACACCGATGATGCTCCCTTCGGCGGCGGAGCGGGCATGGTGATGCTTGCACAGCCCATCGTGGATGCCATGCGGGACGTTCAGGGGGAGGATTTCCGCGGACGCCGCATCTACCTTTCCCCCCGGGGAGCCACCCTGACCCAGAAAAAAGCGGAAGAGCTGGCCCGGGAGGAGGAGCTGATCCTGCTGTGCGGCCATTACGAAGGGGTGGACCAGCGCGCCATCGACCTGTGTATCGACGAGGAGCTGTCCATCGGGGATTACATCCTCACCGGCGGGGAGCTTGCAGCCATGGTGCTGGTGGACAGCGTGGCACGGCTGATCCCGGGTGTGCTGGGGTGCAGCGAGAGCGCCAGCCAGGAAAGCTTTACTTCCGGCCTGCTGGAGTATCCCCAGTATACCCGTCCGCGGGAATTTGAAGGGCTGACGGTGCCGGAACCGCTGCTCAACGGCAATCACCGGGAGATCGAAAACTGGCAGCTCTCCGAAGCTCTGTACCTGACGCTGTGCCGGCGCCCGGAGATGGCGCAGCAGTACCTGTCGGAAATGAAGATGACAAGAAGCCGGAAGAAGCTGGTGGACGCGGTGCTGGAGCGTTTCCGGAATCGGGAGGAAGTATGATCGTAACCCTGGGAGTGGCGGCCCATGTGGACTGCGGCAAGACCACCCTTTGCGAGAGGCTGCTGCTGGAAGCCCATGTGATCTCCCGGGCAGGGAGAGTGGATGAAGGCAGCACGATGCTGGATACCGACGCTCAGGAGCGCCGGCGGGGGATCACCATCTTTTCGGGACAGGCAGACCTGCCCCTGGGAGAGATGACAGTCACGCTCATGGATACCCCCGGTCACCGGGATTTCATGGCGGAAACCCGACGTGCCTTCTCGGTGATGGACGGCTGCCTGCTGGTCGTCTCCGCCTCGGAGGGGATGGATGCGGGAAGCCGGCTGCGCCTGCGCCAGATCCGGGAGCAGAAGCTGCCGATGATGGTGTTTGTCAACAAGTGCGATCTGCCGGGCGCGGATGTGGCGGGAACCCTGGATGCGCTGCGGGCCCAGGACCCGGATTTCGTGCTCTTTGATCCGCAGAGCGGTGAATTCCGGGAGGAGCTGGCTTCAAGGGATGAGCAGCTCATGGACATCTATCTCAGCGGCGAATGGGACGAGGCGCTGGCAGCGGATGTTCTTCGCAGGGAATTCGGGCAGCAGCGGCTGTTTCCGGTGTTTACCGGCAGCGCCCTGAAGGGGGAGGGTGTTGCCGCTTTTCTTTCTGCACTGCCAGAATTTTTCGGGCGCGACTCCCAGGCGGAGGCGGCTCCCTTTCGCGGGGTATGCTACGCTGTGCGCCGCTTCGGCGCTGAGCGGCGGGCCCTGTGCAGAATCCTGAGGGGAACGCTTGAAAACCGGCAGGTGGTGGAGACTGCGGAGGGAGCGCAGAA
>CACYCQ010000126.1:0-2158 GCA_902772995.1 uncultured Eubacteriales bacterium
TATCCCGAATTCGTACATGCTTTTCTGACTGCGTGGGAATCTCACAGGGAATGGCTCTCCGGGCAGAATTTTGATCATGAGTATTTGCCCATGTTTCTGAATTCCCAGGGCAGGGCCATGACCTGGGACAACTACGATAACCGCCTGGAAAGGGTGGTCAGAAAGTGGTTCTGTCCTGCCCTGCATGACAGCGGCGACCGCACCCTGAAGCTGATGGCGGAGGAAATTGAGCGCCGCGGGTTTGGCAGTCACGCATTCCGGCATTTCTTTACGGTGCAGCTGGTCCTTCGCGGGGTCAGTCCGGCTGAGCTGGCCAGATGGCGCGGGGACAGGTCCATTGAAAGCGCGGTGACCTACTACCAGAACAAGGGCGAAATCAATGCTGCTGCACGGATGGCAGGAGCGAAACTGACAGAGTCCCTTCTGGGGATAACCGGAGGGAACCGCCATGAGTAAAAAGGTTCTGCTTCGTGAGGTCCTCTGCAGCCACGCATCCTCGCTACATCTGAATTTGGACGTTTCCAGAGAATTCCAGCATGCAGTGGCGTTTTTTGAGGAAAACGGATGGTTTGGGCTTTCAACCGAGGGCAAGGGAACAGAGATTTGCCTGATGGATCCGCCGGAATCCTTTCCCAGGCTGGATCTCTGGCTGAAATCCTGCGGGCTGGGGACGAAGGAAAAGCTGGCGCTGCTGCAGGAGACTTTCTGTTCTGACCTGCCGGCATTCATGAACCGGTGGATGGCCTTTGTTTCCAGGCAGAACCCCGGTGATGCGCATCTGGTCTGTCTGGATTTTCTTCTGTCGGTTCTTTCGGGGGACCCTGAGGTCTTCACGGAAGATCTTGTTTCGGACATCCTGTCCAAAGCTGAAGAAGTGCTTTCCTCAGCATCCATGGAGGTTCTGCTGAGATTTTTCGAAAGCCAGGATGAGACAGATCCCGTCCGGGTCATCCGGAGATGCATGCGATTAATAGAGGCATGGCCCCTGTCCACCTTTTCGCGCATGGCCGAACTTGTCCTCAGTCAGGCGGCAGTCTCCGAGGGCAGGTATATAGAAAAAGCCGCTGAGGATGCGGGAAACGCAGAGCTCTGGTTGTTTGTCGCACTGCACTTTGTCTGCGCAGTGCGCATCCCGGATCTCCAACTTCTTCCTGTTCCCAAACCCTCAATGACTGGCAAGGAATTGAGGGAAAGCATCCTGAACGGCAAATTCAGTATAGAGGATGCTGTCGAGTTCGTCAACGCATGGATATGCCTCATGGAATTGCGTCCTGCAACCCCGAAAAAGACACGGCACACACATGGCGTGCCCAATGTTATTGTCAGCATCCCGGAGGACATGAAGTCCCTGTTTGGGACCATCCTTGCCCTGGTCTGCTCGTTCCACGAAGAGGAAGCACCTCTCCTTCGCCGCAGATATGCGACATCTGTTGAGCTGGAGGCTTTCTTTGGAAAGGAGTTTGTCAGTCTGAACGGCGGGGCGTTTATCCTGCGCACCCTGAAACTCAACAAGTCCTATCTCCAGGGAGTGCAGGAAATTGCGGATGATTCGGGTCCCGTCCGTCTGCAGGGAACGCTTCTGGCTTACCTTCTCAGGGGACACAAGCTTCGTCCGGGAGAATTGTCCGCCACTACGGAACACTATCTGCGGGACTGCAGCTTTACCGGGAAAACCCCGGCGCTGGTTGCTGAAGAAATGTTTGAACGGGGGATCTTTGGCTTTGTCCCGGTGCTCCTTTTGAACCGGGCCAGCGGGAATGCCTTTCGGGTCCTGGACCTCCACCGGCAGACCCTGCTGATTCAGGAGATTGGCCTCAGCAGCACGCAGCTGGAAAAGGTAACGGAAGGGACACGTCAGGCCATGAAGGCTATTTATGCGCAGCTTACGGAAATCCTCGGAAAAGGCTTCACGGAAGAATGCCTCCGTGAACTGCTTGTCAGGGTGGCCAGAGATGCCGTCCCCGGGAAGAACCCCCTGTGCCTGTGTCTGCGCCGCTGTGCCGGCCTCCCGTGTACGCAGCAGGACCGGGACACCTGTCTGGGATGCGGCTGTGAAATGTGGACCCGCACGGGAATTCACTTGCTGATGTCCGAATATGAAAGGAACATGACCAGGATGGACGGGGCCGGAGCCATGGAACGGCTCCGGCTGGGTGAA
>CACYCQ010000127.1:0-6279 GCA_902772995.1 uncultured Eubacteriales bacterium
GGCTGTTAATCAGAATAGAGGAGGTTGAGCCCAGAATGAAGAGATTTACGATGATGCTTGCAGCTCTGCTGCTTGTCTGCATGGCTGTGGGCGTTCTGGCAGAAACGGCTGCCGAGCTTCCCAAGCCCGCGACCGAGAACAATGGTACGGAATACAGGGTCTACTGTGCGGATGAGAAGGGAAATCCCGTTGCCGGTGCAACGATTCAGTTCTGCTCCGATGTGTCCTGCATGATGAAAAAGACCGATGAAACCGGTCTGGCGATCTTTGCTGAACAGCCCGGTCATTACACCGTGCACCTGCTCAAGCCGCCCAAGGGCTATGAAAAGGATTCCACTGAGTATCCCGCACCTGAGACCTGCGGTGACGTGGTTATCGTGCTGAAGACCGCTGCCCAATAAATTCGGAAACCCCTTCTCTTCCAGACGAAGAGAAGGGGTTTTTTAATGGTATCTACGGTCAGCGCGTTGAGGTGACAGCTTCACATTTCTTCATTCACACCGGACGAGAGACGATCGGCTCATCCCGCGCATCCTCTGACGTCAGACGTTGTTTTTTTCGGGACTGACAGAATGATCAGTCTTTGGGTTCTTTCTTTCCATTGACGGAGAAATCATGGGGCAAACTTGACTGACCGAATCGCCGGTGAAAAACACATGATTTGCTCTGTATGGCTGCTTTCCGCTTCAGTTCCATATGCTTCCCGGAGGGATGGAATTGAAGTTCGAGGATTACAAGATGCAGAAAAGAAAGATACCGTACAAAAGATTGTGTTTTCCTATATCCCCAAATGTGATATATTAAAGCAACATCAATTCGCCGTTCTGGAAAGAAAAGCTGCACAGACCGGGCAGATAGAAATGAGGAACAATGTGCAAAGCAGGCGGGAATGGCTGAAAAGCCTCTTGCTTCCCACGGTGACGGGGCTGGCCCTGTTTATCCTGACATCCCGGAGCGGAACAGGACGCCATCTGGGGCCCGATCTTCTTTTTTCCCTGGCAAGTGGATATCTTCTCATCGGACTGATCCACCTCATGACCAACCTGAGGGCGCTGGATGCCATGGTCTGGGGAGTCGGGATGCTGAGACAGATCCTCGTGGGAAAATTCAGGGGAGGCCGTGAGGAAACGGAAGCTTTTCATGCCTACCGAAACCGTACGGAGATTCACCGGGATGCCGGATGGCTTCTGGGAATTTCCGCGGGCCTGATGCTCTGCGCTGTCCTGTGGGCTTTACTGACTGCCTGAAGGGCGAAGAGAAAAAAAGAGGAGGTATTACCATGAAGAAAGTATGGGGACTGCTTCTGGCGGCAGTGCTGCTGACCGTGCTGTGTGCATGTGCGCAGGCGGAAAAGGTGCTGCACATCTACCTGAAGGATGACTGCCCGACCATGAACGGACAGACTTCCGTCGAGTCGTCGATCAACACCCCGATGACCTACTGCGGCGCCACGCTGTATCGCGCGATTCCCACAGAAGACGGGATGGGGTATGAGTTTATCGGAGAAATCGCAGACGGAATGCCGGAGCAGGTGGACAAGAACACCTGGCATATCAAGATCCGTCCGGAAGCCTGCTTTGCCAATGGGGAGCCCATCACGGCGGACACCATTGTCTACTCTCTCAAGACCGGCCTTGACCCGAAGCTGACCAATGCCATGGCCGATTTCATTTCCTCTCAGGCCATCAACATCAAGAATGCCAAGGCGTACTCCATTCAGACCGAAGCGGAGCCGGTGGCATGGGAAGACGTGGGAATCAGGAAGACCGAGGACGGCTGCCTTGAAATCATCACCGAGGATGAGGTCACGCAGATGGATGTCTGCAACCACTTTACCACACGTGCGATGGTCCCGCTTTATGAGCCGCTCTATGAAGCCGGAATGAATGAGGACAGGACCAAGAGCGACTACGGTCTGACCGTGGAGCGCTGGATGAGCAGCGGCCCCTACAAGCTTACCAAGTGGGTGTACAAGTCCATTCAGGTATATGAGCGCAATGAGCACTACTGGAACCCGGATCTGTGCCATTATGACCGCGTTGAAGTCAATATCATTCCTGAAGCCAATGCCCGCATGGAGATGTGGGAGAGGGGCGACTTGGACCTGTATACCCCGGATCCTTCCGCACTTGAGCAGTATATTGACGATCCCCGAATTGAGGAGATCGGTTCACTTACGGTGTATCACATCGATGTCAATGACAAGAATCCGGACAATCCCATCTGCAGTTCGAACAATTACCGCAAGGCCCTGTATTATGCCATCAACCGCCCGGTGATTGCCAAGGAAATCTTTGGCTATCAGGAAGCGGTGGGCACCTATGTCAACAACCAGGCCGGCATTTATTCTCCTTCCGGACTGGCCTACAGGGATTCTGCCCAGGGCAAGGAAGTTACCGAGATGGTAGAATCCTGGGGCCCGGCCGGCTACAATCCGGAGATGGCCAACAAGTATCTGGATGCCGCCTATGAAGAATTCGGGATGCCCAAGGATACCGTGCTGACCCTGATCATCGGCTACAATCCCAATGAGGCTTCCTGGAAGCCCACGGCGGAATACCTCCAGGAGGAACTGCCCAAGGTCTTCAACGGAAGGATCCGGCTGAAGTCCGTCACGTATTCCACAAGCACCACGGAATTCAAGAAGGGCACCGATCAGTGGGATCTCTCGCCCAATGACTGGAGCCGTACCCTGAGCCGGACCTATCCGCACGCGGCTTTCTATTATTTCACCAGCGGATATGCCAATCATCCCAATGTCTATGTGGATGCGGAATTTGATGCCCAGTATGCAGTGTGCGACAGCGATGAGGTCCGGATGAACTACGACCGCCTGCTTGATGAGACTGCGAAGCTGGAGAAGATCTATCTGGATAAGGTGATCCATATCCCGGTCTGCCAGGAAGTGGGATATGAGCTCTATTCCGACAGGGTGGTCCTGCCCATGAAGCAGTACCTGCCGGTGATCGGATGGGGACTTCCCTACGGCGATATCAACGAATAAAGGATTGCTGAAAGCAAGAGATGTTCAAGTATTTTCTGAAACGATTCGCGGCCATGCTGGTCACGCTGTTCCTGATTCTGACACTGTCCTTCTGGGTGATCCGGCTGATGCCGCTGAGCATCTTTGAAAATCCGGATATTTCACCAGAGATACAGCAGAAGCTGGAGGAAAAGATGCATCTGCATGAGCCGATGGTGGTTCAGTTCGGGTACTTCATCTCAGGGGTCCTGACCCGGGGCGACTTTGGCACTTCTGTCAAAATCCGCCCCGGGATGGACGTCCTTGAGATCATCTGGGAGAGAGTCCCCACCACCATGATCCTCAATGCCGCCTCCCTGATCCTGGCGATTCCGCTGGGGATCCTCGCGGGAACCATCGCTGCACTCAAGCGGGGGAAGATGACGGACAACCTGATCTCCTTTCTGATCGTCATCTTCATTTCGGTCCCGTCATTTGTCTTTGCATCGCTTCTGCAGTATCTCTTTACGCTGCAGTGGCCCGTGTTTCCCACGCTGTACCTGACGCATGCCTCCACGACGGGCCAGATCGTCGCCTCCATGGTGCTGCCGGTCATCGCGCTGTCCCTTGGACCGCTTGCCACCATTGCCAGATACCTGCGGGGAGAACTGATCGAGTCGCTCTCTTCCGAGTATATGCTGCTTGCCCGCACAAAGGGCCTGACCAGAGGAGAGGCCGTGGTTGCCCATGCGTTCCGGAATTCGCTGGTGCCCATTGCCAACACCATCATTCCGCTGATTACGGGAATCATGGGAGGGTCTCTTGTGATTGAGAAGATCTTTGCGGTGCCCGGTATCGGCGGCCTGCTGGTGGATTCCATCATGGCCGGAGACCATTTCCTGACGGTGGCCCTGCTGATGATGTATTCCGTAACATCTCTGCTGACCATTTTTATCATTGATGTCTCCTACGGCATCATTGATCCCAGAATCCGGATCGGGGGTGGACAGGAATGATTGTGGACCGCGACCACCTTCCCCAGGAACTGGCGGATCTGCCGGAGGAGCTGTTTGTCCGCGTGAAGGACCGTCCGGAAATGGACCAGGTTTCAAAAGTCCGGGCGGACAGCTTTTACATGGATGCTTTCAGGCGCCTGATGAAAAACCGGGTGTCCGTGCTCTCCATCTGTGTGGTGCTGCTGATCATTGCCCTCGCGCTTCTGGTTCCCCAGATCAGCGGCTACGGCTATACGGAACAGAATGTGAAGCTGAAAAACATTCCCCCCAGGATTCCCGTGCTTGAGAAGCTGGGAATTGCCGATGGTACGCGCACGGTGATTGGCGTCAAGCCCAGTGCGCTGAACAACACGTCCCGTTATCCTGAAGGGTCCGTGCTGAAGGTGCTGCGCACCTATACCGTTTCCGGGAAGGAAGCCTGCGACGCGCTGGTGGACATGTACGTCTTTGCGGGCGTGCCTGAGGGAAAATACTATTTCTTTGGAACAGACTATCTGGGACGGGACATCATGACGCGTCTCTTCAAGGGAACCCAGATCTCTCTGCTGATCGCCTTCATCTCCGTGATCACCAACCTGATCATCGGCGTGGTCTACGGCTCCGTGGCCGGCTTCTACGGCGGAACGGTGGACATTGTGCTCAGCCACCTGGCGGAGGTGCTGGACGGACTTCCCTATATCGTGGTGACCATTCTTTTCATGCTGCTGCTCGGCTCCGGCATGTTCTCCATCATCCTGTCGCTGACCATCACCGGCTGGATCGGAACCGCCCGCCTGACCCGCGCGCAGTATTACCGCTTCAAGGGCAGGGAGTATGTCCTTGCGGCCCGGTCCCTGGGCGTGCCGGACAGAAATCTGATTTTCCGGCATATTCTGCCCAATGCCATCGGTCCTTTGATCACCCGGACCATGATCGCGGTTCCCTCGGCCATCTTTTCCGAGAGCTTCCTGGCGTATATCGGTCTGGGCATCAAGCCGCCGGAGCCGTCCATCGGCGTGCTGCTCTCTTCGGGCCAGTCGGTCCTTCTGCAGTATCCCTACCAGACGCTGTTCCCTGCGATCCTCATTTCCGTGCTGATGGTGGCCTTCAACATGCTGGCCAACGGATTGCGGGATGCCCTGGATCCCAGTGAAAGGGGGCGTCTGCAGTGATGGACAGTGAAGTCCTTCTGTCTGTTGAAGATCTGGTGGTTTCGTTTTCCAGCAGGGATGAAGGCCTGGTGCATGCGGTGCGCGGCGTGAGCTTTAAGCTCCACAGGGGAGAAACCCTGGCGGTGGTGGGGGAAAGCGGCAGCGGAAAATCCGTGACCATGAAAGCCGTCATGGGCATTCTTTCCGCCAACGGGCGCGTGGAGTCCGGAAAGATTCTCTATGACGGTCTGGACCTGGCAAAGGCCACCGAGGAACAGATGCACAAAATCCGCGGCTGCCGGATCGGCATGGTGTTCCAGGACCCCCTCTCGGCACTGGATCCGATCATGAAGATCGGAAACCAGATCACCGAGGTGCTCAAAAAGCGGGGAATGTCCTCGGCAGAAGCCACCCGCAAGGCCATCTCCCTCCTCAGGGATGTAGGCATCGATGAGCCGGAGCGGCGCATTGAACAGTACCCCTTTCAGTTTTCGGGAGGAATGCGCCAGCGGATTGTCATTGCCATCGCGCTGGCGGGCGACCCGGAAATCCTGATCTGCGATGAACCCACCACCGCGCTGGATGTCACCGTCCAGGCCAGGATCCTTGAACTGATCAAGGAACTTCAGCAAAAGCGCGGGCTTTCGGAGGTCTTCATCACGCATGACATGGGTGTGGTTGCACAGATGGCAGACCGCATCGAGGTCATGTATGCAGGAAAGATCGTAGAAAAAGGAACAACCGAGGAAATCTTTTTTCATCCTGCACATCCCTATACATGGGCACTTCTGGGATCCATGCCGGACATGGAGACCCGCGGGCGTTTGGAAGCCATTCCGGGTGCGCCCCCGGACATGAGTCAGGAGATTCACGGAGATGCATTTGCTCCCCGGAATCCCTATGCCCTTGCCATTGATTTTGAACGTGAGCCGCCGCTGTTTCGCCTGAGCGAAACGCATATGGCAGCCACCTGGCTGCTGCATCCCAAGGCCCCCCGGATTGAAATGTCCGAGTCTCTCCGGGAACGTATCAGAAGGATGAAGGAGGCAGCCGATGAACAACACTGAACCACTCCTTCAGGTCCGTCACCTCACCAAGGAGTTCCGTGACGGATTCGGACGCAAGCGCGTTGTGGTGCGTGCGGTGGAGGACGTGACCTTCGATGTGAACC
>CACYCQ010000128.1:0-5730 GCA_902772995.1 uncultured Eubacteriales bacterium
CTGTACATCTCCCGCATGCAGCCCTACAAGCGGCCGGAGCTGGTCATGAACAGCTTCAAGGACGTCGACAACGTGGCCGTGGTCATGATGGGCGCCGGGTTCACCCCGGAGCTTCAGGCCCTGTGCGATGCCCACGACAACCTGTACTATCTGGGAGAAATCTACGGTCCCGAGGGGGATGCGGTGTACAAAATCGGCGACGTGTTCAGCACTCCCGGACATATCGGGCTGGCGGTCAATGAGGCCATGTTCTGGGGGCTGCCCATCGTGGTGCTCAAATGCCACCACGCGCCGGAGATTTACTACATCAAGGACGGGGTCACCGGGTATTTTGCCCGGGATGAGGAGGATTACAGGCAGTACGTCCTGGATCTCCTGGCCGATGATGCCCGGCGGGAGGAAATGGTCCGGGCCACCCGGGAGACCTTCCGCAAAGAAGTCAGCATTGAGCGCATGTACCAGGGCTTCCTGGATGCCGTCCGATACTGTGAGCGCCTTCCCCGCTTTCAGCGCTCCTCTCCCCGGGAATAAAAACTGTGAGGGAGGCCGATTGGCCTCCCTCACAGGGTTTCCGGAGAGATTTTGAGGTAATCAGATGCCCAGCTCAAAGCATTCCCCATTCCGTTTCAAACAAATCATCATTTGACAATCTTAAAAAAGCAGGCAGTGCTTTCGTTTCTCTGGCCACCTGTTGGTACTTTTCAGTTTCACTTGGCCTTTTATATTCTCAGTTTATAATAAAATATTTTATATTTAGTAATTCAATCGTTTTAATCTATCTATAATTTCTGATATCGGAAGATAACAATCTTTTCCGCAATGACTCAGGATGTCCTGAAGAATTGACCGATAATCGGGAATGGAAATGCATCCCTCTTCCTTTAATCTGTCAACAATCCAGATCGTGCCACGGACTTCAACACCTTCCTTAACTGCAGCCTTCCTGAGCGCCCCGTCACCGGATAAGAGAATCATTCTGCGGGACTTGGCGATAGCCAGGGCATAAGTGTCATAGGATGAAAGGGCTTTATAATTTTTTTGATATTCCTCAGCCTGCAAAAACTCTTCTTTTGAGAGCTCTACCGGCTGCAACCCAAGGCCTGTAAGCTTTTCTCCCAGATCCGTCGGATAAATCAGCTCTTCTTCCAAAGTGTCACGGGTAATCAGAAAGGAATAGATCTCCTTTAGCAGGAAGGGAGCCTCCAGACGACGGATTGCATTGAAATCCAGCCAGATGTTAGAGTCGCTGCTGATAAATTGCATCAGTACACCTCCTGCAGGGAAGCCATCTGACGCATTTCCGTCAGGGGAATTTGCAGAAGCTCAGCTCCTTTGGAAAAAGAAATTTCCTCCTCTCCGATAGCACGAAGAACCAGCTGTTTAAACAGACTGGTCTTTTCTGCTTCAATCCGGCTGGGTTCGTTCTTTCGACCACCGCCTTGACTGAGCATGATATTAAATCTTTTATATGCCGAATCACTGAGAATTCCAAGCATCTGTGCGCGTTTTGCCACCATCTGCAAGGAAATACCGTACTCCTTGGCAACCATCGCCATATCAGAAGTGACATCGGTTCGTTTTGTTCCCAGCTCATTTATTGCATCGTCCTCTGGGAACAGAAAGGCTCCGCTGACGGCGGTCATGTGTTTTTCCCAAACGGAATCATCCTTTTCAGGAATCGTGAAGAAGAGATGCGCTATCTCATGAACAAGCGTTGACCGCTGCCGCTCAGCCGTCATATTGCTGTTGATAACAATGTAAGGCCTGCTGTCAACAAAACCGTTCATTCCGGAAAATCGATCATTTTCAATATTCAGCTGGAAAATGAGAATCCCTTTGTTTTCCAATGCATCGATCAGATTCGGAATAGGGCCTTCCTGTGAAAAACCCAGTATTTCTCGCAGCTTCCCTGCGTCTTTCTCGGGATCCATGGTGGGAATAATCGAATGACACAGAGGCGCATCCCGTAGAACTTCTTGCCCCAATATATCGGATACTGAAAGAAAACGATTAAAATAGTCTTCAACACTGGCACAGATCAGGGTTTGATTCTTCTTTGTCAAATTGCTGTTTTTCCTGTATTCACCATGCTGAAAATGATGCGTATCCGAGACTGATGCCATCAGCGCAGCCAGGTTAGTTCCCAGAGCATTCGCTATCTTCCGGGTTGTTGCCAAATCCGGGATACGCTGATTCTGCTCATAGCGTGTAATGTCCTTCAGAGGGATCCCTGTCGCCGTTGCCAGCTCCTTCTTGGACAACCCTTTTTTCAGGCGATATAAGAAAATATTCCTGCCCAGCATCCATGACACCTCCTCCCGACTATCGTCTATACGTGCAAGCAAAAGTAAACTCAGACAGAAACAATCTGATCGCACAACTTATTTGGGAAAACCCATATTATTCAAAGATCCCTTTCGTTTATAATCACTATAACAAAAAAACAAAAAACGAACAGATCATATTTATTAGTATATATTGATTTTACAATTGTAACTAAGAGTGCTGTCCTCTCTTCAGCATAAGATTTGGAGAAGTGACCTTATCCGGGGAACACGGAAGTAAAAAGGCAGGGTCTCAGATTCCTGGACATATGCAACATGAACACTTTCCATCTGAAATGCGTTTGCGACAGGAGTACGAAACCTATCAATGACGTCCTTTCCCGGTCATTCGCCTGAATGGGACGCCATTGCTTTTTTATGTTTCTTTTGAATCCCTGAAACTACATAGCCCCCTTGCGCATAATAACCACCTGGATGGTCTTCAGAAGGATCCTGAAATCCAGCATCAGGGACCAGTTCTCAATGTATTCCCTGTCCAGCTGAACAACCTGATCAAAATCCCGGATGGTACTCCGGCCGCTGACCTGCCACAGTCCGGTGATTCCGGGTTTTGTGGACATGCGCGCACGGTGGGAGGGCTTGTATCTCATCCATTCCTCCACCGTCGGCGGACGGGTGCCCACCAGCGACATGTCCCCCCGAAGGACATTGATAAACTGCGGGAATTCATCCAGGGAGAGGTCCCGGATCCATCCCCCGATCCCCCGCTTCCATGTTCCGTCAGGAAGCTGGCGCTGTCCGATGATCCGGGGATCGTAGCGCATCTTGAACATCAGTTCATTCTCCTGGCCCGTACTGCGGGCCACTTCCAGCTTGCGCTTCTCCGCATCCAGCACCATGCTCCGGAATTTGTACATTTTGAATTTGCGGCCGTTTTCCCCTATCCGGTCCTGCTTGAAAAAGATCGGCCCGGGAGAGGCGATATAGATGGCCGGAGCCACAAAAATGAAGATGATGCCCATCAGGATACAGCCGATCACGCCTCCCACAATATCCGCGGTGCGCTTGAGGAACAGGTCACGGCCCGAGACATATCCAAGGCTCGTTGTGATGGTGGCGCTGCCGCAGATCCACTCGATATTCTTGTGACGGGCTTCCAGTTCCTCAATATGAGGAATGGCCGTGTGAACCGTGATGCCCATATCCATGATCTCATTGATCATCTCGACAGGCATCTCCTCGCCGACGGGCACATCCAGGTAGATTTCATCCACCCAGTGGTAGATCAGGTACTGAACCAGCTGATCCTTGACCGTCACCACCTCCAGCTTTCCAAGCTGCTTTGTCTCCATTTCCGAAAGCAGCTCTTCCGCCTTGTGCACTTCCGGATTGTCTTCAGCCAGCGCCACCCCTACAAACCGGAACTGGTCATAGTTATGTTCCTGAAGCTGGGGAACCAGGTCCTTCAGCCGGTCCGTACGGGCTACAATCAGCATGCCGGTATGGTTCTTCATCTGCAGGCGATGCCGAAGGTACCGCTTCCACAGCTCGCGTGTCGGCAGCGTCAACGCAAAATACAGAAGAATGGACAGCATCAGCATCGGATAGATATTTCCGCGATGTCCCGTATACGTCAGGCCGATAAAGAAGAGGGTGGCGCTGGAGATGTAAATGGCACTGCGCGCGGCCACCAGAAACTCATTGAAGAGCTTTCTGCGGATCACCCCGTCATAGCAGTCGGTAAAGATCATGATGACAAAATCCATCGCTGCGATGTTCATGGCGAGGGTGATGGCAAAGAAGTTCACGTTGAGCTGATCCCAGCCAAAGCAGATTCCAGCTCCAAGGAGAAAAGCGATTTCCAGAGACACGACGTCCATCGTCATGAAGTCCATGTGTCTGGACCATCCCCGTGTTTTCTTCTTGTACACGATCCTTCCTCCTCTTTCCCGAATCCGCCCTGCAGAAAATCCCTCTCCCGGACCTGAAACACCGCAGCTGCCCAGGTGCAACACAACCAGGAGATCTGAGCACTTCATTTCCGGGAGGGAACATTCGGGAATATCTCGATTTACCGAACCTGACGATCGGGTTTTGTCCTATATCGACAAAATTATAACACTCGAGCTTAGAAGAAACAACCCTGCGATTGACGGATTGTCACAATTCCACCCGCCTTTTCTGTATGCATCCCGGGCCTTTCATGAACGGCTGTCCGGCACGGAAGACGGGGAAGGAGCCTCAAATCCGCTCCTCGGCAGGGAAATCCCCCCGTCATGCACCACATCCTTGTCGGACCTGGGAGCAAACCGGAATCGAAGAAAGGGGCCTGCCGGCCAACCGGGTGTCAGGGCCCCAGCCAGGCAGGGACGGCTTCATTTTCCAGTCCCGGAAAGTCTCCGGAAGGTCCTGCTCCGCTTTCCGGGCACCTTCCCCAGGAAGCTCCCTGAAAACGCCTGCCCCCATCTCTCCAGGCAGGTCCCCCAAACAGCAAATGCACAGCATCTACAGCCTTTGGATCATCTGTCTGTCCAAGCCCTTCCAATGGGCCCGGGCCGTCCCCTTCGGCATCCTCGCCTGTCATTTTCTGATTTCCTCAGGCATGAGAGTTTCCGGCAGCACAGATGCGATCTTCGAAACCGCCCCCTGCGTCCTGTACGCCGGAGCCAGTCTGGTCTTGCTGTACTGATAAACCGTGTTACGGGAGATGTCTGCAAGGATCGTGGTATAAAACTCCCCCCAGCTGGAGACCTTCCTGCTGTCAGCATACAGATAGGTCTCTTCCAGAAATCCCTTGGGTACATCCATCAGTCCTGCGCAGAGAATCAGGTATTCAAAGGATTCCGGTGCAACCAGGGGTCAGTTGACCCTGCTCGCTTTCAGAAAGCGATGGATATTTCCAATCTCCGAACCAAAGGCCGCGCCGTCCACGATAGCCAGCACAGGTTTCCCTTTCGCGCGCCGGATCTGGTCATAGACATTGCGCTTTCCCCTGGCAGAAATGCATCTGTTCCCATATAGCATACAGAAAAACTCATATCCGGAATTTGAATCCTCAGCGATGATCACCTCGGGTTCGGCATTCCTCCGAGGTTCCAGATTGACCAGTTTAACCATTTCATTGCAGACTCGTCGATATGTCCTGTATTTCTGCGTCTTGGACACGTTTTGGGGTCCATAGATTTCATCCACGCTGTAGGGCAGCTGGCTGAGTGCATCCCGGGAGGCGATCACAAAAACGTTGTCTGAACCCCTGACCAGTTCCGCGAATTCCTTGGAACGAAGAAATCCAGCCGTTTCATCGAGTAAGACGATTCGGCGACTCATGAAGGAGAGTCTCAGTTTCCAGTCAACTGCCGTAAGCACTGTGCATTGCGCATCACAGATCAGGGTGATTCCTGATGAAGCTCCATTGGTTTCAACTTCCTGGATCAGACGGATCAGC